>DATEGI010000160.1:0-24825 GCA_035280205.1 Terriglobales bacterium | reverse complement strand
CAAAATGCGTAGCTAAGCGCCCGGGCAGCTTCGACCACACAACGTAGAGCCGCAGCGCGGCCACCGGCACGGCCAGCCAGAGCACCAGACTGAATACCCGATAGAGTGGGCGTGCCATGGTTAGCTGCCTTCCTTGCTCCCGGCGGTGGAACTCGACGCCTGTTGCGGGGGCGCATCTTCCATGCCCGCCATTTCCTCCCAGCGGCGCACATAGGCGATCCCGTGTTCGTAACGGGTAACTACCACTTCCGAACCTTTGCCGATGGCGCTGCTATCCTCGCTGCGCGCCCCTGCGGCGTGCCGCGTGCCGCCCTGACTGTAGGTAATTTCTCCCGTGCCACCGGCGCGAATAGGGCTGGTCACCTTGCCCAGCACGCCCACCATTTCATAATCAGCCGGATCCATCGGGTGTTCGCTGGCCATCAGCGCCTTCAGAAAAGCGAAAATAATGGCCGCTCCGCCAATGCCGCTAAGTATGGCCACCCCGAGTCCGAGAAGGAACCACACAGTGGAATAGCGAGTGAGCAGGTAGCCAGTGCCGCCGAACCAAGCGAGGAAGATGGTCAGGGTTAGAAAATTGAACACCGATACTTGGGGGCCTGCTCCGTGTCCTACGTGTACGTGCGGCCCGGCGTGAACTTGCGGCCCGGCATGTCCCAGGTGCCACTTGAAGGGTAAGTGCCACCGCATCCCGCCGCCCAGGAACGAGAGCACGCTGAAGGCGAAACCCAACACAAAGCAGACCAAATAAAAATTTTCCCAGGTCATAACTCTCGCCTCCTTTGCCCGTTGTCTTTTAGAGCTAATTCGGCACCGTGGTTCCCGTGGCGGTGATGCTCGGGCCTCAGCACCTGCAGCAGGCGGTCTACAAGGTTCGGGGTTTCCAAAATTGCGCCCAGTAGCACCAGGCAGCGACGCGAATCCTCGTGCTTGGCCGCTTCCAGCAGCGCCTGGCTGACCTCCACGTCGCGGCGAAAACGCTCGGCGCCATTGATAAGCCACAGGTCGAGTTTGTCCTCCAAGGCGCCCAAATCGGAGATCAATTCGTTGTGAAAGCCTTCCGGGTCGTCCACCAGGTAACCGGGGTGCACCTTGAAGAAATGCGCCAGCAGCATGCGGGTGGAATTGGTCAGATGGGGGCGGGCGCCGCTCTCGATCTGTGAAAGATAGGACTGGCTGATGCTCTTGCCCATCTCTTTCTTCACCGCGCGCACAATCTCCTGCTGGGTGAAGGCGCGGCCATAACCGCGCAGCGTGCCCTCGACTTCGCGCAGGTAGCGGATTTTCTCGCCAAGCTTCATATTGCAATTAGCAATATTGATATCGCTAATTGCAATTAACGTCAAGGACTCAATGTGCCGTTTTCTCAACTACTTGCCGCCAGGCGCTCTGAGGCCAGCCAATTACGAGCCCTGCATGCCGGAAGGCAGGCGACTGACGCTGCATTGCGAGGAGCGCGGAGTCAAGGTCTATGCCAGGTGCGGGATACGGGCTCGGGCAAGGTGGCATAAAGCGTCTTTTGCTGGCTAGGCCTACGGTTCAGCTTCCTGCGGTTCGCCGGCTCACGCGCCCCGGTTCCGGCTTTTTTCGCTAAGTGGGCCAGGAAACAGCCGTGACACTGCTTTATGAAATTCTGTGTTGCTGGGCCTGAGAACTGCATCTATTTGGCAGTTGGTTCCTAAAGTAACCAGTGGTCCGGAACCCAGGGCTTCTGACAAGCAATTGGAGCCAGCCGACATGGCATCCGCCACTTCTGTTTATGTGCACAGAGTTGCACTGGGGTCACAGGCAGGCTAGGCAAATAGGGGCCTAAGAACATTGCTCACAGTCAGTTACAAGAAACAATCGGCTGGCTTCGAAGGTGCTTACCACAGTAAGTCAGCTTTTGACTGAAAGCGGGGTGCTTCTTGAGCGAGAACAGCACAAACACTGCAAAGCGGAAAAACACCTTACTGCCGGTGCTCACGGTGCTGTTCCTGGTGGCCTACTCAATGATGACCATGCTGATTGTGGAGCAGGACAACACTATTCATACTCAGAGCTTGCTGATCAAGGAACTGTTTAGCGATAGCTCCCAGCTCAGCGCCATGAAGGGGCGCGAAGTGCAAAAGCGCAACGCCGAGAAAGCTCATCCCAAGCCGTATGCCCGCAAGGAGTCTCCGCGCCCGCGACAGAGCGAGCCCAGGGTGGATACGCCCCAAGCCCCGGCCGACCTGCAGCGCTCGGTAATATCTCTGTAAGCAGTAGTGGTGCCAACACCGCCATTTAGCGGCGTGAGGCGGCCATTTTCGAAAAACCGGCCCGCTCTATCCCGGCCACTTCCACCCGGTTTCTGCCAGCGGCCTTGGCGCGATAGAGAGCTTTGTCTGCAGCCGCGATGACCTGCTGCACTTTCTCCTGCTTCAGCTCTTCCGAACCGGCAACGCCTATGCTCACGGTAACGGACGTGATATCAGCCGCAGAAGGCGGTTCCACCTTCATCTTCCGCCTTCGGGTCGTGCGCCGGGCTGCGTTACGCCGGTCCGCTCCGCGAACTTGACGCCTGCGATCGGGGCCGCGAAAGCAAAAGACGGATTCTTCGATGTCCCTCCGTAGCTCCTCCAAGTAGGGCAGGGCTTCTGCCGCGCCGCGATCGCGAAACAGCACCGCGAACTCTTCGCCGCCGCAGCGAAAGGCTTGTCCGCCGCCGCTGACCAGCGCCAGCCGTGCCGCGACCATGCGCAGCACCTCATCGCCTGTGTCGTGACCGTAGAGGTCGTTAAAAGACTTGAAGTGATCAATATCCACTATGGCGACGCCGTAGGGCTGGGCGAGCGCTGCCGCGGCTTCATTAAAGGCGCGGCGGCTGGGCAGGCCGGTGAGTTCGTCGTGGTAGGCCATGAAATAGAAGCTCTCGACCAGGGAGGCCGCCACGATGAGCGCGCCGGTGCCAAGGTAGGCGGTGGCAGCTACACCCACGCCGCCGTGGCGCAACGCCAGCCACGCCGCCAGCATGCCCCAGAAAAACCCGCTCTCCAGATTCCTACGGTAGAGGACTGCCCGCAGCAGGAAAATCAGGGAAGCGACGGCGCAGAGCCCTGAAGTCACCCAGGACAGGCTGAACGTGTGCATGCCGTGGAACTCGCTGCTTACACCCAAAGCAACAAAATCAATCAGCAGCAGTGCAGCGCGGGGCACCATCGCGTCCAGGGTGAACCCGCGTTCGGGCAATAAGGAAAAGATTAGCAGGCTAACCGGCAGCAGAAAGGCGGCAATTGCGACCCGTACGTGATCGGCGCTCAGGTTGGAAGGACCGAATGCAGCCTCTTCTACCAGTAACAGAACCAGCAAACCGAATAAAACGCGGGTGGAGCGGAAGCGCCAGGCGAGCAGAACCCCCGCGCACAGCACGATGTAGAATCCGAACTGCACTCGGGCATAGGTGGGGGGCGGCAGGGAGAGGAAATTCAGCAGCAGCGCCGTGGCCAGCAGCAACAGGCCGCCCGGCAGCAAAGCCAACACCGGCGTTCTGCTCGGCGAGTTCACGCGGCTTCCCCTCAGAAATGGGTGCCTTGAGCTTAACGTGGCCGGCTGGCTGCGGGGAATGGCGTCCTGGATTCAGACGCAAAGGGGTTTGACTTCGACAAAAAAGATGGGGCTGACCTGAACCAGCCCCATCTTTACGCGGAAAGCGCCATCAGCTCATCGGATCGCCTCCTCACTCTGCAGAAACGTGGGATCCTCCGCGATGAACTGCTTCACCGCACGGTGGGTCTGCAGAAACTGGTTGTACCCGGGGTGATGGCCGAGATAGCTCGCGTTTTCGGCCAGGCTGGGGTTCTTCTTCAGGTCCGCCTTGACATTCGGGTGCGTTACCAGGAATTGATGGAGATTGCGCAGCGCCATGTCGCGCCCGCGAGTGTACGCGGGATTAGCGGCGGCGGAACGGGTTGCAACCGGAGCCGCGGAAGCGGCGGCCGCGCCGGGAGTGCGAAACTGCTGCACGCCGCTGACCGCCTGCGAGCCGGTGCCCTGGGCCTGGGTGGACTCTATTCGGTAATAGTAGGTCGTACCAGGCTTCAGGGAACGCAGGTAGACGCGATGCGTCGTGCCGCCCCAGCGTGCTTCCGCGGTCTGGTCCAAATCGCCCGGGTTAGTGCCGTATTTCAAAATTGTGCTGGCGTTGACATTGGTGGACCAGGCGATGGTAGCGGTGGTTGGCTTGGTAGACTCAATTACCGGCCCGTGGATGATTTTCACCTTCGCGGCTTTCTGCGCATGTTTTGCCTGGTTGTCCTTATCCTTGTCCCGGTCCTGCATCGGGCGGCTGCTTGCTTGGGCACAGGTGGCAAGGCCTAGGGCCACACAAACTGCAAGAGTAGCAAAGTGGTTTCTCATGGTCAGACTCCATTTGCAAGTGCGTGCTTACTGACGAAAAGCATGTTCGGTGAGATGCTGGCCGCACCCTGGCGGTGGTCAGGGCAGGCAGAGCAGCGGCGCGTCTGAGCAGCTGCAGGCGCGCGGCATCCGGCAACTCAGGATGCTGGCGGAGAGTTGTCAAGGGCCAGACTGACAGAATACGGTCAGGGCGAACCGGGTGGGTGGTACTCGAAATAGTCATTAATAATTATGTGAGACACGATATGCTCACTCTGGTATATATTTGGCAACGAGGCGTGTCGGTACCTGTGCTGCCTTCTCGACACTCTCATTCCAGGTGCGCGAGGTTTGCAGCCGATATTTGTTACTCCACCCAGGCGGAAAGACGCGTATGGCATACATGAACAGGAAAGCGGGACGGGGGATGCGCGACCTCCGTGACCAGTTGGGGCTCACCATGCGCGATGTACATCGCTTAACCAGAAAGGTCGGCAAACAGCGGCACAACAGCGACTACATCGTTTCACCCAGCCGCTTGTCTGACATCGAGAAGCACGGGCACACACCGAATCTGTATCGACTGCATGCCCTGGCGCTGGCTTATCGCTGCAAAACATCGAAGCTGCTCAAACTGTACAGCATCAACTGAACTCCGCATTTGCGCGAGGAGCGGCAGCGGGCTGGCCTAGAAT
Source organism: Terriglobales bacterium (assembly GCA_035280205.1). GTDB lineage: Bacteria > Acidobacteriota > Terriglobia > Terriglobales > Acidobacteriaceae > JAICWP01. Next base: position 19,774 of record DATEGI010000160.1, on the reverse strand, counting down.
AGGCCCTTGCCGTTTGTCGTCCAATTCGAGCGCCTGTGTGTGGTTCTGGTGGCTACACGCAACCCCCTCAACCTGGGAGCGGCGGCGCGTGCCGTGGGCAACTTCGGCTTTGGCCGGCTGCGGGTAGTAAATCCCTACGAAATTGCTTTTCGCGAAGCGCGCTCCGCCGTGGGTGCGGCAGCCGTGCTGCGGGCAGCCGCGGAATACAAGACTGTCGCTAAAGCCGTGGCCGACTGCAGCCTGGTGGTAGGCACAACCGCAGGCGTCCGCCGCGACGTAATCCAGCCTTTGCGTCCTTTGCAGGAAGGCGCGCTCGAACTGCGGCGGCAACTGGCGTCCGGTCGCGTGGCCCTTCTTTTCGGTTCCGAGAAACGTGGCCTTTCCAACCTGGATATCAGCCACTGCCACTGGCTGATGCGCATCCCCACTTGCAGCGAGAACCCGTCCATGAACCTGGGGCAGGCGGTGGCGGTTTGCCTTTACGAGCTGGCGCGGGGAGAACCCGCCCTGGAACCATCCCAGGCGACGAAGCCAGCAAACGCCGGAGAACTGGAGCGCATCACGGCGCTGCTGTTTCAGGCGCTCACCGCCAGCGGCTATGTGAAGCCGCGCACCGCCGCCTCAACGGAGGAAAAACTCCGGCGCCTGGTGCGGCGCCTGCAACTGCGGGACGAGGACGCGAAAATCTGGCTCGGCATGCTGCGTCAGATCGTTTGGAAACTCAGGCAGAAGTAAAGCTCGCGCAACGCCACGAAAGGGTGGTAGGCGCCCCGGCAATTCACGCGCCCATATGGGTCTGTGTGGGGCCAGGGCAGCACCGTGGCCAGCGTGGAGGTCCGTCGCTCACAAAGCGTTCATTTATCGGAGCGTATGGGTTTGGCGGAGACTCCTAGTTTCGTTTCCAGCTGGGTAAGGGCGCCCAGCGAATACGCCGCAGATTGGCACTCGTCAAGGGGAGGGGTGGCTTCCAGCAATTCAGTCAGCCGCTTCAGGACAACATCCTTGGCTTCTTTGATCCGCTTTGGAAATTCGTCGGGACCTATGTCAACCAGACCAGCTTCCGAAAGCAATTTCCAGACTTGTTGTTTCTCGGATTCTCTCTGTGCGTCGCTCACAGCTCTAGACTCCAACTCGCGGCTCGTCTCATTTCCTTCCAGTCATTACTCCGCCCGGGAAGGGTTATGCGATGGCCGTTTGAATCTCAGATACGTATAAGCTAGATACTGATTCAGTTCGGCCCAGAAAGCCTGCTCCCTTTCCCGAGGGTCCAATCCCGCCTCAGCCATGGAAACAAGCCGACTCTCCCACTCCTCCCGCTCCTCCTGGGAAACATCGTCGGCTTTTCGCCAAACTGGCGGCTCAGGGCATCCTAAAACCTTGTGTTCTGGTATCACTCGACCATCCTCAAGAATAAAGTCTCGCCACACCAGTCCCAACCTTACGTCTTTAACAATACCCATTTTCGCGGCGCTCAGGGACTTGAACGTGATGACTTGACCTTCTTTAGGAGGCCAACTCGCTTCGATGTCTAGTTGCTCTGCTGCGGGCTTCATTTCGGCACCAAGGCGGGAATAAAAGCCTAATTGCGCTCTTCTGATTCCGGCTTGCGGCCCACGATATGGGATCCCTTAGTCGATGGCCTCGGCCAAGAACTTCGTGACAAAACTCGTTCCACGGCTTCCTCCACCATGGAAAGGAAGCCAACCTCCGACCCGGTCGACTCTACTATGGCCAAATTTAATGCGTTAAGTTGTGGAGCCACGGCTAACTGCGGTATCGAGTGGCTCTGCCGGCTCATGTAGCCAATCCAAATGAGAGTCGCCACGTTGTATGCCGCACTGTTCGTGAGGCTCACAATTGCAGACAGGCCGTTGCCATAGTGCATCAAGATACTTACCAGAATTAGCTCAACGCTCGCAGAAACACCGAATCCCAATGCAATACCGAATACGTGTTGCTGCCAGCACTGTCTGACGAGACGACAAAGAACCATCAGCAGCAGGACGAGCCCGCACTGCATAACGCGCACACTGCGATCAAAGCTCAATACCGCTGCTACCACCCTGTCTGCGGTTGCGGCTTGGGTAGAAAAGGCATTTACGATTGAGAGCACAAGCAGCACGCCGCAAGCCCACCGAAAAATGATGGACCCCAAATTCTGGATACCCCCGTATTCCTCGAACAGCCTATGCAAAATCTCATCCATAACTGCTACGGCCAGCAGGACACTGATCGCATTCGTGGTCCAGTACGCGTCGAAGTAGCTTGCTCGAAAGTCGTGGTAGATGACGAACAGAAATCCGGTTTTAACAACCTGAAACAGAATGTAGGAAAAAAATCGTGGAAAGGCCAAGTGTAGCTTGCGCCGGAACATGAAGGTGAGAAGTGTCACCTCCAGCGCCGGCCCCAGCACCCAACTAATGTACATCGACCAAGTCATCGCCTTGGCCGAGAAGCATACCTTTCCCCAAGCAGCCCCGCAATCCTTATCTCTGGGCCGCCTTACCTACTCCGGTATGCCGTCACTCTATTGACAGGCTCTTTTTCCGTTTCCTCGGCACACAGGCATTGGATCTGTACCATCGGCAACGAGCACCGCCTGTTGTGACCGAAGAACCGGGTTTCTGACCGGGGCGCTGCTGGTAGAAATTGCACAGTACATTCCGGCCAGCACCAGTGCGGTTAACAGAATCTCGGATATCTTGTACATGAGGGTTCCTCCGAGGCGCAGATTGCGCGCGCGGAGTATACGCCTTAGCCCTGGGGATGGAGGCTGTGGAAAATTCTTTTCTGAAACGCGAATCGGTCTGGCAGGAGCCTGGTAAACCCTTATGCCATAGCAACTTGCGCGCCACATCCTGGAAGATGGCTGGCACCTAAGCCTGTGGCTGTTGTGACTGATGCTGAAAGTGATATCGCAAAATCTTCGCCGCCAAAGCCGGGGATGTAGTGAATTGACCGCCTTCCACAGCTCGGACCACTTCACCGAGGCATACCACTTCAGTTGCTGCTAATCCCGCAATTTGCCACGGCAGCACCAAGTTAATATCAAGCTGAGAATGAAGGGCGATCAGTTCCTGCGCGCGGAATAGCATTCCCGAGCGGCTGATATTTTCAGTGCTGCCTTGGCGCCAATCCACGTGTCCAACCAGCCGATATTTCAGCGGAACGTGAAGACTGAAGCGTTGAGCACGGACGGTAAACGACAAATTGTCTCTTGCCGCAGTTTGGGCCTGTTCAGCCAAACGGATGTCGGGTGAGCCTTCCTGCACGCGGTTTTTTCCCAGGGCTTCCTTCACTTTGTGTTTCAGGACAGTGAGGTTAAAGGGCTTCTGGAGAAGGATGATGTCCGTTCCCAGGTTCGAGTTCTGGGTAAGGTCATGGTCGGTGTAGCCCGACATGTAGAGCACCCTGAGTTCCGGCCGCAGGGATAATAGGCGATTGGCTAATTCGCTCCCCCTCATCTCCGGCATAACGACATCGGTTAGCAGCAGGTGAATCGTCGGATTGGCCTTCGCCACCTCGATCGCAGCCACACCGTTGCCCGCCTCGAGCACTGTGTAGCCCTGCTTCTCCAGATATTCACGCACTAAGCTGCGGAGATTGCTCTCATCTTCGACCAACAAAATCGTTCCCTGGGCCTGCTCTGGTTTAACCGCTGCGAGCACGGGTTCAGTTGCGATTGGTTGCCCAGCGGCACTGACGCGCGGAAGATAGATCTTGAATGACGCTCCTTTGCCGAGATCACTAGAAACCTCGATGTGTCCTTCGCTCTGCTGGATGATGCCATAAACCGTGGATAGACCGAGTCCAGTTCCCTTGGCCCCTTTCGTCGTGAAAAATGGCTCGAAAATCTTTGCCTGGGTTGCTGCGTCCATGCCTACGCCGGTGTCGCTGATAGCGAGCATGACGTATTCCCCCGGTGCAATCGGTGTGTGTAAGCGGGCAAATTCCTGGTCGAGGGTGACATTGGCGGTTTCGATGTTGAACTTGCCGCCCCGCGGCATGGCATCCCGTGCATTCACTGCAAGATTCATGATGACCTGCTCGATCTGGCCTGGATCGGCTCTTACCGCCCCTAACTCGGCGCCTGGAAGCATCAAGAGATGAATGTCCTCACCAATCACACGCCGGAGCATATTCAGGTTTTCCTCCACCACGACATTCAGATTCAACACCTTGGGTGCCAACATCTGCTTGCGGCTGAAGGCAAGCAGCTGACGGGTCAGGGAAGTAGCCCGCTCCGCAGCATTAGCAATTTCTTGAACCGGCCCGCGGAGCGCTCGCTCCGAACCAATGCGCTCCAGCAAAAACTCGCAATATCCGGAAACCACCATGAGCAGATTGTTAAAGTCGTGTGCGATGCCTCCCGCAAGACGGCCAACCGCCTCCATCTTCTGAGCCTGCCGGAGTTGCTGTTCCAGGGCACGACGCTGGCTAACGTCCTCAATGAACAACTCAAAGAACAGCATATTGTTTTCGCTGGGTATGGCACGTCCAGAGAGGCGGACGTTAACCAAACTCCCATCCTTTCTTACCCATTCGGCCAGCAGATCCTTGAATGGCTGCAGAGATCGAAAGTAATCGGCAAGAGTGAACCAGTGCTGCGAGTTGGCGTACAAATTGGCCAGATTGCGACCCACAAGCTCGGAACCCGATGCGTGGCCTAGGATCGTGACCAGCGCGGGGTTGGCGTCCAGGAGCATGGCAGTCGAATCGCAGCGGCAGATGCCGTAGGGGGCGTCCATCACCAGTGAGCGGAAATTGCTCTCCGACTGGCGCATTCCTTGCTGAGCCGAGCGCAGCGCAGCATTGAACCAACAAATCAGCAACGCCACCACCACAAACAGCGTGAGGTGTGTAATGGCTCTGCGATAGTCAGCGGGAACACGTGCGGCTGTGAGTGAAAAATACGCGCTTACGGTCAGAGCAAAGGAAGTGGCCACCAGACCAGGTTTCCAGCCCCCGTACCAGGCGCTAACCATAACTGCGACAGCAAAGACGACGAGCCTGCTTTCGATAACACCAGGCAGCAGCAACGCTGGGATGAGGGCCAAAATGATGCTCAGAATGGCAACTCCGTAGCGCAAAATCGGCAGGCGAGCTGCAGGCATTGGGCGTGCCGGGAAAAGCCGACGATTTAACCGCATAGGGTTTCCTGATTTGCCCGTAGGCTAGACCGCAATTTACTGTGAGGATGCGTTATTTGGCGAGAAGTTTAACGCCGTTGGAGCAAGACTTGCACGGTTTTAACCTGTTTGTTTTCAGATTGGCGAAGGTTCGATTTCCATGTTTCCCACCGCAGCCTGGTTTGAGGTGCCGCTGGCCATCGCAGCCAGTGCATGGTTCAACGGTTTGTTGCGAGCAGAAGCAGCTGGCCGTCACGATGAGAAGCGCCGGCTAGATGAAGAGCAGCGCAAAGCGGAAGCCCAGGCGGAAGCAGCATGGGCACAATTTCCACAATTTGAATCCTACCGAGGACCACCGCAAGCCAAGTAATTGAAAAGTGGTAGGCGCGGCAGGGATCGAACCTGCAACCCTGGGATTAGAAATCCCATGCTCTGTCCAATTGAGCTACGCGCCCCGGGGTCCAATCTAGCACAACGTCGAATGCCGCCGGGCGTTGCCGGCGGCAGGTCGATTTGAGGCGCCGCCCAGCTCACCTAAGGCTTTGCGCCTATACCCTGTTCCGAATCCCCTGAAATTTGTTGAGCAGTGTTCCCCTTGGACTCACCTGTGCTTATAATGCGCCAAAACCTCTGCCACTTCAGGTGTGGTGTTTGCGATTGCGGACCGCGCGGGCCGGGTTGCGCTCGCGTAAGGAAGTGTGTGTGTCGAGAAAGTTACTGTTGTGCGTTGATGACCGGGCGGCATCTCTGGAGGTTCGCAGATTGATCCTGGAGCGCGAGGGATATGAAGTCCTGACCGCTGGAGATGGCTCTGCCGGGCTGGAGCTGTTTGCGGCGCGCTCCGTGGACCTGGTGGTGCTCGACTATCACATGCCCGAACTCAACGGCGCAGCGGTAGCGCAGAAAATGCGCGATTTGAAACCGGAGGTGCCGGTAATCATGCTGTCGGCTTACTTTGAGGCACCGACGGATGCCGCTAAATTTATCGATGCCTATGTAACCAAGGGGCAAAACCCCCGCGTTCTTCTCGACCAGATTCGACAGCTAATCAAGGCAAAAGCCGGTTCCGGCCGGCGCCCGAGTTAAGACCCGGTGTGCGCGGCGCCCAGAACCGCGTCCAAAAAATCGCGGTCGTAACCGATGTGTTCCACTTCCTCGGATTGGTCCAGTGGCTGCACGAACTCAAAGCGGGCCGCATCCGCACAATTTCGGCAGCGAGGAAACGTTTCACCTTGCTGCAGGATGGAAAGGTGAGGCTGGCGGTGACTCTTGTGGATGACGCGGTACACACCGGCGCGCCCGACCTTTTCACCCGTCGACATTTGCATGGCGCGCCTCCATTTTTCCTGGGAAGCTGCAAGATAACGGTTTCTGGAACGAAGCAAAATGGCACAGACGTGCCACGCTTGAGGAAAACTTGCTGAGACACGCACCAGTTATTGCCGTGCGCGCGCCGATTCGGAAGCGGAGAGTTGCAGCAGCGCATTGGCCGCAAGCTGCAGGGCAATGCTCCATCGCTCCTGCGCCTGCTGTTCGTGCTCGCCATAACCGGAGAGATAAAAGGTAAGGTAAAACCCCTCACGGCCGGGGTCGGGCGCCCCCTCGCCGCGGTAATAACAGCGGCGGACCACGAACTCGGCGGAGGCAGGAATTTCCGGAGCGCGCTGCAGCAGGCGGGCAATCTTGCTGCCCAGGTCTTCCACCTCAGCAAATGAGAAGCGCGGCCCATCCGCCACTGGAACCAGGTCAATGTAGGACTCGTACTTCCAGGCAGCGCCGAAGATTTCATCCTCGACATCCATCTGCTGCGAACTCCACGTATCGCATTTAGCGGTTTGCAGAAGGCAGCGCGGGGAATTGATAGTTGCCAGGAATTCGGCGAGGGGCTCATTGTCGCGCGCCTCCACTACCTGCGATAGCAGATCAGGATGGGAGCGCAGATCGTAGTACTGGACCCTGGGGTCGGAGGAAAACCAGGGCACCTGCAGGGTAGGATCGCCGGCGCCTAATTCGACGGAGAAGTCGGCTTGCACGTCACTCATCCTATATGAATTGCAAGTTGGTCAGCGATCAGAAGCGCGCCAGGAATTCGACGACGGTGCGTTCCGCCCAGCGGCCGTCATAGCCGTCAGGATCAGCGAGAAAACCGCAGTGGCCGCCGTGCTCGGTCTCAACGTATTGCACGCAGGGATTGGCCCGCAGCCGAGCCCTGGTTTCGGGAAGGATGTGAATGAAGGGATCATCGTTGGAATGAATCAGTAAAGCCGGAACAGCAATCCGCTCAACTACGCGAGCCGCGCTGGAACGAGCGTAGTAATCAGCCGCACTTGTGAACCCGCAATAGTGCGCGGTGATGCGGTCATCAAACTGCTGGAGCGTCCACACCCGGCGCAGGCGCTGCAATTGGTAGCGGTCGGGATAAAGGCGCGCCTTGCGACGCATGTGCCGCCGCAGGCTCCACAGGAAATATTGCTCGTAAATCCAGTTGCTGGGACGGTGCAAGGCAGCGGCGGAAGGCGCCAGATCCACCGCCGGAGAAATCGCGCACACGGCGCGCAATTCCGGCGGCGCTTCCCTGCCCCATTCGCCCGCCATCTTCAGCACCAGGTTTCCGCCCATGGAGAAACCCAGCAGCGCCAGGCGAGACAGATTCTCTTCCGCCAGCAGGGCGCGAGCAACCGCGCCTACGTCGGCGGAGAGGCCGGAGTGATACAGCGTGGGTCCCAGTGCTTCAGTGCCGCCGCAGTTGCGCACATTCATGCGCACCACGTTCATGCCGGCCGCGAGCGCCTTGGCGGAGGTGCCCAACACGTATTGCGATTCGCTCGACCCTTCCAGTCCGTGCACGATGAGAACGGTCACAGCCTGCCGCCGCGCCTCCTGCCAATGGCAGCGGCAGAGGACCTGGACTTCCGGTTCTACTTGAAACAAGCGCTCCTCGACGGGTGGCAGGTGAAGCCGACGCACCAGGAACTGACTGGCCAGCGTCTGGCGGTGCGGACCGCGCAAGCCGCGCCGGGGGCGGAACGGCGCCGAGGGCACAGTCGAGAAGGAACTGGCTGGCGGCACTGGAAAGGTGGCTGGCGCTGGCTGGGCCGAATCGGGCTGGAAAGGCGTTGGCACTTCACCCATATATTAATTTTCGCCGTTCCCACTTAAAATAGGGATGGAGTCGCTTATGCCCATCTTCGAATATGTATGCCGCGAGTGCAACCAGCGCTTTGAAGCCCTGGTTTACGGCGCACAGAAGCCGGAATGCCCGAACTGCGGCGGCCGCAAGTTGGAGACGCAGCTCTCGGTATTTGCCGTAAGCAGCAAGAGCGGTTCCGCTTCCGAAACATCCGGAGCGCCCTGCAGCACCTGCGGCGACCCGCGCGGCGCGGGCGCCTGTTCCCTTCCCGATCTGGATTGAGCCTTCCTGGCGCCGCTGCCCGCAAGTGGCGGCGCCACTTCATTTTGCGCGTGGTTACCGTAGGAATCCAACCGCGATAACGGGCGTAATTTGGCCGCATTCCAGCAGCAGGTTACTATCTTTTCGCAACACTCCCCAGAAGTGCGCTGTGTTCCTCCCCAGAAACGCAGGGCCTTATGGATCGCCGTCGGGAACCACGAGTATCAGCCGCTCTTCCGGTCCGCGTCTGGGGTATTGACGCCTACGACCAAGCCTTCAGCCAGATTGTTTCCGCGCGCAACGTCAGCGCCGAGGGCGCCTTGCTGACCGGGGTGCGCCACCGCATGCGCATGGGTGAAATTCTGGAAGTGCAATACAGCGGACGCAAAGCCGAATTTCGTGTGGTCTGGGTTTCGGAATCGAGCGATGGCCTGCGCTCGCAGGTGGGCATCAAGAGCCTGCCTTCGGAAAACTGCATCTGGGACGTCAAGCTGGAACAGTGCTGCGAGTTCGTTGGCAACGGGTAGAAGGGCAGTTGTCAGTAGTCAGTTCTCCAGCACCGCCAGCTTCGCAGGCGAACGTACAACCCAATTCCCTGAAACAGCCAACTACTCCGCACGCAGCGCCTGCATGGGGTCAATGGAAGCGGCGCGGCGGGCAGGCAGTAATCCGGCTACCGCGGCGCAAGCCGAAAGAATAAGAACTGCCGCCGCCAGCGCCCCGGCGTCATAACCTTTCACGCCAAATAGCTGACTGGAAAGAGCGCGGCCGGCCGCCAATGCAATGGGAATGCCAATGACCAACCCAATCGCCACTAGCCCAATGGCGCCGCGCAGCACCATGCCCAGTACAGTGTTGCGGTCGGCGCCCAAGGCCATGCGGATGCCAATTTCGTTGGTGCGCCGGACCACGTTGTAGGCGGTCACGCCGTAGAGGCCCACCGAGGCCAGCACGAGGGCCAGCAATCCGAACAGTCCCGTAAGCCGCGCCAGCAGCCGGTCTTGATTGAAGTTGCGGGTGACTTGTTCGTCGAAGGTGGTCATGGAAAGCACGGTCAGGTTGGGATTAATTTCAGCCAGGGCGCGGCGGACCTGCGGCTCGAGATTCTGGGGACGGCCGGCCGCCAGCAGTTCGATATCGTGCAGGTAATTGGAACCGTCAACGACATTCTGGGCCGACTCGTCGTCACGCGGGATCTGCTGCAAAAACGGAAGGAAGAAAGTGGCGTAGGCCGGCTGCCTTGCGTCCTGGTACTTGGTGTCTTCGACGACGCCCACAATCTCGAAGTCCCGGTTGTGAGTGTTGTCACCGATTCCGAAATGCTTTCCAATGGGATCCTGCTTGGGAAAGAATTTGCGGGCAAAAGTTTCGTTTACAACGGCTGCCGGTCTAGAGCTAGGCGTGTCCTGTTCCGTGATAACCCTTCCCCGTAGCAGGCGCGTGCCGACGGTGGCGAAGTAACGGGGACTGACGCGTACCCACGAAGGCGTTTTGGAAACCCAGGGCAGGAATTCGTTTTTGTAGCCCCCGTTGGGGTGCCCCTCCACACTGATCTCGCTGGACCAGTTCTCGCCACGCATGGGGCTGTAGCCGGAGTAGGCGACGCTGAGCACACCCGGAATCGCGGCCAATTGTGTTCGCAGCCGGCGGTACAGGCCGGGAAGGCGTTCCATGGTGTATCCGGCTAATGAAGGATCGAGGCGGACGATATAGCGGCCGCGAGTCTGAAAGCCGAACTGCTGGTTCTGCAGGTTCAGCAGCGAGCGCGTGAGCAGTCCCGCTCCCGACAACAGCACCAGGGAGAGTGCAGCCTGCAGCACCACCAGCGATTTTTGCGGCATGGCGGAGCGGTCGCGGGTGGAGCGGGTGGCGCCATGCAACGCTTCGGCAGGCTGCGAGCGCGAACTGACCCACGCCGGGGCCACGCCGAAAAGAACGCCCGTAAGCAGCGAAAGTCCCAAGGCGAACGCGAGGATCGAAAGGGACGGAGTGGCGTCAATGGGAACGTAGAGCGCGCCGCGAAACGCGAGCAGCAGGATCATACGCGTGGCCAGGAACGCTACGGCCACGCCCGCTGCGCCGCCGAGCACGGCCAAGAGCATGCTTTCGGTCAGAATCTGCCGCATCAGGCGGGCACGAGTTGCGCCCAGCGCAATGCGCGCCGCCATTTGCGTGCGAGCGGCGCTGCTTTTCGCCAGCAGCAGGTTGGCCAGGTTGGCGCAGGCGATCAACAGCACCAGTCCGGCCAGGACCATAAGCAAGCGCAACCCGCTGGCATATAGGTCGCGCAACTCCGTGACCCCGGCGCCACCTGGAGTGAGAATGATGCGTTGTTGGGAAATATCCTTGCGATCGCCTTCATCCAACTTGGGGAGGGTGCGGAGCCATTGCTGCAATTCCACCGTCAGCTGCGCCTGCAATGGAGCCACGCTCGCACCCGCTTTAAGCCGCCCGGTGAGATATAGCCAGAACTCGCCCGGTTCGCGGAGAATCGAGACCGGACCGTTAAGCACAGGCTCGGTGCCGATGGGCAACCAGAAGTCGGGCGGATCGCCAGTTAGCCGGTCGCCGAAAAAGCCGGGCGGCGTGACACCGGCCACCGTGAATACCTTGCTGTTAATAACAAACGTAGAGCCGATGACGCCTGGATCGGCTCCATAGCGCTGCTGCCACACGCGGTAACTCATCACGGCAGCCGGCAGCGCGTCCGCGCGATCGTCAGATGACGTCAGCAGCCGCCCGGCATAGGCGCTGATTCCGAACATCTGAAAGTAATTTCCAGAGACGAACTCGCCCCGGTTAGGCTGGGCCGCGTCTGTGCCCCGGCTGCGCCGCACGGCTACCGGCATGGCTCCTGCCTGGAAGGCGGCAAGTTGGGAGAACTGGGGATTGTGCTCCTGCAGGTACTGGTAGAGCGGGTAGGAGTAGATGGTGAAATTACCCTGCATGCCGGTCATCTGGCAGCAGTTGTCGTCCGCACCCAGACTGTAGAGCTGCTGCGGATCGGCAACCGGAAGCGACTTGAGCATCACCGCGTCCACCAGCGTAAATACGGCAGTGTTGGCCCCGATACCCAGGGCCAGGGTAAGCACGGCTACCAGGGTGAAGCCAGGATTGCGGCGCAGCTGGCGCAAGCCGTAGCGCATATCCTGCAGGACCGTTTCCAGCAGGTTCCAGCCCCAGGCCTCGCGGCTGGTTTCTCGCAGGAGGAGTGTGTTACCAAACTGGCGCTGCGCGGCAGGGCCCGCTTCGCCCGGCGCCATACCCGCGTCGCGCAGGGCCCGTGCTTTCATCTCCAGGTGAAACTGTATTTCTTCCTGCAGCTCCTGCCGGAACCTTCCTCGGCGGAAGATGAATTTCAGCCGGCGCCAGAGTTCTCCCAGACGCTCCATGCTGCACTCCTTTATCACGCGGTCTGAATCACTCGAGTGATCGCCGCCATGACTTTCTGAAATTCGCTCAGCTCCAAGCCCAGTTGCTTCCTGCCCGCCAGAGTAAGCCGGTAATAGCGGGCGCGGCGATTGTTCTCCGTCTGCCGCCACTCGCCCATCACCCAGCCCTTGAGCAGCATGCGTTGCAGGGCGGGGTAGAGCGAACCTTCCTCCACCGTGAGCACGTCCTCGGAAAGCTGCTGGATGCGCTCGGCGATCCCGTAGCCGTGCCGGGGACCGCTCTCCAGCGTCTTTAGAATCAGCAGATATAAGGTTCCAGGCGGTATTTCGGTGCGGCCCATTGTGTCTTCTCCCATAGTTAGACTATGGAAACGTAGGGAGGTTAGCAGAAATCGTCAGGCTGCGTTTGGCTTTTGGCTTCTAGCCTTAGAGACACCTTCCGGAACTGGGTACCAGGTACTGGATACTGGCGTGTTAGCCCCGCCACACCAAAACGTAACGCACGTCACATCCGCTCTGGTCGCATCTGGAGTAGCGTAGGCTTAGAAGAGCAGAGAGGAAACCGTATGTCCACACCCTGGGCGCATCGGTTCGCGCAGCGCACCAAATCCGTCAAAAGCTCCACCATCCGGGAACTGCTGAAGCTGACGCAGAGGCCGGAAGTGATTTCCTTTGCCGGCGGCCTGCCCGCTCCCGACGTTTTTCCGGTAGAGCGCTTCGAAACCGCCTGCCACCGCGTGCTGGTTTCCCAGGGGCCGATGGCGATGCAGTACAGCGCCTCCGAGGGTTACACGCCGCTGCGCGAGTACCTGGCCCAGAAGATGGCGAAGTACGGGATTATTGCTGGCCCGGAAAACGTGCTCATCACCAGCGGCTCGCAACAGGCGCTCGATCTGATTGGCAAGCTGCTGATTAATCCTGGCGACCGCATCCTGGTGGAGGCTCCTACTTACCTCGGCGCGCTGCAGGCGTTTAACGTCTACGGCGCCGAATACGTTAGCGTGCCGGTGGACCATGACGGCCTGCGCACCGGCGAACTCGAGGAAGCGCTGCGCTCTGGCCCCAAATTCATGTACGTTCTGCCCAACTTCCAGAATCCGGGCGGCGTCACGCTGTGCGAGCCACGGCGCCACGAACTGGTGCTGCTGGCCGACAAATACGGCATTCCTATCATTGAGGACGATCCCTACGGGCAGCTGCGCTTTGAGGGCGAACACCTGCCGCCGCTGCTGGTGCTGGACCGCGACAACCTGCGCCGCGACGACGGCAAACTGGGCAACGTCATCTACCTGAGCACCTTCTCCAAAACGCTGGCGCCCGGCATTCGGCTGGGCTGGATCGTGGCCCCGCCGGACGTGATCAGCAAGCTGGTGCAGTTCAAGCAAGGCACTGACCTGCACACCAGCACCTTCGACCAGATGGTTGCCTACGAGGTGGTGCACGACGGCTTCCTCGACGAGCACGTGAAGAATATACGCGCCGTTTACCGCGAACGACGCGACGTGATGCTGGCCGCGCTGACGGAATATTTCCCGCCCGAGGTCACCTGGACTCATCCCCAGGGAGGATTGTTCCTATGGGTGACCCTGCCTGAGGGTTTGGACATGGAGCACCTTTTCCAGGCCGCGCTGCGGGAGAATGTGGCCTTCGTGCCGGGAGATTGTTTTTATCCCGGCGGCGACGAGGGCCGCCGGCACATGCGCCTGAACTTCTCGCACTCCAATCCGCAGCAGATTCGCGAAGGCATTCGCCGGCTGGGGCTGGCGGTGGCGCGGGAAAAGGCTGCGCACCATCCCGGCGTGCTGGCGGGAGTTGAGCGGTAATTCTTCATCGTTGGCGAAAACGGGTGAACACGTCCGGCAGGGACGTTCTAAGGTAGCCCGCCACTTCAGTGGCGGGATGGCTTCTGGGAATGGGCCTCAGTCGTCCCTACGGGACTCTAGTTTGGAATCTTCTCTTTCCCGCCAGTAAACTGGCGGGCTACTCTCATTCGGTCTCTAGGAGAGCGGTGCAGTCCTTGGCACACTCCTCGTAATGCCCTCCCGAATGCGGTGAAGTCCTTTCACGACATCCTCATGGTTCACAACAGGTAGACTGTCAGCCGAATTTGGAGGAACCCATGAATGATTTTTCCCGCCGCAAGTTTCTGCGGAATGCGGCCTGGGCGCTGCCTTCAGCGGCGATCGCGGGCGCAGCGCCGGGCGAGCTAAACGCCCAGGTTCGGGCCGAGAAAAAGCTTAAGGTAATCGTAGCCGGCGGACACCCGGGAGATCCCGAATACGGATGTGGCGGCACGGTTACGCGGTACACCCAGCACGGCCACACAGTGATCTTGCTTTATCTGAATCGCGGCGAGGGCGGCATTCCCGGCAAGACCGGAAAAGAAGCCGCAGCGATCCGCAGCGGGGAAGCGGCAAAAGCCTGCGAACTGCTCAAAGCCACTCCGCTGTTCGCCGACCAGATGGACGGTCAGTCGGTAGTTGATAAAACACACTACGACAGCTTCGCCCGCATCATCGAAAGCGAGAGACCGGATGTCCTCTTCACCCAGTGGCCGATTGACGGCCATCCCGACCATCGCGCCACATCCCTGCTCTGCTACGAAGCCTGGCTACGCATGGGCAAGAGCTTTGCGTTCTATTATTACGAAGTTTCCAACGGCGAAGACACGCTGATGTTTTCGCCTACAGAGTACGTGGACATCACGAACACGGAGTCAGCAAAACGTGCTGCTTGTTATGCGCACGCCAGCCAGAGCCCTGACCGCTTTTACGCCCTGCAGGAACAGGTAGCGCGATTCCGTGGTGTGGAGAGCGGGGTTGGTGAGGCAGAAGCTTTCGTGCGCCACGTGCAGAGCCGCGGCGGACTGTTGCCGTAGGGGTGGATGTTGGCTATCTTGCTTTTTGGCGTCGGCACTCACGTGCCAACCGCTCTCACGTTAGAGGGGTCATGCTGAGGCGCTTCAGCACGATGCCGGCTGATAAGTGACCAACTGAGAACCGAGAACTGAGATTTGAGAACTGATTTACGCGCCCGCGCTTGCGCCCATTGCCTTTGCTCCACCTGAAAGCGCCGCCTGCGCCTCCTTGATCCCGGCTTGGATGTTGAGTTCCAGGTCGAGATGAGGCACGGGAGAAGCCGCAGCTGCCTGGAACAACTGCAGCGCGTCCTGGGGCCGGTTGAGCCGCTTGAGGCAGAGGCGGGCCGCCGCCAGTTGCGCCATCAGCGCGGCGCGTTCAGAAGAATAGTTTTCAGCCAGGCTCAAATACTCGGTCAGCGCACGCTCAAAATTCTGCTGCTGCTCCAGGGCGCGACACAGTTCCAGCCAGGTGGCCGCGGGAAGGTGCGTGCCCCCGGAGTTGAGAAATTCTTCGTAGTCCTGCCAGGCTGCATCCGGCTCGCGCATCTTCAGGTGCAGGGCGCAGAGCTGGGCAGCAGCTTGCTGAAGGGCGGGGAGATCCTGCTTTTTCAAATAAACGTCGCGCAGCACGGTGCAGGCGTCAACCGAGTCCGGCTGCGCGGCCAGGTGCTTCTTGAGAAGTTCGGCCGCGGCATCGAACTGGCCCTGCTCGATCAGTTCATGAGCCTGTTCAATCTCAGGATGTGTAGTCCAGGCCACCTTCGACTCCACCGCCTCATTGGCTTTCTGCTCCAGGCCCGAGTAGCGCAGTGCTACGGCAGCGAGGGCCCCGAAAGCGAAGCCGCCAACGTGGGCCCAGTGGGCCACGCCGCTGGCCCCGCCAAAGGCCGCACCGTAGAAAACTTCCATCAGCAGCCACAAAGGCAGCAGGGTGTAGGCGGCCGCGTTAAAGCGAATCAGTCGGAACATGAACAGCCACACCATGCGGATCTTCATTTTGGGGAAGCGCACCAGAAAGGCGCCCATCAGCGCCGCTACTGCGCCGGAGGCGCCCAGGGTCGGCACCATGCTGCCGGCATTGGTCCAGGCGTGGAACTGCAGAGCCGCGGCGCCGGCCACAAGATAGAAAACGGTGTACAGGGGCCGTCCCCAAACATCCTCCAGCACAAATCCCGCCAGCCACAGGAACCACATGTTGCCGATTAAGTGCAGCCATCCGCCATGCAGAAAATTGGCGGTGAGATAGCTGATGGCCGCGGGGTGGGCGGGAATGAATGCGTAGTGTGCAGTCAGCGAGGCGGCTGAAAGCGTGGTGAACTGATTGCACAGCGAATCCATTTCCTCCTGCAGCGCCTCTGGATCCTGCTCCAGCCGCATCTTGGTATCCCAGCTGTCAATCGCCGCGTGATTAGGGTTTTGGATCTTTTTCCAGGTGGAAGCGTGTTCCTTCTTGAAGCTGGTGACCAGTTGCTCGGCCTCGGGCGTGAGCTTCAGTTCCGGGTGAGCGGCAGCCAGCAGCAGGATATGTGCCCTGGCCTTACCGATCTGTGGGGCTTGCTCTTCAATGGTGGAGTGAGTGCCGAGGAACGCCAGTACGTTAATGGCGATCAGCGCCAGGGTGATCACCGGCAAGCGCCGCGCCGACATATTCTCGTGCTTGATGGGGAGAAGCATGACAAATCCCCTTCTTTCCCGCCGACGGCAAATTCAGAAAAATCGTGGAAGCTTAGCTTGTCGGGCGCTTTTTTAGCCAGATAACCCAAAGGTGGGGACCAATCTTTAGTAATGGTGTGTGTGGGCAGGCGGCGGTACAAAAGAATAGTGAAAGCTAACGGGGGAGGGATGCAGCGGCCTCTGTCCAATTCGGCGGAGACCCATTTAGTCCTTTAGATCCAATGGACGAGCGCGTTCACTTCAAGCCTGTGGTGGCGTTCCTGGTCCGCCGCTCCGGCTCTCCCCATCGCTTTGCGCACCTGTTAGCCGCTACCGTGTTCGGTTCCACCCTGGAGCTTGTCCTGATTCCGGCAATACTGGTCTATCTGGGCCGCGAGCTGGACCATGCCTTCGGGCTGTCGTTAGCGGCGCACGTCCCCCATCTGCGGTGGCTGGCGGTGGTGCCTTTTCTGGCCGGGGTGCCCTGGCTGGCCTGGTCAATTTACTGGCAACACAAGAAAGGCGAGGGCACGCCCCTTCCCCTGGTGCCGACCCGAGTTTTGCTTTGCGACGGACCTTACCGGTTCACGCGCAACCCCATGGCGCTGGGCGCGATCCTATGGCTGGTTGGGTGGGCGCTGCTGGCCAACAGTCCCAGCGCTCTTTTCGGCGGGGTGGGGATATTCGCGCTGCTGGTACTCTCCTGGGACAAGTGGATAGAGGAAAAGGAACTTCTATGGAAGCACGGCGCAGCTTATGAGCAATATCGGCGGGAGACTCCCTTCCTGCTGCCGCGATTTCGCTCGCGGGGTCAGCGGTAAGTGGGAACGGCCCGCTCAAGTCCCGCGACATACCCGCATCGCGAGCAGCGAGCCACCTTCTGCTTAAAAGTTTCCGTGCGGCCTCAAGCCATTACTTTCTTGCGCATTACCCAACCCAGGGCGAGCATTCCGGCTAGGAGCAGAAACACGCTGCTGGGTTCGGGAAGCACGGCGGTGTCTTGCGCCACATCGCCCGGAGGATTTACGTCCCAAGCCAGGTGGAACACGCCTTTTGTGGTGGGAGCAGTGAACGCCGGGCCAACCAGCTTGTAGGTGTAGGAGCCCTTGCCCCGGGTGGCCTTCATGCAGGCGACCGACGACGGGTTGCAGGTGAAACCGAAGTAAGTGCCGGAAGCGTTGGTCACCCACTGTCCGCCGGCCGGAGAGGCCGCAAAGTCTGCACCATCAAAGCTCGCCTTGATGCTGCTGGCGGCGATGGTTTGGGAGCCGGTTAAAACGCCCGGGGGGGAGAACTTTATTGTGGTTGTCGGGTATCCGGCGACGCTCGGAATGGTTATCGAATAGCCGGTGGCGTGCGCCATTGCCGACGGCAAACAGAGTGCGAGAGCCAACACAAAGATCTTCGCAGTGGTCGCTTTCATGTTTCTCTCCTCTTTCAGTACTTGAACTTTGTAATCAGCAACTGCGAGGGCCTGGATCAGCTGCATTCCTGCTGACCGCCAAGGAGGCGGCTGGCGGACACCTACGCTGCGCTCCACCTAAGCAGTTGTCAAGATGAGAGTTAGTGCGGTTTTTGTGAAAAGTTATGCAGCCGTGACGGAGGATTCCCCGGACAAGACCTTGAATGGGCTGGCGCTGCAAATATCGCAAGCACTGAGCAAATGCCCGGCACGTCGGGCGAAGATGATATAACAACTGCCGATCTTAGGGCTGCACGGAAGGTATTTACTGCGATTGGGGAAATGGAGACATGAAGAAAATAGCCTATCTGACCACCGGCCTGCTCGCCGGATCTTTATTGGCGAGCTTCGCGTTTGCTTTGTCATCGGGCGCAATTGTGTTTCAGGACGCCACAAAACTTGCTCCCCAGATGTACAAAGTGGTTCTCGACAATAGCCATGTGCGCGTCATTGACTACCACATCAAGCCAGGTGCAAAGGAGCCGATGCATTCGCATCCTTGTGGCGTGGTTGTCTATTACTTCACCGACTCGAACATGCGCGGCAGTTCGCCGGGGGGAGAGATGCAGGAAAGTCATAGCCGGGCCGGAGATGTCGTCTGGCGCGACCCGGTGACGCACTTCACGGAGAACATCGGCAAGAGCGAAGTCCATGCCCTCCTGGTCGAGCCTAAGGACGCGTGCAAACGACCCTAGAGCCGGACTGCCGGCTTACTCCTCGTGCAGCGTCTTCACTGGCTCCACTCGGCTGGCGCGCCAGGCGGGAATGATGCTGGCCGCCAGGGCCACGGCAGCGAGTAGCGCTGAAACCGCGGCGAAGGTGGCCGGGTCGGCCGGGCTCACGCCATAGATAAGCTTGGACAGCACTCGTCCCAGCGCCAGCGCCCCAGCCAGGCCGATGGCCAAGCCCAGCAGCGCCGGCTTCATGCCTTCGACGATAACCAAGCGCAGCACATCGCTGATCTGCGCGCCCAGGGCCATGCGAATGCCGATCTCGCGCACCCGCCGCCGCACGCTGTAGGAAAGCACGCTGTAGATGCCGGCGGCAGCCAGCAGCAGCGCCAGCGCGGCAAAAGCGGCCAGCAACAGCATGGTGAAGCGCTGCTGGGAGATGGACTCGGCCACCATGTCTTCCATGGTTTCCACTTGCATGACCGGCTGCGCCGAGTCCACCTGGTGTACCGCGGCGGTAATGGCCGAGGCCGCGCTGCTGGGTGCATTGGCGGTACGCACTACCAGTGACATGGCAAATCCGTGCCACACCTCTCCCGGGGGCAGCGTCATCTGCGCCAGCGGAGCATAGACCATAGATTGGGTCTGGGACGCATTCAAAGCATCCATCTTCACGTCGCCCACCACTCCTACCACTTCACGCGCAATGCCGGGGAAGAAGGTAAGCGTCAGATGCTTGCCGATGGGATCTTCATGCGGCCAGAACTGCCTGGCCATGGCGGCGCTGATCACGGTCACCGGTGGACGGCCGGCGACATCGCTGCCGTTGAGCATGCGCCCGCGCAGCAGCGGCACGCGCATGGCTTCCATGTAGCCCGGAGTAAAGATGCGGACACCAACCTCTGGCTGTTCTGCCATGGGAAGGATGGGACGACCCTCGACGGTCACTGGCTGCGTGGATCCATCGCCGGAGAGGGGCAGCGAATCGGTGGTGCCGGCATAAACAACCCCGGGCAGCGCCCGCACCCGGGGCAGTACCCGTTCCCAGAAGGCAATGGTTTGTTCGAGCGTGGGATAGCTGCCCGTGGCAGAACTGATTTGGTCATTCTGGCGACACAGCAATGAAAACTTCGACCGGCATGGTACCGGAAAGTGCGAACACGGGTAAGGAGACGCCTTCCTCGACTTTGCAAGCCAGAGCTGCTATCCAGAACCG
>DATEGI010000159.1:0-29927 GCA_035280205.1 Terriglobales bacterium | reverse complement strand
CGTTTTCCGGCGAAAGATCGGGATCGGGCGTGAATGCGGTCTGTGACCCGGGCAAATCGGGGCGGGGCGATTCTGGAGTTGTTGAATCGCCTTGGGGTCCCAGGAATCCCGCCTGTTTCTCCAGTTTTCGCTGCTGCTTGCGGGCAGCTTTCTCCCGCCGTTTTTCCTGGCGCGAGATTTCTTTCTGACGCTTATTAAAAGTTGAACGGCCTCGACCCGGCATACACTCCTCCCAGAAAGACACGTCGGTGCCAGTCAGTAGCAGACAGCGACAGCACCAATGCGTTGCAGGTTTAGCAGCGAACTACCAGCGCGGTTCTCGGGGCTGGCGAGCGTGACCCCGGTAATCATCGCGTCCGGAACCCTGCGAGCGGCGACCCTGGCCTCCGACGCTGCGCTCCACTTTGGGCCGAGCCGCATTTACTTTCAAAGCGCGCCCACCCAGTTGGGAACCGTCGAGGGCGGCTATCGCCTTGTCGGCCTCGCCGGCATCGCTCATTTCCACGAAGGCGAAGCCACGCGCGCGGCCGGTATCACGGTCAGTTACTAAACTAACTTTCTCCACATGGCCATGCGAAGCAAACAATGTTCGCAGTTCCTCTTCCGTCGTACTGTGGGGCAAGTTGCCAACAAAAAGGTTCTTCATCCTATTTTCTCCAGATCGAGATCAGGTTCTGCGGTTCCTGCGGTGTCATCGCGCAATAAGACGGGCACCGACGCGACGGGCGGAGTAGTGGTAGTAAAGGTCGAATGCTGAGCGAGGGCCTCAGCCCAGGACGGAAACGCGGGTTTTGCGTGAGCGCGAGCCGACAACTTTGGGTAAGCGCGAGGCTGGTTGCGGGACGGATCTTTCACCGAGCGTGCGGCAGCAATCCGCCAGGCAGCTTCTTGAAAGCCCCAGCGACGTGTAAGGCCTTGGCAAGCACTGGCAAACAGCGAGGCTACGACATCGCCCCAAGCGCCCTGGCCGTTAATGTCGCCATCGGTGGCCACATGGATGTGGGGAGAGGCAGCGACATAGTCAGGCTTGCCTACCAGGAACGCGACCGCCTGTGGCGGTTTGGCGGCTTTGACCTCGGTGCAAAATTCTTCCGCGTTGCGCGCATCGCGAGCGACATCGAGGAGAACGAGATCGTAGGAATCTGCCCGCCACACCGAGCGTGCTTCGCTGATGTCCGCAGCGCACTCCACGTCCGCCCCCAACTTCCGTAGCACCCGAGCTCGCAGATCACGCCGAACATCATCGCTGACGACCAGAAGAATACGTTTCTTGCTGGCGGCGGGAGCCAAAACTTGATTCATAAGGACTCGCTTCCTGCTCCAGAAGCAGTAATGGAAGCAATGGATAGCCGTGGCTTCGATCTTAAAACAGCCAGCGCGATCATGAACAAGATTGCGCCCGCCATCTCCAACAGAAGGCCCATGCTGGCCGGAAGCGCGACCGGGCGAATGGGATTGAACAGGCAAGCCATGGCAAGAAATACGACAGCCCAGAAGTAACTGCTGCGATGGAACGCCTGGGTCAAGACCACCAGAGCTGCCATCCAGACCACGGTGAATATCAACGTGCGGTGATCGGCCGCTGAGTGCAAAAACAATCCAAGTAGCAGTGCTAGTGCCGCGACAACTTTTGTAACCTTGGTGAACATTCGCGATAACCTCCTCTTGCCAGCGCGCAGCAGGAAGGCATGAGCACACCATATTCCTGCGGCGCACTGCTGCGTCATGTCATGAAACTTTAGACTCGTTGTACGCGTGAACGCCTTATGCGAGGCCAAGCCTCTCAATCGCGAAGGCGCAGGGAGAAGGGCTGCGATGTGTCTTCGTGGTCAAGCGGTAGCTTCAGTATACGCGCTTCTCAACCAGACGCAGCATAATTGGATATCTGGGCTTGTCGCATGACCTACTGCAGCGCGGATAAGACCCAGCAGGGGGGCGCCACCCTGCGACGCTCACTCGATCATTCGTGCCTGATTTCTAGTCAAACAAACACTTCCCCTGGCAAACGCTGCAGGGTCCGACTGGACAGCGTGTTCCCTGGCCGGGAGGACCTTTCGGCGGAAATTTCCCCCTGTATGTCATGACGTTGTATACGGATAGCTAGCACGCGTTCGATGTTCCGCAGCTCCAGCATCTCCGCGGAAGTGACCAGCGTAGAAGCGTGACCGCTGGCGCCGGCCCGTCCGGTTCTGCCGACGCGGTGAATAAAATCTTCCGGCAAGGACGGTAAATCGTAGTTGATAACGTGGGCCACATTTTCAATATGAAGCCCGCGAGAAGCGACGTCGGTGGCGACCAGCACCTTGAACCGGCCTTCATCGAAGCCGTTCAATGCGCTCGTACGCTGTGGCTGCGAACGGTCGCCATGAATCATGGCGGCAACAAAGCCTTGCCGCGCGAGGTGTTTGGCCAAACGCTCAGTACCTCGCTTGGTGCGAGCGAACACCAGCGTGCGCCCCTTTTCGGAACGGAGCAGGTGGCATAGCGCGTCGAACTTATCAGCCAAGGGGACCTCGAAGGCCCGTAGTTCGACGCTGTCTACAGGCTTCAATACTGACCCCAGAGCGATACGCATCGGGTCAGTGGTGTACTCGCGTACCAGTCCTGCCACCGACGCCTGCAGGGTTGCGGAAAAGCACAGCGTCTGCCGCTGTTTCGGCAGCGCCCCCACAATGCGCCGGATGGAGGGCAGGAATCCCATGTCCAGCATGCGATCGGCTTCGTCGAGAACCAGAACGGCCACATGGCGCAGGTCGACCAAGCCACGCTCAAGGAAATCCTGCAGGCGCCCGGGAGTCGCAACCACCAAGCGTGCGCCGGAGCGAATCGCGCCTAACTGGCGTCGTTCGGCGAGGCCGCCGACGACCAGGGCGGCTGGTGGAAGCGTTTCTCCGCGCAACTGTTCGAATTGTTCGTGCACTTGCATGGCGAGCTCGCGCGTGGGAACAAGTACCAGCCCAGCGACTCGCCGCGAGGAGGGTGATTGCAGCATGCGCTCGATCAGCGGCACCACAAAAGCCAGAGTTTTGCCGGTGCCGGTCGGAGCTGTGGCCATCACGTCTTTTCCCGCAATAGCGTGCGGAATCGCAGCCGCCTGGATGGGAGTTGGAGTATGAAACTGAGAAATAGAGAGTCTCTGCTGCAAACTGGCAGACAGAGGCAGTTCGGAAAAGTTTGTCACTCGAATCGTATCTTTCTGGAGGGCATCTCGCGAGACGCACTCAAGATGCGATTCGCGACGGTACAAAAAGCCGCTCAATGGTTTGGTTAACGCGAAATCAAACGGAGGGCAGGAAACCTAGGAGGGGTCAGACCGAACTTCGTGGGCTGCCACGCCACAAGCAAACCGTGGTCATTAGCGCTAACAGAGTATAGCACGAAGGCTTGACGCTCGCGCGCGGCGGTAGTGTCTTAAGGTCAGGACACTTTCGGTGCGGCCGAAACACGATTCGCGACAGGTTGTTAATTATGCCGGAAACGACAAAACCGACGCAGTCGCAGCAGCGCGACTGGTCTTTGTTGCGGCGTCGTTTGGCCGAACGCTGTGAATTCGTGAGGCTAGTCCATGCTGCTCGCAGACAACTACATTTGGAAGTACACCGCAATCTTTGGGGTGCTACTATCCCACTAAATGCCCCTGGTTGAAGCGCGAGATCTGGTCAAAATCTTCCCTTTGGGGGAATCTATTTTCGGCGGCGGAGCCCAGGGCGAGGTGCGCGCCGTAGATGGTGTTTCTCTGGACATTGAGGCAGGAGAGACTCTGGGCGTGGTGGGCGAATCGGGCTCGGGCAAAAGCACCTTGGGCCGCCTCATTCTGCGCCTGATTGAGCCCACCTCCGGAAGTGTGCGCTTCGCCGGTCAGGATGTATTGCGTGCCGGCAACGCCGAATTGCGCCGCTTGCGCCGCGACGCGCAGATCATCTTCCAGGATCCTTTCGGCTCACTCGACCCCCGCATGCGAGTGGGCGAAATCATCGCTGAGCCGCTGCTGGTGCACAACAGCACCGGCCGTCGCGAACGCCGCCAGCCCGTAAATGAACTGCTGCGCGCAGTGGGACTGGAGGAATCGGCGGCCGGGCGCCACCCTCACGAATTCAGCGGCGGCCAGCGGCAGCGCATCGGCATCGCCCGCGCACTGGCCCCGCGGCCCAAATTCATCGTGGCCGACGAGCCGGTTTCCGCGCTGGACGTTAGCGTGGGCGCGCAGATCGTGAACCTGCTCGCCCGCTTGCAGCGCGAGTTTGGCCTTACCTACCTCTTCATCTCCCATTCCATGCCCGTAGTGCGCTACCTGGCCACGCGCATTGCCGTGATGTACCGCGGCAAAATCGTGGAGGTCGGGCCGACCGAGCAGTTGGTTGCTAATCCGGCTCACCCCTACACTCGCAGCCTGCTGGAAGCGACACCGGAGATGGAAACAGCCTTTAGCAATCAGCCGTCAGCGTTCAGCCCGGGAAGCACTTAGCAATTAGCACTTGGCATTTAGCCCGTGAACCGTGGAGGTCGGTGCCGCCGATGTGACTCGCGAAGCGCTAATTGCCAAAGGCTAGTTGCTCGCCTTTTGTGACCGCTGAGTGCGGAAGGCTTCGCCCGGGCGTTGCTCCACCCTTAACCTACGGCTACAATCGCAAGTTCACGACAACGGAGCATTCCCCATGAGTTCCATGCCTACGGCGGCCCCGCCAGCCGCGCCGCCTGCGTTGTCGGAAACGCAACGCATCGTCAACACCTTCATCGCGCCCAGCAAGACCTTCACCGATCTGCGCTGCAACTCCCGCTGGTGGGCGCCGTGGATTGTGCTCGCCATCGCCTTCCTGGCTTTCATGGCGGTGATTGATCAGAAGGTGGGCTTCGACCAGATTGCGCACACCATGACCGCCAACTCTTCGCGCGCGGCACAAATGGAGCAACTGCCCCCTGACCAGCGGGCAAGACAGTATGGGAGCATTGCTCGCTTCACCCGGGTTCTAGCCTACGCCAGCCCGGTGACTACTCTAATCGCGTACCTGATTGTTGCGGCCGTCCTCATGGCTACTTTCCGTTTTGGGGCCGGGGCGGAACTCGGCTACAAGACCTCGTTGGCTATCGTCATGTACAGCGCTTTGCCCTTCGCCATCAGTGCTCTGGTCGGCATCCTCTCTCTTAGCGCCGGAGCCAATCCCGAAAACTTCAACCTGAACAATCCCGTGGCCAGCAATCCCGCTTACTTCATGGATATGGCGGGGAACAAATTCTTCTATACCCTAGCCTCCGCCCTCGATGTGTTCACCATATGGAGCATCGTGCTCATGGCTATCGGTTTTGCCCGCAACAACAAGCTGCGCGTGGGCACCTGCTTCACCGTGATCGCCAGCTGGTACCTGCTGTGGAAGCTGCTGGCCGCAGGACTTGCGCTTCTGTCGTGAGGAAAAAGTTACGAGAATGTCATCGGCTTTCGACTCGGGCGTGCGCCCTCGCTGAAGATGACAGGCGAAAAGGATAATGCGTGCTCCAAAGCCCATCTTTTCGAAACTCGAGACTTGAAACTGCGTCGCCGTTCCATTCTTGACACTCCCGCGCGCCCGCCGATATTCTAAATATTGCTTCCGCAAGAACTTGCGCGGCCTGCAGCAGGAGTTTCCGGCGGCCGGCAACCAGATTTTGCGCTTCCCGCGGGCCTTCGCGGTCGGGGTGGGGACGTGCGGGAGGTTCCAGATGTTGATCAGTCTCCAGGAATTAGAGCAGCACCGGGTTGATTTCCAGGAGGAAATTGGCGCTGATGTTATTGATTTTGGGGTAGATATCCACCTGCTGCGGCCCGTGCGCTCGAACGGCCATGCGGAACTTGTGGAAGAGCGCCGAGGGCACCGGGAGCGCATCGAGGACATCCGCGTGGTGGGCGACTTCTCCACCCGCCTTGAACTGAATTGCGCCCGCTGCCTGGAGCCGGTGGCGCGCGATATTTCCGGGGATTTCGACCTGCTTTACCGGCCGCGGGGCGCGGATTCGGGCGTGGATGAGCGTACCGTCCCAAAGGGCGAAGCCGAGGTCAGCTACTACACCGGCGAAGGCGTGCTGCTGGAAGATGTGCTGCGGGAGCAGGTGCTGCTGGCCATGCCGCTCAAGGCGGTGTGCCGCGAAGATTGCCGCGGGCTGTGCCCGCATTGCGGGCGCAACCTGAATGTTGAGCAATGCAACTGCGCGGAAACGCTGGAAGACCCGCGCTGGTTGGCGCTGAAAGAGATCAAAGACAAGCTGCAAAGCTAGAATTCGCCGGTTTACACTGCTAGAGGGCTCCTGCCCTCGGCCAACCCCGGCAAGAAGAGGATTTTCATGGCAAACCCGAAACGACGTCATTCCCAAAGGCGCACCTCCACCCGGCGCGCGCATGACCATCTCTCTGCCCATTCACTATCTGAATGCCCCAACTGCCACGAGCGCAAAATGCCGCATCGTGCCTGCCCCAAATGCGGCTACTATAAAGGCCGCGAAGTGCTGGAGATGGAAGAGTCCAAGTAAGCGGCTCCGTTCTGGCTAGCGATGGCAACCATAGTAGTGGACGCGATGGGGTCGGACCGTGCGCCCAAGCCTGAAATCGAAGGTGCGATTCTGGCGGCGCGGCACCACCACGTCCAGGTTCTGCTGGTCGGCAAAGAAGACTTGCTGCGCCAGGAACTGGCTCATCACTCGCAGGCGGCACGGCTGCCTATCGAAATAGTTCACGCCAGCGAAGTCATCACCATGGAGGATAAAGCCGCCCAGGCGCTGCGCGCCAAGCGCGATTCATCCATGCGCGTGGGCATACGCCTGGTGCGGGATGGCCGAGCCGATGGCTTTGTTACCGCCGGCAACACTGGCGCTGCCATGGCCACGGCCAAGATCATCCTGGGCACCCTGCCCGGTGTGGACCGGCCCGCGCTCGCCGCCGTATTTCCCACCGCTGCCGGCACCGCCGCTATCCTGGTGGACGTGGGCGCCAACGTGGATTGCAAGCCCCACAACCTGGAGCAGTTCGCCGTTATGGGCGAAATTTACTTTCGCAGCATCTTTGGCACTCGCCGCCCCCGGGTGGGCTTGCTCTCTAATGGCGAAGAAGAAAGTAAGGGCAACGACCTGACACGTGATGCCTACAAGCTGCTGAAGCAGCTGCCCATAAACTTTGTGGGCAACGTGGAAGGCCGCGACCTTTATAACGGGCAGGTGGACGTCATTGTCTGCGATGGCTTTGTGGGGAATGTGGCGCTGAAGATTTCCGAAGGCGTCGTGGAACTGGTGCGGGAGGCGCTGAAGGATTCGCTGCGCGCCACTATCACGCGCCAGGTAGGGTTTCTGCTTTCGCGCAAAGCATTTGTGGAATTCAAGAAGCGCGTGGATTACACCGAATACGGCGGGGCGCCGTTGCTGGGGCTGAAGGGCGTGTGCATCGTCAGCCACGGCTCGTCGAACGCGAATGCCATTAAGAACGCGGTGCGAGTGGCTTCCGAATTCGCCCAGCACCAGATCAACGCCAACATCGAGCAGGAGTTGAGCCGCCTGCCCGCCGAAATCACCTCCTGAAGCCACTTCATGCCTCCTGATTCCCACCTCCCTTACCATCCTCATGGCCATCAGCCTAGGCCGGGCGAGCTCGTACCCGCCGGCAACCTAGCTTTTCTTTTTCCGGGGCAGGGCTCGCAGAAAGTAGGGATGGGCAAAGAGTTGGCCGAGCTTTATCCCGCGGCCATGGAGACTTTTGAGGAAGCCGATGCCGCCCTCGGCTACAAGCTCTCGCAGGTGTGCTGGGAAGGCCCCGAGGAAAAGCTCAAGCTGACTGAGATTACTCAGCCTGCCATCCTTACCATGTCGGTGTCGGTGTTTCGCGTGTTGCGCGAGATGGGCGTGCTGCCGCGCTACACAGCCGGACACAGCCTGGGCGAGTACTCGGCGCACGTGGCGGCAGGCACGCTGCAGTTTGCCGACGCGGTGCGCACCGTGCGCAATCGCGGCAAGTACATGCAGGAAGCCGTGCCGGTGGGTCAGGGCGCAATGGCCGCCATTTTGGGAATGGCACTGGAGCAGGTGAAGCAGGTTTGCGCTGATGCGGCGCAGGGCCAGGTTTGCCAGCCCGCCAACATAAATTCGCCGGACCAGGTGGTTATTTCCGGCAGCGCGCCGGCGGTGGAGCGTGCCGCCGAGTTAGCCAAACACCACGGCGCCAAAAAGGCGGTGATGCTGCCGGTGAGCGCGCCCTTCCACTGCGCGCTTATGAAACCCGCGCAAGAACGCCTGGCTGCAGATCTGAAAAAGCTGACCCTCAGCCATCCGGAAGTTCCCGTGGCCTGCAATGTGGATGCAGCGCTGGTGGACACGGCCGAGAAAAGCTGCGATGCCCTTGTTCGCCAGGTCACCGGCGCGGTGTGTTGGGAGGAATGCATGCGCCTGCTGATCGCTCGCGGGGTGGATACCTTCCTTGAGGTTGGCCCGGGCAAGGTGCTATGCGGCCTGATGCGCCAGATTGACCGCGGCAAGACCTGCCTCAACGTGGAGGACGAAGCCTCGCTGCAGAAGGCGGTGAGTCACTCTGCGCAGCGTGTTTAGTACGGCGAAAAGTTCAGCGTCTTATCTGAACTTTCCACCCATACGTGCGCCTGGTCAACGCGGCCGTTGACCTCGACTCCGACGACTACCCCGCTGCCGTTTTTGGGATGTATCGCGCCCAGGACTTTGAAGGTGTGGATCAGGCCCCACTGCCCTCCCGGTCCCCAGTCGGTATAGAACTCGTTATAAGGATAGCGCGCATACTTTTGGGGGTGCTGCTGCCAGTTGGGGTCGTGCATCCAGACGCCGTAGGCGGCTTTGTAATCCTGCTTCTGCAGGGCGGAGAAGAACTGGCTGACCTGGTGCTCTTGCGGCCAGTAGCGATTCACCCAAATCAAAACCGCGAGCACCACGATGACAGTCACAATTATGGTGATTTTGATCTTCCGCTTGCGTTCTTTCGCCGGGTCGTAAGGCGGCGCTTCGAACAGGGTTTTCGAGGAATAAGTAGGAGGCGTGGGGGTGGGCTGGTCGCTTTCCGGCATGGCTGCTCCCTGAAAGCATAGCGGAATTCGAGCCTCGATGGGAAATCGGCCGAAACCTCGAGCCACGATGCTGTGCCTGTTTCACTCAACTTCTTTGCCACCGATAAACGCGGATCAAAACGGATGAGGTTGAAGTTATGCCTTGTTCAATCCGCGCAAATCCGCGTTCATCCGCGGCGAAGAAGTTTCGCGGTGCGACCTACAGAGAGCGCTTGAAAAGGGGGATGGCAATTGCCATCATCACCACCCCAAACACAGTGAGGATGACCAGATCCTGCCAGATGGCGACGAAGCCAGCCTCCTTCAGCAGCAGCGCCTTAAATCCGTGCACCGCGTAGGTGAAGGGATCAGCCTGGGCGATCCCCCGCAGCCACCAGGGGAATGCCTCGATGGGATAAATGGAGCCGCTGGGAAAGAACAGCAGGGTGTTCAGAATTCCAAACGTGGCGCGGGGCACCAGCGGGTCCTCCACCCGCACCATCATCAGAAACATCATGGCGTTGAACGATACCGAAGTGAGAATAATGAGCAGCAGCAGCCACAAGACCGTTGGCGGATCAAAAATGCTGCCCACGCCCGCCAGCAGGGAACCGATGACCGTAATCACCACTCCGGCGGCAACGGCTTTGATGGCTCCCGCTCCGTTCAGTCCCAGCACCAGCTCCGTCTTGGTGATGGGAGTAACCAGGTAACCTTCGTGCACCCCGCGCGCCTTGTCGTCAATGTAGAGCATGCCCCCGCCGATCATCACGGACACAAACATGGCCAGTGTTATGGCGCCGGGCAGAAGGTACTTCATGTACTCGATGTAAGGATAGAGCTCCACCACGTCGAGCACCTTCTGCTGGATGATGCGCGGCTCCACCTCCGGCTGGTTCAGCGAATCGGTAAGTTGGGTGAAGCTCTGCTCCAGCGCCGAGCTCATGAAGTTGTCGCTGTTGTCCACCACCAGCGCGATGCGGGGATGGTTCTCCTCGTACACGCGCCGCGAGTACTCCGGCGGAATGATTACCGCGCCCTGCAGCTTGCCGTCGCGTACGTCCTGCACCGCCTGCTTCTCGCTCTGGTAGTACACCGGCAGGAAGGTGCGCATGTTGGCGCGGACCGAATCAAATGCCTCGCGCACTTTCAGCGACTGCGTGCCGTGGTCCTGGTCCACCACGCCCAGCCTGGCGTCACGGATTTTGCCGCCAAAGGCGTTTCCCAGCACGATGAGCTGGATGAGGGGAAACACCATGGAGACCAGCATCAGCGCCGGGGAGCGAAAAAACTTGCGCAGTTCGCGTTCGATGATGGCGAAGGTACGGTTCATGGCCGCAATCCTGGGCGCTCCGGCATGACGAAGCTGTAAGCTTTCACCGTCTCGTCGCGTAGTTGCCGGCCCGTGTAGTGGACGAAAACATCGTCCAAAGTTGTGTTCTGCACTGTAAGGCTGCGCACCTCGACCCCCGTCCGGACCGCGAGTTCCACCAATTCCGTGGTGGTACGCGAGCCGTTTCCGGTGAGCACGCGAAAGGTGTTGCCGCCTTCCGCCTGCACCGAGGTGACCTCCGAAAGCCGATGTAGCTGCTGCTCCCAGTCCGCCGGCGGAGACGAGAACTGAGCCTCAATGACGTTGCTGCCGGGCACGCTGGCTTTCAGCGCCTTGGGCGTGTCCAGGGCCACGAGCTTGCCGTGATCAACGATGGCGATGCGGTCGCACAGCCGGTCAGCCTCATCCATGTAGTGTGTAGTGATGAGGATGGTGAGGCGACGGCCCGCCTTGATGTTGCCCAGCATCTCCCATACCGCCACACGCGAAACCGGATCCAGGCCCGTGGTGGGCTCGTCGAGGAAGAAAATTCTCGGGCTGTGCACCAGGCCGCGCGCAATCTCCAGACGCCGCCGCATGCCTCCCGAAAGCGTCTTCGTCTGCGCATCCCGCCACTTGGAGAGGTCCACGAGCTCCAGCAGTTCGTCCACGTTCTTCTTGCGTTCGCGGGGCGGAACGTCGTAGAGCTTGGCGTAGATGTTCAGGTTTTCTTCCACCGTCAGGTCGAGATCGCTGGTCAGCGCCTGGGGAATGACGCCGATGGCGCGCCGAGCCGCATCCGGCTCGCGGCGCACGTCGTGCCCGGCAATCCGCGCCACCCCCGAAGTGATAGGCAGGAGCGTGGTCATCATGCGGATGAGCGTGGATTTGCCCGCGCCGTTGGGGCCCAGCAGGCCAAAGGTTTCGCCTTCATCCACCGCGAACGAGATATCGTCCACGGCGGTGAACTCGCCATATTTCTTAACGATGTGCTCCACAGCAATCGCCTTGGCGAGGCCATTGCCGCGATCCTGCCCGTTGCCGCCGCCCTGTTTGAAGTCTGCCATCTGCTCACTCCGCCGTCGGCTTGGTCTGCGCTGGCGCCGGCTGCGCCGCCTGTTGCTTGCGCTGCTGCAAGCCTGACTGCAGGGTAGATTGCGGCACCTGCACATCGGCGGTCATGCCGGGCACAAACAGTTCGTTTGGATTTTCGATCCGCAGCTTCAGCACCACCGTTTTGATGTCGCGCTTGCGCCGGCTCACGTCACGCTGGGTCGCAAAGTCACCTTCCACGGCCTTGAAGAAAACCTTGCCCGGCACCACCTGACCGCTGGGCATGCGCACATTGAACACATCGCCCAGAGCAATGCGGTCAGCGTAAGTTTCCGGGACCGCCGCGCGCACCCAGGTGTCGCTCAGGTCCACGATGGTGACGATGGGCTGGCCGGGATTGACCACTTCGCCTTCCCGCGCGGCGCGCACGGAAACCGTGCCGCTCACCGGCGCTAGCACCCGCGTGTAGCCGAGTCGAACCTGGGCTTGAGCCTGCAGCGCGGCGGCATTGGCCATATCGGCGCGCGTGGCGGCCACGGTGCTCTGTGCGGCATGTGCCTGGTGGGTGCGCGCAATCGCGGAATTCAAATCCGCCTGCGCCGCCCTCACCTGGTCCTGCAGGGCCTTCACCGCCGCCTGCTGCGCTTTCAGTTGTGCGTCGGCCCGGTCTTTGTCTTGTTGCGAGGCCACGCCCGAGGCGGCCAGCGATATGGTGCGGTCGTGGTCGGTTTTGATCTGTTCCAGGTTGGCTTCCGCCTGTGCCAGCTGCGCGCGGGTGGATTCCAGCCGGGCTTCAGAGTTGGCCACATCACCGGCGGTCGAACCTTTGGTGGCCGCCTCCGTGGCCAGCGTTTCGGAAACCTTAGAGCGCAGGCTGTTGATGGTGGCGGCGGCAGCGCGTTCCTGGGCCTGCAATTCATTGGCATCGAGCAGCGCGATGAGGTCGCCCGCCTTCACCGGCGTGCCTTCGTCTACCAGCAGCTTCTCGATGCGTCCCTGGATTTGTGGGCTCACGATTACCTGGTTGGCATCTACGGTGCCGATCAGGTCCAGACCCTGGCTGCGGTTGGTGGTCGCCAGGTAATAGATGAAGGCGCCGACAAAGATCACGCTCAGAAGTATGATGAAGCGGTTGCGCTGGCTCACGGTTTCCCTCCTTCCCGGGCCAACTCCCTGGTCTGAAAAAGAGCGGCGGAAACGAAGTCGAGCACTGCCGCGCGCCGCGCCGCAATGCGCTCCGGCGAGAGCGGGTCGCCCGGGGCAATCATGGCCAGCAGCGGCGCGTTGGCGAAATACGAAACGATAATTGCAATCGTGCTGGGCACAAATTGAATGGGATCCACGGGGCGGAACTCACCCGCGGCTGCTCCTTCGCGCAGCACCTCGCTCACCTTCAGGAAAACGGGCCGCAGATAGCGCTGCACAATGCGGCGCAGGTGCGGGGAAGCATTGCGCCCGGCGCTCATCCATTCCCGCTGCGCGATACGCGGGAGCACCGGGTTGGTGGCGATGTAATCGAAGTGCGCGCCTACGTAGGCCAGATACTTCTGCCGCGGCGGCAGGTCGCTGCTCAGCGCTGCCAGCACCCGCTCTGCGAGGCCGGCGAAAACGTGGTCCACCACCGCGCCGTAGAGCGTTTCCTTGTCTTTGAAGTAGTAATAGAGCAGGGCCTTGTTGACGCGGGCGGCCCGGGCGATGGCGTCGGTGCGGGCGCCGGCCACGCCTTCCTGGGCGAACTCGCGGGTGGCTGCCTCAAGGATGGAGGCGCGGGTTTCCTCCGGGCGTCCGCGGCTGCCGAGGCGGGGCGTTTTGGCAGTGGTAGTCATGACGTTTCGTAATTAACTAACTGGTTAGTTATATCATGGGATGGGCTGCCAAGGCAAGCGCCACCTCAACCACTCTATTTCCCTGCTGGGCCCCTCGGCTTACAATGGCGCTGCACAGGGCCGGAATTTCGGGTTCCGGAAAGCTGACGCGAAAGGAGTCCGTCATGCGTTTCAGCTACCAGTTGCTCTTGATTTTTGTGCTTAGCGCAACGCTCCCCACGCTGGCTCAGGAAAAGTCTCCATTTTTCGCGGATGAAGCCCGGGGCATGATTGCCGGGACAGTGCTGGATGCAAATGGGCAGGTGGCGGAGGGCGCGCGAGTTTGCCTTTCGGTCAGTTACGGCGATCGCAACTCCGGAATCACCACAGAAAGCTCCTGTCCCATCTCGGCCGACAAGTACGGTCAATTTCAGTTCGAGCATCTCAAAATCGGCAGCTACACAGTTTTTGCCGGGGATGCTGCGGACCAGTCTGGGGTTGATGCCCAGCAGGGGCCAAAGGTCACGCTTACCGCCGACACCCCTTATGCCCACGTCACGCTCCACCTTAAACCAGGCGGCATATTGCTGGGTTCGGTGTCCGACGCTTCGAGTGGAAAGCCGGTCCGGCAATTTCAAGTGCAATATGTAGAACTCGATCGCCAGGGCGGCGGCAGCAGCTTTGGGCAGCACGGCAAGTTTCGAGTTGTCGTTCCGGTTGCCTCTGACCTCGTGGTCATCGTGACCGCGCAAGGATATAAGGGCTGGGTCTACACCGATTCCGATGACCAGTCACATCCCGTGTTGCGAGTGGCGGCCGGCGAGCAGAAGCAGTTGGACATAGAGTTGCAACCCTTGTCTCCGGGGGCAGTTCCAGGGAGTGCCTCCTCGCCATCCTCCTCTCATTGATAGAAGGGTTGGGGGTTGAACTGGGTCGTGCCCTGCCTTTATTGTTCCTGATATCTACATGCGAAATCTTTCCCGGCGAACCGTCAGTACAATTTTGTTTGTAACGTTGCTCGCGTGCGCCCAGCCCCTGGTCGCCGCAGCGCAGGGCGCCGTGACTCAAGCCGACGGGGCATTGCTTCATGCTGTAGCTAACCACAACCGCGCCGCGGTTGCGGCCCTGCTGGACCCTGACTTCACCTGGATTGACTCCCGAGGGAAAAGCCAAGATCGGCCGATGATGTTGCAGACATTCCCCTCACCCGCCAATTCCGGCGAGCAAGTTCAACTGCGGGAATATGGCAATGCAGCGGTGGTGCGAGCGGACCGTGGCCAGATGCACGTCCTGCGCATCTGGGTGCGGCGTCCGGCCGGCTGGCGCGCTCTCCTTTATCAGGAAGTGCTGCAGGTTACGAAGTCGGAGAATCCCGATCCGGGCGCCACCGATTGCGA
The DNA here is from genome assembly GCA_035280205.1 of Terriglobales bacterium. Classification (GTDB taxonomy): domain Bacteria; phylum Acidobacteriota; class Terriglobia; order Terriglobales; family Acidobacteriaceae; genus JAICWP01. The sequence goes on along the minus strand of DATEGI010000159.1, from coordinate 15,340 downwards.
GAATCCTTGCCGCTCAATCCCGTTTACGCCGCAAACTGAAAACGAGAAAGCTGCCGTCGTTTCCTGGCAAGGCGTCATGCGCGCCATGGCAGACAATGATGCCGACGCCTACGCGCGCCTGATCGCCGACGAGTTTACCGCCACCGATACCCACCACGCCCGGCCTTTCAGCAAGTCTGACCGGCTCGCCCAGATCCGGAAGCTGAAGCAAACCGGCGCGCACTCCACGCCGCCTCCCCTGGTTTCCGCCCGCATGTTCGATATGGGCGAGACAGTCATCATGGTCGCCCGCGAACAGCGCCCGAACGGCAAGCCCTACTTTAATACCCGCATGTGGGTATATCGCGATGGCCGCTGGCAGATGCTGTTCAGTTTCAATACCAGGATAGAGTAACGGTTCTCGTTTTTATGACGGTGGCCATTGGCCTACGCAGATCGGTCATGGGGAACTGCCGCCGATATGACTTTGGTAATTTGGTTGACATCTCGGAATACGATAGATTCGCGCCACGATGTACCCTGAGCGGCGCCGGCATAAGCGCAAGAAAGTAGTGCTTCCTGTGCGGCTGTCCCGTGGCGACGCCAACGGCCAGGCCGCAGGGCAGTTTCTCCACACCATTGACATTACCGAAACCGGGGCCCGCGTCGGCGGGTTGCGCGCGCCAATTGAGCCCGGGCAGATGATCATCCTGCAGCGCGGGCAAGGCAAGGCTCGCTTCCGCGTCATTTGGACCAGACGACTGGGGCCGTCGGAACTCCAGGCCGGCATTGAGTGCGCCGAACCGGACAAGAACATCTGGGGATTCGATTTGGAAGATCAGAACGAAATCCCAGGTGGCGGCAAGGATCGGGAGTTCCTGATGAAGATTTTACTGAACAAGAAGTAGCACTTGTGCTGCTCTAAACCAGTTCCATGGAATGCAGCCACTCCTCGTAAGCCGACCGCCCTTCCTCATCCATTTTGATAAACTGCATGCCGAAAATCGGCTCCGTAGACCAGGAAAGCGCGGCCGTCGCGGAAATAGAGATGGGCTTTTTCCCGGGAAGCGTAAAACGAAGGCTCACAGCGCCGTGCAGGTGGGCGCGGTCCAGCAAGCGGAGGCAGACTCCGCCGTCGCTTACGTTGAGAATCTGAGCCGGTATAACCTTGCCGTCAAGGCGAACTATTTCCGCTTCCAGGGTCAGTTGATAGCGGAAGTAACGGCGGTGCTCGGATTCCATTTTGTGGATAGCGGAGCGCAGGTAGGTTTCCAGGCGTGCTCTCTCAATCGGCTTGCCGAGCACAAAATTGGCGCCTAGTTCGTTGGCTTTGCTGAAGGTTGTCTTTCCAGTCACCACCGTGAAGATCACCGAATTGCGGTTGCCGCGGCTGCCGCGGATCCCGGCAATGACTTCGGCCCCCTGCTGAATGCCATCGCAATCCACAACAAAACCGTCAAAATGGCTTTGGCCAATCATCTCCAGCGCTGAAACCGCGTTTTCGCGGAGGCGCACGTCAACCCCGGCAAACACATCGGCAACAACCTGCTTCACCTGCGGATCGCGGCTGACCAGGAGGCAATTTACTCGCATCAGTGGTTATCTTATCCCCGGCCGCGCAACTATGGCAGTAACCGTAGTAACAGGGAAAGTAAGTACGTGACGTTTTCTGCAGAAAGGCTGCGCACCGGCACTGCCAGAAGACAAGCAACGTGGCCTCATTGTTTCGTGATTAGAAGTTTTATTCGTCAATCGCCTTCGTGACCCGCGTCACTGCCTCTTATCTGCCCTTGCCGTGTAATTGAGGCATGGAGGAACCGCCCAAAACGCCCTCCATCAACCCCTGGGTGGTCACCGTCTCGGTGATGCTGGCCACCTTTATGGAGATCCTGGACACCACTGCTGGCCACGCCCATCTCCGGATATCTTGTCGGCAAGATCGATCCGCGCCGCATTGTGGTGGTTGGGTTCGTGCCGGGAGCCATCACTATGTTCCAGCTCGCCGGACTCAACCTCAACGCCGGCTACTGGGACATTTTCTGGCCGCAGGTGCTGCAGGGGCGTGGCCCTGGCGTGCCTGATGATTCCCATCATGGCGGTTGCCGTCTCCCGCGTGCCGAAGGAGAAAATGGGCAACGCCACCAGCATCATTAACCTGATGCGCAACATCGGCGGCAGCTTCGGCATTGCCGCCATGACCACGCTGCTGGCCCGTCGCGGCCAGCTCCACCACAATCATCTTGCGGCCAACATCAGCGCCTGCGACCGCGAAACCCGGCAGGCGCTCGCCGGCCTGCAAGCCTGGTTCCAGCACCAGGGCGCCGATGCCCACACCGCCGCCCACCAGGCATATGGCGCCATCTACGCCTACGTGCAGCAGCACGGCCATGCTGTCGTTTGTGGAGGCTTTCTGGGTGATGGCCATCATGTTCCTGGCCATGATTCCCTTTGTCTTCATTATGCGCGGTGTTCGCGCCCCGGCCGCCGCCATGCGGCCACCCGGCGCAGTGGGGCCGGAGCAGGCAGAGGAGCCAACCTTGCCGCCGAAGAAGCCGGTGGTAGGCGAACGCCAGCCTGCTCTTCCCGCCAGAACTGGATAGCCATTACCTTACGCCGCGACTTCTCCGGTCTCCCTGCTCACTTGCAACACAATCTTTCCTGGTTTGCGCACGCTGGCACCAAGCTCGAATGCTTCCCGGGCCCGTTGTAATGGCAAGACTTCGGAGAGCAGCACGCGCAGCTTGCTCTCATCAATCAACTGTGCGATGGTCGCCAGTTGCGCGCGGTTGGGCCTCACGATAAAGAACATGCCACGTGCTTCGTGCTGTTTTGCTTCTTCCTCCGGAATGGGGCCCGGCAGTGTGACCAGGGTGCCGCCTGCGCGTAACACTTGCCACGAGCGTGTGCGGGTTTCACCGCCTATGGCATCAAAGACCGCGTCTACCTTCCCCGTCCGGTCTTCAAAGCGCTCCGTCTTGTAATCAATGATCTCATCGGCGCCCAGTTGCCGCAGCGTGGCCGCATCCCGCGCCGCCGCGGTGGCTGTCACCCGCGCCCCGCGCCAGTGCGCCAGTTGCACTGCGTACGTGCCCACGCCTCCCGCAGCCCCGTGGATGAGCACGCTTTGTCCTTTCTCCAACGCGGCATGGTCGAACAACCCCTGCCAGGCCGTGAGAGCGGCCAGCGGCACCGCCGCCGCATGCGCGTGATCCAGGCTGCGCGGCTTGGGGGCCAGGTCTTCGGCACGCACTGCCACCAGTTCGGCTGCCGTCCCATCGCGGGAAAACGAAGTCAGGCCATAGACTGCAGTTCCCGCCTTGAGCAGGGGCACACTGGCGCTCACCTCCTCCACGATTCCTGAGACTTCGTGGCCGGGAATGGAGGGCAAGCGGGAAGCGCCATCCTCCGTTTGATAAGTCTCGTCCCAGGTAAGTTCGGCGAAAGTTATGCCGCTGGCGTAGACGCGCACCAGCGCGTCACCGGCGCGCAAGGTCGGACGCGGGGCTTCCTCGTAAAACAGCTCCTGAGGGCCGCCTCGCTTATGCAGGCGTATTGCTTTCATAATCTCCTCCATTTGGGGTTGTTCGAACTGCCGGTTGAGGAGTTGACGAGTAAGAAGATGCGGTCGTTAAATCGAAGTATAGACGTTGTCGGCCAGAATAACAGTCGGTGACGTCCGGTTCAAGACGGGAATACCCGCACCAAGCCAGTTTAGATCGTGCCACGATCAATCCACTTGCTCACTACGGGCGGACTATAGCTGGCAAAGCGCGCGATCAGAGTGCCGCAATCCTCTTCCACCAGCACCATGGCGCGATGTTCCGGGCGGATGAAGCGCTCATTGACCAGATGATCGAAAAACACGAGCAGCGGGTCATAATATCCGGCCACGTTGAGCATGCCCAAGGGCTTGGTGTGCTCGCCCAGTTGCGCCCAGGTCCACACTTCGAAAAACTCCTCCAGCGTGCCCAGGCCGCCGGGCAGGGCGATAAAGGCGTCTGCCAGTTCGGCCATCAGCGCCTTGCGCTCGTGCATGGAGCCCACCACGCGCAAATCACGCAGCTTGCTGTGCGCCACCTCGCGCTCCACCAGGTTGCGCGGCATGATGCCAATGACCTCGCCGCCCGCGGCTAGCGCGGCATCGGCCACCGCGCCCATCAGGCCCACGCCGGCGCCTCCGTACACCAGTCCAATGTTTCTCGAAGCCAACTGCTTGCCCAGCGCGGTGGCGGCGGCCAGATACTCCGGTCTCGCCCCATCATTGGACCCGCAAAACACGCAGATGCGCTGAATCATCTCGAATCCTGTTCTTGCTCGCTCGGAGTTCCCGCTGAGTAATGATAGCGGCAGAGAGTGGGGCTAATGTCCATTTTTGTTGCTAGCTGGTTGTCTTGCTTTCCCTGAACCATTGCGGGCGGCTCGCCTGTCCGGAGGTAACGTTGACCCAAGTCGGCCGCCACGAAACCATAGGGCCATGGCGAAACTGCCAACTGTCGCCTCGCCTGTGGCCGAGGCTTACCTGCATCCGGCTACAGCGCAACTGTGGCGAGAGCTGCTGGCCAACCGCGCCTTGTCGGTCGGCGACTTAGCGGGCATGGCCGATCTGCCGGTGAACACGCTGCGCGACGCCATGAACGGCAAGTGCCCGCTGGCCGTCGGCTTGTGGAAGGAGATCGCGTCAGCACTGCACGCTACCCAGGCTGAATTCAGCTTCACCACCAGCGAGCGCAATGGCCAGCCCTGCTGGGAACTGTATTGCGTGCTCATCTAAAAACGCCAGGCTTTTAGAATCTCTGGGTCGTCCGGAAAGTAGGAATTGATTTTCGCTGATGCGGGTGACAAGCTTCCCAGCCAAATGGGCGCCGAAGCCACCGATCAGGCGGGGAGGAGAAAGACCTACATCTGGGGTCTTCTTTTGGCTTGGGCTCCAGCTATTCCGCTCATCATTGGAATGAGCAGGATCTTCCGCGGAATATCCGAAAATAAGGCGACCGGAATCGGCGCGGTTGCGGGTGGTTTGGCCGAGGCTTACCTGATTTTCGGACTCGTCGCCACTCTGGCCTTCCAAGTGGGTGGAATCGTATTGCTGTCCAGGTCATTCTCCCCAGGACACGGAGCGCGGGCCGTGTTTTCCGCTCTCTCCATTGGTTGGAGCATTCTCACGCTCCTGCTCCTGGGCCTCTTCCTCTGGCTGTACTTCGCGTGACCCCACCACTGAAGCTAGCTACAACACCAATTCTTCGCACCACGGCCGGAAGGTACCTTGGCGTCAGAGATATACCTCTTTCCGGCGAGAGAAATTGGCTACGCGGATTTCTTCAGCTGGCGGTCGTGGTGGCGCCAGTGGCGGATCATCGCCACCCATCCGGGCTGGGCTTCCTCTTCATGTTGCTGGTGGGCGGCGCGATACAGCCACACGCTGTCGGCTAGCATGGTTACAACCACCAGTACTCCGCCCACAATCATGGCGAGGATAATGACCGTACCGAAGGTCAGCAGATCATCGAACGCGTGGAAGAGTGTGCCCATATGCCCCTCCCAGGCCGGGGGAGCTTCTATTGGCCCAATTACAGCGTACTCTACTCCCAAACTGGATGCAGTGACAACAGTCACGCTGCGCCGCACCCGTAAGTCCCATTTATGCAACATGATGCGAGCTGAAGGATTGCACCATTCGGAGTCTGCGCTTATCTGCAACTAGAGATTTAAGCAGGCATGGGTTTTAGCGGTTTGGCCCGGCAAACCATTCCACCCGCACCCGGCCCAATTCGCTCTTAACTTTTTCGACCCGCTTGGCCGCTTCGCGCTCGGAAGCATATCCGGTCTCAATCGCGAAATGCGTAGCCTGCGGCAGCCGCGTCCTCTCGCTTTTCAGTTGCTGGCGAAGATTGGCCGCGCCCCCGACATGTAGTGGATTCTCCACCTGAAACAGCACGTAAACCCCTGCTTCCTGGGGAACAGTCGCGATTTCGGCTTCGGTATACGGGTGCAGCTCGTGGAGAGCCATCAACAATCATGGTATCAGGCGGCAGAGGAGCGCCCGCAAATGTAAATAAGCGCCCCCCGGCTATCGAATCGTGTCAGAATTCGTCTTCTGAGGTTGCAGGCACTGGCCGGCCCGCTGCAAGGAGGCATCATGAAGCGCAGAGAATTCCTCATCAGCGCATCCTTGGGCTGGGCGGCAGCCTGGGCCGGCGCCAAAGTGCTTCCCAGCGCGCTCGCCGCGCCGCTGCCGGGCAAATTCAGCGCCACGGATACCGTCGTGCTGGGCAAGACCGGCATCCGCACTAGCCGCCTGGCCATGGGCACCGGCACCATCGGTTTTGGCCACCACTCCAATCAGAGCGCGCTGGGAGTACAGGGCTTGTCTCGCCTGCTGCTGAATGGCTACGACCACGGGCTGCGCTTTTTCGATACCGCCGACGCCTACGGCACCCACCCGCACGTGGCCGAGGCTCTCAGGCATGTGCCCCGCGATAAGGTCACCCTGCTCACCAAGTCGTGGTCGCGGGAGCCGGCCGCCATCCGCGCCGACCTCGACCGCTTCCGCCGGGAACTGGGCACCGACTACCTTGATATTTTCCTGATGCATTGCCTCAGCGACGACGACTGGACCACCCGCTACCGCGGCGTGATGGACGTGCTCTCGGAAGCGAAAGAGAAGGGAATCATCCGCGCCCACGGCTGCTCCTGCCACACCATAGGCGCGCTGCGCGCGGCGGCGCAGTCGCACTGGGTGGATGTGGACCTGGTGCGCATCAATCCTATCGGTTCCCACATGGACGCCGACCCGGAGACCGTTTTGGGCGTGCTGCGCACCATGAAGTCAGCAGGCAAGGGCATTGTAGGCATGAAGATTTTGGGCCAGGGCGACCTGAGCGACCGCCAGGACCAGGCGGTGAAGTACGCTTTGTCCCTCAGCGTGCTGGATGCTTTCACCATTGGCGCCGAAAGCAAGGACCAGCAGGAAGACTTAATCCGCCGCATTGCCGCGTAGTGGCAAGTGTAGCGCCGGCGTCCCGCCGGCTGTCGCGAGGGCATCCTGCCCTCGCACACCCACCTCTTACTGCGGCGGCTCCTTAGCCAGCTGCGGGTCGGGGGTACCCTCCAACTGCTGTTCCCGCTTGTTGCGCAGGGCATTCATCAGCCGGGTGGCAGTATCCAGTTCCAGCCTGGCTTGCTGCATCTTGCCCATGCGCCGCAGCACCTGGCCCTTCAGGTAATGAATTCGAGCCGCTTGCGGCGTCAGTTTTTCGGCAGCGTTCAGTGCCCGCAGCGCCTCGGGATATTTCTCCTGCTTCTGGTAAATGCTGGCCAAGCCCAGGTATGAGGTGGAAAGCTTCGGATCAAGTTTCACTGCTTTCTGAAAGTTGTCCTCCGCCGGACCATCTTGGCCAAGTTGCACGTAGGCTTGGCCTAGTTGGTCGTAATTGAGGGCTACGTCGGGTTCGACGGCGATGTCCTTCAGGAATTCATCGCGCGCCTGCTCATACTGCTGTTTGTGCACGTAAGCTATGCCCAAGTTGTAGTGAACAAAGGGCAGTTTGGGGTCGCCCTGCGCCGCTTTGTTCAATTCCTGGATGGCCTCGTCATACTCCTGGCGATTCACGTGGGCCTTGCCCATGATCAGGTGGAACTCGGGTGTGTCGCCGCCAATTTCCACTAGTCGCCCGAGCGCGCGCTGCTCGAGTTCGTTGTGCTTGGAGTTATGTGCGGCGATGCCTAACACATAGAGGTAGTTGAGGTTGTAGGTTTCCTGTGGCCAGATGGGCTCAAGCGTCGTGACCGTACGCGCATAATTTCCGGTGAAGAAGTAGCACAATCCCAGCAGGTATCGTGCCTGCAACAACTTAGGCTCCTGATGCACCACTGAGGCGAAGGGGGCAATAGCACTCGCATACTGGCTCTGCCGGTAATAAACCAACCCAATATTCAGGCGTACACCGGCCAGGTTGGGCGCCAGGCGCTCGGCTGTCTTCAGATAACGTAGTGCAGTGGTCCACTGCTGACGCCGCATATAGATAACCCCCAGGTTAGCGTTTGCCCCGGGATCATTGGGCTGGCGTGCCAGCACTTCGTGGAAGGCCTTCTCCGCTGTGCTCAGGTCACCGGCTTGAAGCGCCTTTTCGCCTCCTAAATATGCGTCACGAATGCCGTCGGTAGCCGCTTCCGCAGTTTGAGGCAGAGCGGCGAGGGATCGGCCTGTGCCGAGAAAAAACGGATTTAGGGCCAAGAAAAGGGCGAGAACCAGCATTGTGGACCGAAGCCAGACTTGAATATTAGGCTTTGCGACCGCAGCGTCAAGCAGGGCCACTCAGAGGGCGGCAGACCATGCTGGTTTGTCGGTGTCAGCCGATTGTCATCCGCAGTTGCAGGCAGTTGGCGGACAGAAGATGTGATTCCGCAGCACTGGCCAGGCACTCTCCCATAATTCATATAGTTAGTGGTTATGTTATGGAATCACGGATAGTAGATTTCTACTAGTCCGGGTACTCTCACCGAGATAACAAGGGAAACGGTTGATGTTAAAGGTGATAACTGTTTTTATCGCACCGAGCGTGAATCTCCTACAGTGGCTTATCGATTGCCACCCAAAACGGGAAATATGTGTCTCTGGGCAAGCCAGGTGTTTCTTCCAGTTCCGGCGCTTCGCCGTAAAGGAGTCGTGGCATGAAAGCTCATCTGCGGTGGGTTGCGACAGTATTCGCTGTTCTCTTCCTCCTCTCCTTAGCCGGATTCGCGCAGGATACCGGCCAGCTAACGGGCACGGTGCATGATTCCTCCGGGGCAGCCGTTGCCAATGCCAAAGTGACGGTAAGCAATGCGAGCCAAGGAATTAATCGTCCCACGACGACCAATTCCACTGGTGACTGGCTGGTAGGCGGATTGCCGGGCGGCACCTACGACGTGAGCGTCGAGGCGCCCGGGTTCAAGAAGTACCAGACCAAGGCCATCGCTTTACGCATCGGCCAGAAGCTACGCCAGGATGCCACGCTGCAGGTAGGCGCCACCGCTACCGAGATTACGGTGCAGGGCACGAGTGTGGCACCGGAGACCCAATCATCCGATTTGGCCGGCACGGTGACAGGCAAAGAAATCACGCAATTGCAGTTGAACGGGCGCAATTTCACCCAGTTGGCGACTCTGGTTCCAGGCGTCAGCAACCAGACGGGGCAGGATGAGGGCACGGTCGGTGTTTACGGCAACGTCAGCTTCAGCATGAATGGCGGCCGGGTGGAGTACAACAACTGGGAACTGGACGGCGGCGACAACATGGATAACGGCAGTAACTCTACGCTGAACGTTTATCCCAGCATTGACGCGATTGCCGAGACCCGCGTGCTGACCTCCAACTACGGAGCCCAGTACGGCCGCAACGGTTCGGGCACGGTAGAGACCGAAATCAAGTCGGGCACCAATTCGTTCCATGGCAACGTCTACGAGTTTGTCCGCAACGACGCCTTTAACGCCCGCAACTACTTCCAGCAGACGGTTCCGCCTTATAAGAAGAACGACTACGGCTACACCGTTGGCGGACCGGTTTACATTCCGGGTGTTTATAACAAGGACAAGGACAAGACCTTCTTCTTCTGGTCGCAAGAATGGCGCAAGGACCGGGTGCCAGGTCAGAACTTCAATGCCCAGGTACCCACCACGACTGAACGTGCAGGCAATTTCTCTGACGTATGTCCAGCGGCTGGCAGTCCGGTAGATGTGGTGAACTTCCCGAGTTGCCCGCAGATCCCAGTCGTGGGCGGCTACTTTACCAATAATCAGGTTCCGGTGAACATCAACGGCACTCTCCTGGAGAACGCCCTGATCCCGACAGCGAACTCAGGCAACTCCTTTGTGTCTTCGCCGGTGCAGCCCACCAATTGGCGGGAAGAGTTGCTGCGCATTGACGAGAATATCAACTCAAAAAACCGCCTCAGCTTCCACTACATTCACGATTCCTGGAATACGGTGGTGCCGGTTCCACTGTGGACCAATTCCGGCGATTTCCCCACCGTCGGCACCACGTTTGACGGCCCCGGCGTGAGCCTGGTCGCCCGCCTGAATACCACCGCTACGCCCACGTTGTTGAATGAATTTGTGGTCAGCTATACCACTGACCACATCATCCTCAACAACACCGGTTCTCCCGACCCCAATGCCTGGAAGCGCCCGGCCAATATGGATATGGGAACGCTGTTTGGAGTGTTTAACACCGCTTCGGGCCCGGTGATTCCGGGTATTAACCTGACCGGCGGCGCCTCACAGTTCAACTTCGGCGAGGACCCGGGATACATTCCTAACGGAACCTACAACTCCAACCCGAGCTACACGCTGCGCGATAACATGACCAAGATTGTGGGCCGCCACAATCTGCAGTTCGGCTTCTTCTCCGCTTTCCGGCAGAAGAACGAACTGGGCGGTGAACTTGGTCCGGGCGGCACTCCCGGCTACATAACCTTCGACGGGAGCAACACTGCAGTCAGTACCGGAAACCCGTTCGCCGATTTGTTGATGGGCAACATTGCCAGCTTTGGGCAGCAGAGAAACATAGTGAAGTACTACAACCGGGAGAAAACCTTCGAGCCTTATTTCCAGGACGACTGGCACGTAACCGACAAGCTGACGCTGAACCTAGGACTCCGGGTCAGCATGTACGGCACCTATAAGGAGAAGAATCACCAGGCGTATAACTTTGATCCTGCCGCCTATAATCCCGCCACCGCTCCAGGAGTCGCCAGCGATGGGTCTTTAATTTACGGTCCGAACACAAACCCCTTCGATGGCATTGTGCAGTGCGGCGTGACCAAAGGAGTGCCTGATGGCTGCATGACCGGGCACCTGTTCAATCCCGCGCCTCGCATCGGCTTTGCCTTTGATCCGTTCGGCAATGGGCGCTGGGCGATTCGCGGGGGCTACGGCGTCTTCTGGGAGGAGACCAACGGCAACGAGGCCAATACCGAGTCGCTGGAGAACTCGCCTCCGGGCGTGCTGGCAGCCACGCAAGCTAATATTAAGAGCATCGTTGCCCCAGGCACGGGTGCCCTGATTACCAGCGGCTACAATCGCATCACGACCGCCGGGCCAACTGCTACCAACCCGCTATTCACATTGACGGTGAATTCTCTCCCCACCAAGGCGCAGTGGCCGTATGTGCAGCAGTGGCATTTCGATGTGCAGCATGAGATCGTGAAGAACACGGTGGCTACCCTCTCCTACGTGGGTAGCAAGGGCACGCACCTGGCGCGGGTGCTGGACTTTAACCAGTTACATCCGGTGCCGCTCTCGCTCAATCCCTACAAGGCAGGCGAAGTCATCGGTAAGAACGACTGTAGTACTTTCAAAACGCCCAGCGGGGTGGCCGTTACCGGGCAGGCAGCGATCAATTTGGCGGTGGCCTGTGGTTCGACGGTTGCCGACCCATTCCGCCCCTACCTGGGGTATGCCGATATTAATGGCATACAGGACATGGCCAGTTCCATTTACCATGCGCTGCAATTCGGCCTGCGTCATAGCGTGGGCGGCCTGCAGTTGAACGTGGCCTACACTTACGCGCATTCTATTGACGATTCGTCGGATCGCTTCGACAGCACCTTCGTGAACTCTTACGACCCCTCCGCTGCCCGTGCCAGCTCGAACTTTGACCAGCGGCACATCCTTAACATCGGCTACGTCTATGACCTGCCGTTCTTCCGCGGTTCCGGCCTGACTCACGCTGTGCTCGGGGGATGGCAATGGTCGGGCATCGTCGCTTACAACACCGGTACCCCTTTCAGTGTCACCAACGGGGCCGCTTTCACTGACAATGCCGGCGTGGGTAATGGAGTCGCCAGTTCCGGTTCCTACCTCGATGTTATCGGCAATCCCTATGCCGGAACTAATGGTGCGTTTGGCAGCGTCGGCCCGTACTTAGACTACAATCCCGCCGCCTTCGCTCTGCCGCGCGGTTTAACTTTTGGCGATTCCAACCGGAATTTCCTGCGCAACCCCAACTACACCAACTTTGACATGGCGTTGTTCAAGCACTTCACGATTCACGAACAGATAGCGCTGGAGTTCCGCGCGGAGGCGTTCAACATCTTCAACCACACCAACTTCGCGCCCATCTCTGGTGGTTCGGGCGGCATCGGCAGTAGTTTCAGTTCCAGCACCAACTCCTTTGATTGCACGGGACAGACGGGCGCGTCGTGCATTGGTCAGGCAGACTTCCTGAATTCCAGTGCGGCGCATAACCCACGCATTCTGCAGCTGGGCCTGAAGTTCCTGTTCTAGCATCGCTTAGCTGATCTCGCCCTGGCCGCTCCGCGGCGGTCAGGGCTTTTTGTTTGCTGCTAGAATGTGCGCGTCGTGAGAGCGCTCCCGGTTTGGCTGCTACTGCTGTTGTTGTTCTCCGCACCGCTGTGGGCGCAGAAGCCGGCTACGCCCCCTACTTCGGCGCCGGTGGTTATTCAGCCGCCGCAGTTGCCAGGGAGGAAGAGAGCCCCATCCGCAAACTTGCCTCCTGTCCCCCGGTTTGAAGATGTTGCCGCCCAGGCCGGCCTGCACGTTTCTCACCTCTCGGCCCCGGAGAAGCGGTACGTGGTCGAATCCATCAGCGGGGGGATCGGCCTGTTCGACTGCGATAATGACGGGCGCCTCGATATCATCATGGTCAACGGCTCCACGGTAGATCGCTATCGGCAGGGCGGCGATCCCATGGTCACGCTTTGGCACCAGGAACCGAACGGAATGTTTACCGACATCACGCAGCGTGCGGGTTTGACCCGCAAGGGTTGGGGCATGGGTGTGGCGGTAGCCGACTTCGACAATGACGGCAACCTCGACTTGTACGTCACCGGCTACGGCGGCAATGCTCTTTATCGCAATAAAGGCAATTGTGTTTTCGAGGATGTAACCGACAAGGCGGGTGTGCGCGGCGGTGGGTTCAGCACGGGCGCGGCATGGGCGGATTATGACCGCGACGGCTATGTGGACCTGTTCGTTTCCCGCTACGTGCACTTCGATATGGAACATTTGCCCGTGCCCGGCAGTAAGCAGTTCTGCCGCTACAAGGGAGTAGCGGTTCAGTGCGGGCCCTGGGGGATGCAGGGGGAGGGCGATCTGCTGTTCCACAACCGTGGCGACGGTACCTTCGAAGAAGTGTCAAAAAAGGCAGGTGTATCCGACCCCGACGGCTATTACGGCCTGGGAGTGGAGTGGGCCGATTACGACAACGACGGCTGGCCCGACCTGTTTGTGGCCGACGATTCCACTCCCAAATACCTGTACCACAACGAACACAACGGCACGTTCAAGGAAACCGGCATGCTCCTGGGAGCGGCGCTGGATGCTGATGGAAACGCACTCGGCTCCATGGGGGTGGATTTCGCCGACTACGATCACAGCGGGCGGCTGTCCATTTTCGTGAGCAACTTCGCCGACCAGCCCAATACCCTGTACCACAATTTGGGCGCACAAGGCTTTGACGACGTCAGTTGGAGCTCGGGCTTGGGGCAGGCCAGCTATCCCCTGGTAGGCTGGGGCACGGGATTTTTCGATATGGACAATGACGGCTGGCCTGATCTGTTCGTGGCCAACGGGCACGTTTATCCGCAGATGGATGAAGTCAAGGGCAGCGCCCCTTATCGCCAGCCTCTGCTGCTCTACCGGAATAATCGTGATGGTCAGTTCGAAGAAGTCGCCGCTGCAGCAGACCTGGGGGCGGTTCCTCCCAATTCCAGGCGGGGAGCGGCGTTTGGCGACGTCTTCAATACCGGCAATGTGGACATAGTGGTCACCAACATGGACGGCCCGCCCACGCTCCTGATGAACCGCAACCAGGACGGCTACCATCGCGTTCTCTTCCACCTTATCGGCACGAAAAGCAACCGAGCCGCGATTGGAGCGCGGGTCACGGTGCGTGCCGCCGGCCTGGCGCAGTTCGATGAGGTGCGCGCAGGTTCGGGCTATCTTTCGCAAAATGATTTGCGCCTGCACTTCGGTTTGGGTTCAGCCGGGGCCATGGATGAGGTAGAGGTGCGCTGGCCCAGCGGTGCGATAGAGAAATTCGGCCATCTGTCGGCGGATGTGATCTACACCATTGTGGAAGGCAAAGGTATCGCTGCTTCTGTTCCGTTGCCGCCGGCTGGCCGTTCAGCCTTGCCTGGCGCTGCGCGACTGCATCGTGGTTCCGGCAGAACCGATTTCTAGCGCCGGGGAAAAAGCACAAGGTCCTTCGACTCGCGCTCGTCTCGCCAAGCTCAACTCGCGCTCCCCCAGGATGACAGGACAAAACGACGAACTGGGCAGAGCGTCATCTGCGCCGCCAGGGATACCAGCCGCCTTTTCCACAACCTGACGGCATCTTCTACGCGTATCACCTTATTGTTCCTGCCGACTGCACCACTTACGCTGCAGTTGTAAACCCAATTTCCGGGCGCGAAAAGAGAGGTTATGAGCGACAAAGTAATGGAACTTCGGGTGGGCATGGACAACGGGCCGCAACCGCCGGCAAAAATTAAGGTGGTGGGCGTAGGCGGAGGCGGCGTGAACGCCGTCAACCGCATGATTGAGGCGCGCCTGGAGGGCGTGGAGTTCCTGGTGGCCAACACCGACCTGCAGTCGCTGCGGCTCTCGCGCGCGCCGGTGAAAATTCAGCTCGGCAGCAAGCTGAGCAACGGCCTGGGTGCAGGCGCCAACCCGGAAGTTGGCCGCCGCGCCGCGCTGGAAGACACCGACAAGCTGATTGACTCCCTGGAAGGCGCGGACATGGTGTTCGTCACCGCCGGGCTGGGCGGCGGCACCGGCACCGGCGCCGCGCCGATTGTGGCCTCGCTGGCCAACGAACTGGGCGCCCTCACCGTGGCCGTCGTGACCAAGCCCTTCGGCTTTGAAGGCAAGCGGCGCATGGCGCAAGCGGAGCAGGGCATTGCCGAGCTCATGCAGTCGGTAGGCACAGTCATCGTCATTCCCAATGAAAAGCTGCTGAGCGTGGCTAACGCCGCGGGCTTCTTCGAATCGTTCCGCGTGGCCGACGACGTGCTTCGTCAGGCGGTGCAAGGCATTTCCGATATCATCCAGGTGCCGGGCATCATCAACCGCGACTTTGCCGACGTGCGTACCACCATGGAAGGCATGGGCTACGCCGTGATGGGCACGGCCATGTCTTCGGGCGAGCGGCGGGCGGCAGAAGCGGCCAAACGCGCGATTTCTTCGCCTTTGCTGGATAACGGCGGCATCTTCGGCGCCCGTGGTCTCCTGATCAACATTACCGGTTCCAGTTCGCTTACCTTGAGAGAGGTCAATGAGGCGTGCCAGATCATCCAGGGCGCGGCCGACGACGAAGCCAACATTATCTTTGGCGCCGTCCAGGATGAGAGCATGAAGGAGC
>DATEGI010000158.1:0-31082 GCA_035280205.1 Terriglobales bacterium | reverse complement strand
GGAGCCAACATCTGCGCCGGCTACTGGCAGGACCCGGAAGCGACACGCCAAGCCTTCCAAAATGGATGGTTTCATACCGGTGACATTGGGCACCTGGACGCCGACGGCTACCTGTACATCACTGACCGCAAGAAGGATCTGATCATCAAGGGCGGGGAAAACATCTCCTCGCGCGAAATTGAAGAGGCGCTGTACTTGCATCCGGCGGTGGCGGAGGCCGCGGTGGTGGGCATGCCCGACGCGGTTTTTGGGGAGGAGATTTGCGCCGTGATTCAGTTGAAGCCGGGAGCAGAGGCCAGCGACGAAGATATTCGGCGGCACGTGGGCCAGCATCTGGCCAGGTTCAAAGTGCCGCGCCGGGTGGTGTTCCAGGCCGCATTGCCTAAGAACTGGACGGGAAAGATTCAGAAGCGGGCGTTGCGCGAGCAGTTCGCCTCGCGAACCGACGTTTAGGCCGTAACGCGTCGGCGCTTGCGTTTAGGAGATTTTTTCAACCTTGTCTCCAACTCCGCCACCCGTCGGCGTAAGGACTTGAGTTCGTCGTCTTCGGAAGGCGGCTGGGGCTGGCTGCTGGCGAGGAAGCGCTTCACGGATTCCACCGGGGAGAGCAACGCGGACTGCATGTTGCCGATGCGGTCTTGCACGGCGCTCTGCACTGTCTGGTAGGTATCGAAAGCCGATTTCAAATACCACATGATGAATTCCTGCCGTGCCTGGTCGGAGGCGACGATCAGTTGGCGCAGCAGTTCCAGGGGCAGCCCGGTCGGCTTTTCTTTGGCGTCTTCGGTGATGATCTGGGTGAGGGTGACGCGGGTCAAATCGCGCCCGGTTTTGGCATCCTCCACTCGGACTTCTGTGCCTTCGCGGATGAATGCGGCGATGTCGTCCAGATTGACGTAGCGGCTGCCAGTGGTGTCGTACAGCCTGCGATTGCCATACTTTTTGATGAGGACGGTGGCGGGTTTCATCTGCGGTGCCTCATATGCAGTGCAACATTATGGGCTTACTCATATTGGCATATGCCACCCGGTCGTGTACACCTTGCAAACATGACGCGCCGCAGTATCACTGAGCCATAACTATCATGGTCGTGACCATAAACCTAAATATAACAGTAGCTTAGGTCGGTTCCACTTTGAGACGAGCATTATGCTGCGCTGCAAAAATAATTTTGTCGTCCCCATTGACAAGAGAGAGGGATGCTCCTACTCTAAAGCTGATGCTGCAATGCAGCATAGGGAGGCAGAATATGCCAGCAGTTGCCAAGATGGAATCCTCCCGAACTCATCCTCGGGAGTCATCTTTTATTACCCTGCTGTCAGGATGGATGCAGCAGGGAGTAAACAGCTTTTTCGCCACACAACGAATTCTTCTCGACCTGGCCATGCGGCAGAATGCCAGTGTGATGCACCTGCTGCGGGAACGCCTGGCCGACCCGCATTTTTCACCCACTACCATCCTCACCGAATTGACGGGAGAGGGCATGTCGAACTTCATCGAAGCGCAAAAGGTGCTGCTGAACCTGGCGCAGGAGCAGAACAAGATAGTCATGACGGGCGTCAAGGAACGGGTAGGCAACTTCGCCCCGGCCACCGCCATGACCGATCTGCTGCGGCGCAGCGTGGACACGTTCATTGACATGCAGCAGGAGTTCCTGAAAATTGCCGGCAAGCAGACGCACACCTGGGTGGAGGCGGCCAAGACGGGCAAGGCCTTCGACGGCGAGCGCCTGATTGAACTGGCCCGCGAAGGGATGGAAAACTTCGTGCACGCACAAAAGAAGTTCCTGGATGTGATTGCTGAGGAAACCGGCAAGGCTACTAGCGGCAAGCACACCAACGGAGCGGACAAGAAGATGAAGAAAACGGAAATCGCCGAACTGGCGCGGCAAGCCACGGAGTCGTTCATCGAGGCGCAGAAGAGCCTGTTCGACGTAGCCGGCCAACAGATGAACGTCAATCTGAAAGCCGCAGGCAAGGCGATTGAACTGATGCGGCCGCTGCCGCTGATGCCCTTGGCCGAACTGACACGGGAGGGAGTGAAGAGCTTCGTGGACGCGCAGAAGGAGCTGATGGGCGTCATGCTGAAGCCGCGCAATGGACACAAGGCTGCGAGCAAACCCGTTCGGCATGCCCGTCGTCCGGTGCGCGGGGTGAAGAAGGAGGCAGCCGCGGCAGCGGTCTAGCTCCCTCGACCTGTCGCTTCTTGACGCGGCAGCACAAGTCCGCTGGCGTGCCCGGTCAACCAGCCTGGCGCGCCAGCCTGCTTGTGCCTCTGGTAGGGGCGCGCAAAGGGGGGATGCGGGTCAAAACTGCATGGTGTTTTTCGAAAATTCAGTGTAGGCTGTAGCCGGTAAGGGGACCCGAAACCCGTCCCCACCCGGGATGTCCTCCCGCCCGCCCCCATGCGGCTACGGCTGGCCGCGTGTTCGCATACAACCTGGGGCCCGAAGTAGCAGTTCCAAACGTCGAGTTATGGCTGCGGGGCGCAACCACATCCGAGATCGGGCGGAAGCGAAAGTCACGCTCTGGACCGAGGCGCTGTTTGCCGCGGAGTTGCTTTTGCTGCATGCCACGCCGGTGTATTACGGCCTGGGTGTGCCCCACGGGGACAAGTCGGGAGTGGTCATTATTCCTGGCTTCCTGGGTACCGACCTTTACCTGCTGGAACTGCATTCCTGGCTGAAGCGCATCGGGTACCGTCCCTACTACTCGGGGATCGGGGTGAACGCTGAGTGCCCGAACCTGCTGATCCAGCGTCGCCTGAATGACACCATCACCAAGGCGCGCAAACAGACCAAGCGCCCAGTGCACGTGATTGGACATAGCCTGGGGGGAATCATTGCGCGCTCGGTGGCGGGGCAGAGGCCGGACGACATCGCCTCGGTGATTACGCTGGCTGCGCCCTTCCGCGGCACCGTGGCCCATCGCAGCGTGCTGGGTGTCGCGGATGCGGTGCGTAAGCGCATCCTGGAAGAACATGGTTCCGGGGTGTTGCCCGGCTGCTACACGGGACGCTGCACTTGCGATTTCCTGGATTCGCTGCGACGCCGTATTCCCGACGGCGTATTGGAGACCGCCGTCTATACGCGCGTTGACGGCATTGTGGACTGGCGGACCTGCATCACCAAAAATCCGGAAGTGAACTTCGAAGTCTCCGGGACGCATGTGGGCATGGCATTTAATCCTTCCGCGTACATTGTTATTGCCGAACGCCTGGCCAAGGCGCAAACGCTGGCTTAGTCAAAACCTTCACCGCCGAGGACGCAGAGATTTCATAAGAAGGGTGTTCTCCGCGAACTTGGCGTTCTCGGCGGTGGAACTCAGCCGATGGAAATCCCGCCGTCCACCGGAATCACAGCGCCGTTGACGTAGGCGCCGGCGCGGGAGGCCAGATAAATTACCGCTCCAGCCATATCCGCTGGCTCGCCGATGCGGCGCAAAGGGCACGTCTGCTCAATCCGGGTTTGGAAATTCTGCAGCAGAGCTGCGGTCATCTGGCTTTCGAAGGGTCCGGGAGCAATCGCGTTGACGGTAATGTTTTTGCCCGCCAACTTACCTGCCAGGTCGCGGGTGAGATGATGCACGGCGGCTTTGCTTGCAGAATAGGCATAAGCCTCGTAGAAGGGCGGCTTGAGTCCGTCAATGGAACCGATGTTGATGACGCGGGCGGGGTCGGCGGGCGTGGCGGTTTTTTCCAGCAAGGGCAGCAGTTCCCGGGTAAGGAAGAAGATGGACTTCACGTTGGTGTTCATCACCTTGTCCCAGCCGGACTCGGGATAGTCGGTGAGGGTCGCGCCCCAGGCAGCGCCGGCATTGTTCACCAGGATGTGGAGACGGCTTTCGCGTTTCGCAAACTCAACGGACAGCTGGCGGCAGCCGGCAGCCGTGGAGACGTCGGCCGGCACCGAGACGCACTCGCCGGCCTCGCGCAGTAAGGTCGCGGCCTCATCACAGGCTGCTTGTTTGCGCGAGGAAATGTAAACCTTGGCGCCGCCTTCCAGCAACCCGCGCGCCATCATCAAGCCGATGCCACGGGAGCCGCCGGTAATTAAAGCAATTTTCCCCGAAACAGAAAACAAGTCGGGAACGCGGTTAGCTTTTTGCGGTTTCATGGAGCGCACCCAGGGAACAGAATTGGAAAAATGTGGGGCCGCTTAGCTTAGCAGAATCAAATCTTTTTCACCGTCGAGAGGCAGGAGAAGACTTGTGACGCTTCGGCGGGCAAACACAATTTGACGCGGGCTCGATTTCAGCTGATATCAAAAATGATCGCGGCAGGCCCTGATTCTCACCTGATGCGGTGAGGTTGGTCACAGACACGTGGGATGGAGGGCACTAAGGTGGACGCGACGGAAAGTGTTTCCCCGGACCCTGCCCGTTAACTCACCCTGAAAGCTGAGAAGCGTCATTGAGGTCGGCGCGAGCTGAGCAATCTGCCCGCCGCCGGGCCAACCATTCTCTCCCAGGGAATGCTTGTTGCCCGCCCAGGAAGAGCTCCAGAATCGCGCACAGGGCTAAGGAGGCTCTGCCATGCGCAGAAAGCTGCTCATCCTCTCTCTTCTTCTGTTGGCGGCATTGCTGGCACCCCAGGTAGTCTTCAGCCAGGTCGACTATTCGACAGCAACGTTAACCGGTACTGTTTTTGATCCGCATCACCTGCTGGTGGCGGGAGCCACGATCACCATCAAAAGTCCCAGCACGGGATTGGTAAAAAAGATCGTAACCGGCGCCGACGGCGAATACCGGTTCCCGCTGCTGCAACCCGGAACCTATCAGGTTCAGGTTCAAGCGCAGGGATTCGCGCAGGCCGCCGCAACGGTTTCTGTTTCCATAGGCCAGATTGCAACCTACAACTTCAACCTGCAACTGGGCGAGGCAAGCGAGACGGTGGAAGTCTCGGCCCAGAGCGCGCTGGTGGAAATTGAGCAAACCCAGCAGGCAAACACGCTGGATCAGCGCCAGGTCAGCGATCTCCCCAACCTGAGCCGGAGTTTCACCGACTCGATCTACACGCTGCCGGGCGTTTCCAGTTCGGAGACGCCGCGCGCGCAGAATCCCGGATTTTCCGGATTCCAGAGCTCGGGTTTTTCCATCGGCGGGAGCAACGGCCGCAACAACCTGGTGACCATTGACGGCGGGGAAAACGACTACGGCTCAGGGCAGCTGAGGACACCCAATGTGCCGCTGGATTCGGTGCAGGAACTGCAGGTGAATCGCAGTTCGTTCGCGGCGGAATTCGGCTTCACCTCAGGTACTGCGGTCAACATCGTGACCAAGACCGGGACCAATGATTACCACGGGAGCGCCTATGCATTCTTCAGCAATCACTCCACCAACGCGAGCAACTACTTTGCGCCGCGCACGGGAAGCAAGGCGTTTGAGCAGAATTTTGTTCCGGGAGTGACCTTCGGCGGGCCGATCGTAAAGAACAAAATGTTCTTCTTCACCACCTATGAGTACACGAAGACAGACACGCCGCAGTTCCGCAGTTACGCGACCAGTCCGGAGGCGCAGGGCATTCTGACGAATCTGGCGCAGCAGAATTATGTGGCGGCGCTGGGGAAGTCGGGCAGTCCGCTGCTGATGGGCCTGGGGCAGAAGCTCGGCTTCATCCTGACTCCGAGCAACTGGCCGGCAACCGGCGCACTGCTCGATCACAACACGGGAACATTCAACGACTGGAAGCGCTATCACAACTGGGTGACCCGCTGGGATTACCAGCCCAACGCCAGCGATACCTTTACCACGCGCTTTTCGCTGATGAACCACGACCTGAGCCGCATGTACGTGCTGGATCCGCTGAATTCGCCCGACGACGCCACTACCCAGATATGGAAGGACTACACGCTGTTGGGCGGCTGGAGCCATATCTTCAATACCAACCTGCTGAACCAGGTGCGAGTGCAGGCGGTGCCCAGCAACGTGGCGGATGTTCCCGTGGTCTCGCCGCATACCGCGTACCTGACGCTGGGCGCGTTGGGAAATTTCCAGGGTGAACACTATGAGCCGTATCACGCGCGGCAAAGGCGGTTCCAGTTTGAAGACAGCGTCACCTGGACGCGTGGGCACCATACCTTCAAGTTTGGTACTTCCTATCGTCCGGTGAGCTATCAGGTAAGGGACGAGTTATGGTTTGGCGGCGAGTTCAACTTCTACGACGGGACGATTCCGCTGCTGGCGCCGGTAGCCCAAATGGCGCCCCAGGCGCTAACCCCGCTGGTCATGTTTAACCTGACGCACGGCCCGAATGGCGCGTGCTCGACGCCGGCCGATTGCTACATGCAAATGACCGTAGCGAATGGTGTGCCAACTCCGATCGCCAACCGAGCACTGGCCGCCACTAACATGAGTGCCATTCAAACGTTCGATTTGGGCATTCCGGTGGCCTATCGTCAGGGATATGGCAACCCAGTGTGGGAGGGCTGGTCGCACAATGTCGGCTCGTACGTGCAGGACTCGTGGAAGGTGAGCAGCAACTTCACGCTGGACTTCGGCGGGCGCGTGGACTGGTCGGCGGAGGCCTCGCCCATTCCGCACCATGTTTCCTATTCGCCGCGGCTGGGCTTTGCCTGGAATCCCGGCGGAGATGGAAAAACTGTGATCCGGGGCGGAGGCGGGGTGTTTTATGCGCCGGTGAACTTCTATAACGATTACGTGATGAACCTGCTGGGGCCAAGCGGCAACTACATCTATCAGTTCGCCACTGACGTTAACCACATGGTTCCCGGAACCAATATTCCGGCTACTGTCGCCCTCTGGGACGTGGCCGTCAGCCACGGCATTCCGGTACCGCAGCTTAGCGCAGCGGACGTCCAAGGCCTTGGCTTTACTGTCGGGCCGGGGCAGTCGGGAAGAGTCGAGGTGATCCCCGGAAAGAATTTCCAGGGCGTGCACTCCGTGCAGGTTAGCCTGAGCGTGCAGCGAGAACTGGTGAGCAACATGGCCGTGGAAGTGGCCTATCAGATGTATCACGGGCTGCATGAACAGATCCCATTCGACAGCAACGTCACGCAGATCCCGTGCAACAAGCTGGATCCCACGGCCTTCAGTTCCGCCGTAGACCCGCTGGTTGGGCCGTGCTATACGCAAATCAATCCTGCAATTGTGCAGCTTGAGACCTATGGCTCCATCGGCAGTTCCATTTATCACGGCATGACAGCGTCGCTGACGCGGCGGTGGACGAAGGGGCTGCAGTTCCAGGCCAACTACACCTTCAGCAAAACCATTGACGATAATACCGACTTCAACAACAAGTTCATGCCTTTCCGGCCCACCTACCTGAACCTGGAGCGGTCGCTTTCCACATTCAACATCACGCACAACTTCGTGGCCAGCGCGGTGTACGCCATGCCCTTCAAACCGGGCGGCAACGCTTTGGCGCGGGTGCTAGCGGATGTGACCATTTCGCCGGTGGTGTCGGCAAGGAGCGGACTGCCATTCATTATCCGCGTTCCGGGAATGGAAAACGGGACACTGGGCGAGTCCCTCTATGCGAGACCATGGCATGCGGGGCGCAACACGGGAATCGGGCCGGGGTACAACAGCCTGGATTTGCGCTTTACCAAGTCGTTTTACATCCGGCGGGACCAGGGCACCAAGCTGGATTTGATGGTGGATGGAACGAACGTCCTGAATCACACCAATTTCAGCGCGGTGAATGATGTGTTTCCCGCCAATCCGGAGCCGTTCCAGATTGGCTCGCAAACGGTGGACCTGCTGAATGGCCCTTACAACCTGCACGGAGTGAAAGGGCTGGATCCGTCGCAGCCGCTGGCGTTCAAGTCCGCAAACCCGGCGCGGCATCTGCAGTTTGGGTTGAAGTTCGTGTTTTAGCTTCTATCGGGATAGAAGCTGCGTTCATTCGTTGCGCACGGCCAGCAGGGGATCTACGCCGGCGGCGCGACGCGCAGGCACGTAGCTGGCCAGCACGCCCACCGCGGCCAGCAGCAGCGCCGTCGCGAGAAAAGCGGCAGGGGAGGTGCCGCTCATACCGTAAAGCAGATTGTTGATAAAACGAGCCAGGACAAAGGCGCAGACCAGCCCGATGGCCAAGCCAACGGAGAGAGTGGTGGCGCTCCGCCGCAGGATCATCAGCGCCACATCACGCGGTCGAGCGCCCAGAGCCAGGCGGATTCCGATTTCGCGCACACGCAGGCCCACGGTATAGCCCACAACTCCATAAATTCCTACCGCGCAGAGCAGCACCGCAACCAAAGCGAAAATCGAGAGCAGGCCGGCACTGAATCGCGCTGCCCAGAGCGCCTGGTGAATAACTTCGCCAATAGGCCACACATTGATGAGCGGCAGGTTGGGATCAAGCGCCTGCACCTGCTTGCGGACCGCGCCCAGCAGGTTGTTGGGATCGGAGGTAGTACGTAAGAACAAGGTGACGGCGGGACTGGGATTCTGGGTCAGCGGCAGGTAAATATAGGGCTGTGGATCTTCCCCCAGCGTGACGTACTTGGCATCGTGGGCCACACCAATAACCTGCACAAAGTCGTTCTCGCCATAAAACTTAAAGCGCCTGCCAACTGGATCCTGATCAGGCCAGAAGCGGTGGGCAGCGGTCTGGTTGATGATGGCGACCTTGGGGCTCTCTTCGCGGACAGCAGTGTCAAAGTCGCGGCCGCGCATAAGGGGAATGCCCATGGTTTGCAGATAGCTCGGGGCTACATCGTCCGCGGTGACCAGCACGCCATTGCGGTTGGAAGTGGCTTCCTGGCCTTCCGGAAAGACACTGCGGCTAAAGGCTCCGCCAAATAAGGGAACGTCGGAAGCCAGTGTGGCGGCCTGGACGCCTGGGATGCTCTGCACTGTTTCCAGAGTGCGGCGCTGGAACTCCTTCACCCGCGGCGGGTCGTAGTTGAGCGAGCCCAGGTCAAAAGAGAGCATGGCCAGGTTCTGTGTGTTGAAGCCAGGGTCGGTCTCCTGAGCGTTACGCAAGCTGAGCAGGAACAGGCCGGCGCCGATCAGGGCCACCATGCACAGCGCGACCTGGGCGACGATGAAGGCGTGGCGAAGGCCAAAACGGCGGCCAGTAAAGACCTCGCCGCCGGCGCGTTCCTTCAGTTCCAGGACCAGGTTGGGACGGGTGGCCTGCAGGGCGGGCGCTAGGCCGAATATCAGGCCCGTGCCCAGGGCGATGCACAGCGTAAATAGCAGCACGCGGCTATCGAGGGCCAGGTTGAGGTAGCTCTGCTGCAGGAAGGGTGGACGGTACTGCCAGAGCAGGTTTCGGCCCAGGAGGGCCAGGCAGATTCCGATAACGCCGCCGGTAACGGCAAGAATGGTGGCCTCGGTCAACAACTGGGCCACGATGCGGGAGCGGGAAGCGCCCACCGCCAGGCGGATGGAGATTTCGCGCTTGCGCCCGGCGGCGCGGGCCAGCAGCAAGTTGGCGATGTTGGCGCAAGCGATCAGCAGCACCAGCCCGACCACGGTCATCATCAGAGCGCCGGCGCGGGTAAACAGGCCACGCAGGTTGGGATTGATGGCGGATTGCAGCAGCGGCAGCGTGGTGAAACTGCGCCCTGTGTTGGGCACAGGAAACTCGCGCTGCAGGTCGGAGCCCAAGGCTTGCAACTCAGCGCGCGCCTGTGCCTCGGTGACGCCGGGCTTGAGCCGGCCCACGGGAAACGTACCCAGGAAGCGGCGGTCGTTGAACCACTCCTTATTGAGGCCGGAAAGAATCTGGTCATGCATGGACATGGGCACCCACATGTCCGGGCCGCCCAGGACAGCGGTGCCCTGAAAACCGCGGGGAGCTACCCCGATGATGGTGAATCCCTGGCCATTGAGCAGCACATTCTGGCCGATTACGTTGGGATTGGCGGCAAACTTGCGCTCCCAGAAACCGTGATTGAGGACGATGACCGGGCCGGCTCCGGCCTCGCGGTCTTCATCGGGGCGGAAGGTACGCCCCAGGGCAGGCTTAATTCCCAGCACATCGAAAAAATTCCCCGTAGCCAGGTTGGCGTTATAAGTGTCGGGGTGGCCGTTGACGGTCATGCTGACAGTAGAAAAGATCTCCAGGGCAACGCCGGAAAAAGACTGGGCCCGGCGCTGAATGTCTTCGCCATTGGGATAGGAAACCGGCATGAAATTGTTCAGCCCGCCACGGTTGCGCTGGTCGGTGGTGAAGAGCGAGAGAAGGCGGTTGGGGTCGTGTACCGGGATGGGATTGAAAAATACCGCATTTACGACGGTGAAAATGGCGGTATTGGCGCCAATGCCGAGGGCCAGGGTTACAACCGCGACGGCCACAAATCCCGGGGACTTGCGCATGGTGCGCAGGGCATAGCGAATATCCTGGCCAATATGCAGCACGGCTGCCTCCTCACCTAGAACAAGGACGAATCAAAAACCGATTCGATAGCAAAGGTGGAAGTTTATTACGGCGAGGTTACGGAACCAATGAAGGCCCAGCTATTTATGGCGGATGGCTAGCGGTGCCCGGGTGCGGTCCAGGGGAAACACGTGCAAGTCCCATTTGACCGGCACCGAGGTGGGGAAGTAGCACGTTTTGGTGTCGCAGGCCTGGTAGGCCAGCTTTCCGGCGATGGTGATGGTTTTGCCGTCCGGGCCCAGAGAGGCGAAAAACGCCGAGCCGGAGTTCACCTTCAAATCCTGGCTGATGCGGAAGGCGCCCTCGAAAACGGGCACTCGCTCCTTTATAGCGGGTAAGTAAAGAGTTTTGGATTGCGGATAGCTGACCGGCTTGAGTTCGAAGTCGCGTTGCGGGTCAATCAGCAGCTGAATGGGCTTGTAGCCCTGGGCGCCGGGGGCATATACGTGCACGTCGGGAGGCAGCCGTACTTCGGCCACCAGCGTGATGCGCGTGCCGGGAACGCCGGTGCGGTCGGATTGTTCGAGCGCTACTTGAAGATGCGGAGCTTCCACCGTGCCAGTCACTTCCTGCCCCAATTCCGGGAAGAGCTTGGCAATGAGGTCATTGCCGGTAATCCGCTCGCGATATTCAGGATTGAAAAACTTTTCCCGAATGACGCCGCTGGGATCAATAAAGAAGTAGCCCGGGCGGGCAAAGCCTTTTTGCATGCCCGTGGCTTCCTCGTTGAGCACGCCATAGGCGCGGACGATCTTTGAGTCCGGGTCGGCCAGCAGGGGATAGGTAATTTGGTGACGGTCGGCAAAGAATTTCAGGATGTCCTGGTTGTCGTAGCTGATGGCCGCCAGCTTCAGGCCTTGTTTTTCGAACCGCGGGATGGCGCTTTGCAGCTGGACCAGCTGCCCTTTGCAGAAGGGTCACCAGTCGGCAGAGCGGAAGAAAAGAAGGACGGTGCCGCTGCGCCCCTTCAGCGAGTCAAGCGTCTGGGTGTGACCAAACTGGTCGGGAGCGGAGAAGTCCTGCGCCTTCTGGCCTACCGCGAGCCCGATGGACAGGGGCGCGACGGAGGTCACGCGAATGGTGTTGCCTTCGAGCTGACCGCGTACGGTGACGCTCTCGCCCACGCGCGCAGTAACGCGTGCCTGTGGCTCCAGTTCGTACATCACCCGGTTGGTATCGTCGTACAGCGAGAGTTCGGCGCCCGGAGCCTGAGTGGTGCACTCAGCTGACTCAGCGAAAGCCTCATCCGCGTCACAACTGCTATACACAATCGTACCCGACCATGCTTCGGAATTGGCGGTGTGAGTCTGGCCGGCGGCCAGCCCGGCCGCCACCAGCACTGCCACGCCACTGAGCAGGATTCGTCTCACGGATCGAAAGCATACAGGCTTGGCTCGTGGTGTGCAAAGTTCTGCGGCTCCTAAACAGTATTTCCGATACCGCACCACGCCTCGGCTTCGAGGCTATAATCACGCGGATGGGCAGCTCTCCTTCACGTGCGGAAGAGCACAAGCAGGTGCTCGAGGTGCGCCCGGCGCATCTCCGCATTCATGCTATCAACGTTTTCGTGCGCGATCAGGACGTGAGCCTGCGGTTTTACGTTGATCTACTGGGATTCAACCTGGTGGGCGATGTCCGCTTCGAAAACGGTGAGCGTTGGGTGGCTGTCGCGCCTCCTGACGGCAGCGCGGTGCTGTCCCTGGTTGCACCCAAACCTGAGTCTAAAGAGTACAGTTTGATTGGCCATTGCGCCCACGTGGTCTTCGTCACCGACGATTTTGTGGCCAAGTATGGGGAGTGGATCAAGCGCGGGGTGCGCTTTCAATATGCGCCTCGCCTGAAGCGCCTGAAGTATGCGCGCCAGGCCGCTCCTGATTGCAGCCACGGCTCGGCTGCCGAACACGAAGCATCGCTGTGGGGCGGAGCGATGACGCATTTCCGGGATCCCGACGGGAACTCCTTTGCCCTGGTGGCCTATGACGAGGAGACGCGCGCGGTGGAAGCGCAGCGCCAGGCTGCTGCGGCTCGAGCGGAGGCGGAGCGCCGCGCGGACCAGGAATTGGAAATTGCCAAGCAGGTGCAGATGCGGCTGTTTCCTCAGAACCTGCCGGAGTTGGCCACGCTGGATTATGCGGGCATCTGCATCCAGGCGCGGCAGGTGGGCGGCGACTATTATGATTTCCTGGACTTGGGCAGGGAACGGCTCGGGCTGGTGCTAGGCGACATTTCCGGGAAGGGAATTGCCGCCGCTCTGCTGATGGCCAACCTGCAGGCCAACTTGCGCAGCCAATGCGCGATTGCTTCCGACGATCCGCATCGCTTTCTGCAGATGGCGAATCGGCTGTTCTACGAGAATTCCACCGACACCGCCTACGCCACCCTGATCTTTGCCGAGTACGACCAGCCCCGGCGGAGGCTGCGCTATGCGAACTGCGGGCATCTCTGCGCGCTCATGCTGCCGCGGGACGGCGCGCTGAAACGCCTCCACTCCACATGCACAGTTCTGGGGATGTTCCAGGAATGGGACTGCTGCACGCAGGAGCTGCCGCTGTTGGCGGGAGATACGCTCGCCCTGTACACGGACGGGGTAACCGAATCCTTCAATGCGCGAGGCGAAGAATTCGGTGAAGAACGCCTGATCGAATCACTGCAGCGGCACCGCCAGCACCCATCAGAGGCGGTGGTCGCTGCGGTCGTTAATGATGTGCTGAAGTTCAGTCCGCGCGAGCAGTATGACGACCGCACCCTGATCGTGGCCAAGTGCCGGTGAGGTCCGCATGTCAGCCGTACAGATCCTTCTCTGATAAGACCGGCTGAGCGGCGAATTCTTTGCCGCCCCTGGCGGCTGCGCCAAACATGGGGCCCCGCGCCAGTACCACTGGAGCGAAGGTCATAAACCCGACGGGCTTAGGCACATCGTCGTAAATGGCTTCCATGCCGCCGCGGCGGAAGTAGGTTTCATGCCAGAAGCCGGTGCCGCCGGAATCGCGTAAGAAGCTTTGCCACCACTGGCGGTGGGGGTCGGAGCGCGTCCACTTCAGCAGGGAGTCGGGGTCGCGCCAGTATTGGCGCATGCCCACGTGCATGGGAAAGAGGGAATAAATAATGTTTTCATGGCGAAGCAGACCCTCGGGCTGGGCCTCTGCAGAGGAGGAAATCTTAGGCCCAAAGCCCATCAGGGTCTTCATTCCGGTCAGGCGATTCACCCGCATTCCCAGGTAAATCACTACCAGGTCAGGGTAGCCAGAGAGGTCTACAGTGCGGCGTTCCACGCGGGTTGGCATAGGGTAACGGATTCCCCACCGGCCCCGGCTGTCGCATTTTCTTCAGCCCGGATGGCAGGGAGGTGAGTACCCGGCTTGCAACTCTGGCCGTCCGGCGCTACTCTAACCGGCCATGCGCGCTGCTGTTGTCTGTGTATGGCTGGTTTTGCTGGTTTGTGGGAGCGTCCTCCCCGCCGGCGGGGTGGACAAGCTGCACAAGGTGGAAACCCCAACGGAGCGGGCCTGGCGGATACTGACCGAAGGGGTGAACGCAAAAAAGTTTTCCGACCGCATCATTGCCCTCAAGGCGATGGCCGACCTCGGTCCTAATCCCAAAGGCGTTCGCCTGTTGGGGGCACTTTTAAAAGACAGGGACCCGGATCTGCGGGCGCAAGCCGCTACCACCCTGGGCGCGATGAAATCACGTGTCGCGCTTCCCGCCCTGCGAGTTGCGCTGAACGATGAGGCGCCGCAGGTCAGCTTCGCCGCGGCCAAATCTCTTTGGCAGTTGGGCGACAATGCCGGGCGCCGGGTATTGCTGGATGTGCTGCAGGGCGACAAGGGAACGAAGGACGGATTCGTCGCCAGCCATAAGCGCGAGGCCAAGCACGAGCTCGAGGATAAGAAGGCGCTCGTCGCTATGGGCGCTGAAAAAGGCGCAGGTGAATTTCTGCCCGGGCCGCTGGGTATGGGCGTGGGCCTGGCCAAGCAGCAGTTTTCGGGAACCGACCCGGCGCGCGCCGACTGCGCCGACCTGCTCTCGCGTCGCCCCGACAAAACGACCATGCTGGCGCTCAGAGCGGCGCTGATGGACCGCGATTGGTCTGTACGCACGGCCGCAGCCGTGGCCCTGGGCAAACTGGCACGTCCCGGCACGCAACAGTGGCTGGAGTATGCTCTCGACGATGGCAAAGCGGCAGTGCGCGATGCCGCCGCCGTAGGTATTTTGCGCATGAGCGCTGGCCGAACCGGCCCGTCCACCTACGCCAATCTGCACTAGCTCCTTTCGCCGCGGCAACAGCGGCCTGAGTAACTGCCGTCTAATGCACTATGGGACGTGCAGTAATTTGGGGAACTCTGGTTTCAGCAACCTTGCTGATCGGCGCAGCTGCCGGCCAGGCCCGCCCGCAACAGTCGCCAGACCAATTGGTTCACCAGGTGATCACCCACGAAGTGCAGGCCGAAGAGCACGACAATAGCTACTGGATGTTTCGCCTGCAGCAGACCCAGCCGGGCGCCCCCAAAACGGAGGAGGTGGTCGAAACGCCGCACGGCTGGGTGCGCCGCCTGCTCGCGGTCAACGGCAAGCCTCTGACCGCGCAGGAGCGGGCCAAGGACAACGCCCGCCTTCATAAGCTGCTTAGCGACCCGGGAGAGCAGCGCAAGAACCAGGAAGCTACCGGCAACGACGTGCGGCAGGCGCAGGACCTGCTTAAGATGCTGCCGGATGCATTTCTTTACACGTACGCCGGACGCAGCGGAGAAGTGGTAAGGCTGAATTTCCGCCCTAGCCCTAAATTCCATCCCCAGTCGCGTAAGGCGGCCGTTTTTCATGACATGGTCGGGTCGCTGTGGTTGAACCTGAAGCAGCAGCGCTTGGCCGGGATTCAGGGGCGTTTGAACCAGGAGGTGAAGTTTGCCGGTGGGCTGTTGGGGCACCTGGATAAAGGTGGCAGCTTTGACGTCAAGCAGACCCAGATTGCGCCCGGGATTTGGGACGTAACCTACATGAATGTGCAGATGAACGGTAAGGCGCTGTTTTTCAAGACTATTGCCGTGCGGGAGAAAGACATTCGGTCCGACTACCAGCGTGTTCCCAGCAACCTGACGCTGGCGCAGGCCGCGAAGCGGGTGAAGAAAGAAACAAATACATTAGCGGCGAAGCGTTAGCCTCCCTGAACCCGCTCTCCCCAGCACGGAACGCAAGGCCGCGATCGGCTTGTTATCCTTCCTCATGCCTAAAAACTGGAAGACAATGCTGATTCATTCCGATGCCCATGCTCCGGAAGGATTCCGCTCGCTGGCGCCGCCGGTTTACCGCGGCTCGACCGTGCTGTTCCCGAATGCGGCCTCCGTCAACGACAACTGGGACCAACATGCCGTGGGCTACACCTACGGGCTTTATGGCACGCCCACAGCGTTGGAGCTGGCAGCGCGCATATGCGAATTGGAGAAGGGGTTCCGCACTCTTCTCACGCCAGGCGGACAGTGTGCTATTTCCCTCATCAACTTCGCGTTCCTGAAAACGGGAGACCATATTCTTGTTCCGCATAGCATTTACGGGCCGAACCGGCATTTTGCCAACCAGGTTCTGCGCCGCTTTGGCGTGGAGGCGACGTTTTATTCGCCCAATGCCGCCATTGAAACCTTGCTGCGGGAGAACACGCGCCTGGTATGGTGCGAAAGCCCAGGTTCGGTCACCATGGAAGTGCAGGACGTGCCCGCCGTTGTCGCGGCCGCACACCGCGCCGGCGCGCTGGTGGTGCTCGACAACACCTGGGCGGCGGGAATCTACTTTGACGCCTTCGCCCACGGCGTGGACATGACCATGCAGGCGCTCACCAAATACGTTGGCGGCCACAGCGATCTTTTGCTGGGGTCGATCACGGTACGCGACCAAACCGCCTATGAGCGGCTGGGCTCCACGCATCAACTTGTAGGCTGCGCTGTCTCGCCGGATGATTGCAGCCTGGCGCTGCGTGGGATGAAAATGCTGGCCGTGCGGCTGAAAACCATCGAATCGGCAGCGCTGGAACTGGCGCGCTGGCTGGCCGCACGCCCAGAAATCGAGCTGGTGCTGCATCCCGCCCTGCCTTCGTGTCCTGGCCACGAGTTCTGGAAACGAGACTTTACTGGCTCAGCGGGCGTGTTCTCTATCCTTTTTCACCGCCGCTATTCCAAGCCGCAGGTGCTGGCCTTCGTTGACCGGTTGGAGTTGTTCGAAATCGGCTACAGCTGGGCCGGAGTTACCAGCCTGGCCGTCGCCTACGACTTCCGCGGAACTCCCGCACGTCCTGATTACGGACACCGCCTCGTAAGGCTCAACATCGGCCTGGAGGACGTTGCTGACCTGAAGGCCGATTTGGAGCAGACGCTGGTCTCGGCCCTGGCCTGACCCAGCCTGCCGAATCCTGCTAACCTTGAACACGAACCTGAGTCAAAGAATCGTTATGCGACCTTATTGCCACCAGCGGCTGTGCCTGTTTTTTCTGGTTCTCGCACTCCTTTCCGCGCCCGGCTGGGCCGGCCAGAACCCCGTTCCGCCTGAGGTCCAGAAACGAGCCACCAGCACCCCCTACACCGGCGACCTGACCATTTTTGATTCTCCCGGGCGTGATAAAAGGCTTCAGATCGACCGTGTAATGGACATTCTGGGGATCACGCCGGGAAAGAATGTTGGCGATATTGGAGCCGGCTCAGGCTGGTTCACGGTGCGGGCGGCGCGGAGGGTGGCTCCCGCTGGAAAAGTGTACGCCGTCGACATCAATCCAGATGCTATTCGCTACATTGATCGCAGGGTGAAGAGCGAATCCCTATCCAATGTGAAAACCATTCTGAGCAAGGCTGATAACACATTGCTCCCGCAGAACGCAGTTGATGCCGTACTGCTTTTGAAGACCTACCATGAAGTTGCTGATCCGGTTGCTCTGCTCGAGCATCTGCGTTCCTCGCTCAGGCCCGGGGCGAAATTGGGAATCATTGATCGCAACGGAAACGGCACCGACCACGGAGTCAGCCGCAAGATCGTGGTCCAGGAGGCGGAGCAAGCCGGTTACCGCCTGCTGCAGGATTACGATTTCGTCAAACCGGACGGCATGGACTACTTCCTGGTTTTTATGCAGCGATGACTTCAACTATCGGGGAGCTCTGCAGGTAGGGTAATCACGATACGCTCGCGGCTTTTTCCGGTTTGGCGTTCATGCCCTGCTTGGAGATGCCAAATCGTGCGCGACACAATTGCAGAAACTCGATTAACTGCTCCATGCCAAGGCCGGTTCGAGCTGACACTTCAACCACCGGCATGCCAGGGCGGACCGACTGGATGTTGGCGCACATCTTCTCGCGATCGAAATCAACCGCCTGAGCCAGGCGCCTTTCCACGTGTTTTCAGAACGGGAAAACTCCGACCTTCGTAATCTCCGCCACAGGGGCAGTGTCACAGTTTCCCTCTCAGACTGATGCCAGTATCACAGAGCATGCGCCAGTAACGATCGGCAACAAGCGGGGAAAACATGAACCGTGGCACGCTCAAGTCAGCCATCTGTCTTCTTTTATTTCTGACCAGCATAATTTTCTCTGGCAGGCAGAGCCGCGCGCTCGTACGCCAGGCTCGCGAGCAGAAGACGACCGAGGCGCCGCCGGGCAAACCAGCCACTTCCCAAACTCGCTCCAAAGGCCGCACCGCGCGTTTGAGAAGCGTCGCAAAATCGAAGGGCAAGCAGGCGGCGGGCAATACACTCGCTGGCCAGAAGGCCGCCGTGCCCGTGGGTAAGACGAATGTGACACCCAGGCCTGCGTACCCGGCCACGCCGGGGAAGCCCGCAAATCCGGCACCTGCTTCTTCCAACCCCTCGCCGGATCCAGCCGGCGCAGCCCTTCCCGTGGATGCTGCGGTCTCCAGCCCACCAACCGTCGGAGGAACACAGAGGTGGAACCCCGATCCCCTGCCGCTGCTTCGCTCCACCGACCGCATAATGCGCATGCGCGGCATCACCAATGCGCAACGGAACAAGGCAGCCGCCAACGCCCGGGCCGGCTATGCTGCGGTCGGGATGATGCGCGCCGGAGGCGCCCCGGGCACGCTGACTCGCCGGGGGAGTATGACTGCTGCCGCCACCGGCTTTCCCTTCACTGTCAATCCAGCCGACCTTTATTTCGGCACCTATCCGAACTTTGCCATCAGCCCCCTTCCTGTCGGCTCTGTGGGTTCCATTACGGTGATCAATAGAGGCAGCGGTTACGTGGATCCGGTAGTCACGATTACCGACGCCTACATCACACCCGCATCCCCGGCATCGGCCACAGCAACCCTGACAGGTGGGTCCGTTACCTCGATCAACATTGTTAATGCTGGCAGCGGTTACATCGCTCCCGTCGCCACTATCACCGACAACGTAGGTACAGGCGCCACGGCGACTGCGGCGCTGGACCCGCACGCGGTGACCGGAGGCATCCGCAAATTTGTGGACGCAATGCCTGGAATTTGCGGACTTGCCGGCGCCACCAACGGGCTGGGCCAGTGCTTGCCGCTCGCCGTGGCCGATACCACAATCTACCCCGGCAGCGACTTTTATCAGTTCGGCTTATCGGACTACGTACAGAAGATGCACAGCGATCTTCCCGCCACGCATCTGCGTGGATACTACGACCTCAATGCATCGCAACCCGCGCACCAGTACCTTGGCCCTCTGATAATCGCGCAACGCAACCGTCCGGTGCGCCTGCTGTTCAAGAACCAATTGCCCACCAGCGGCACGCTTGATGGGAATAACGTGGACCTTTCTAAATTGTTCATTCCCATGGACAGCACATACATGGGAGCGGGCAAAGGCCCGGATGGCACGTTCTATACACAGAACCGCGCCGTTATCCATTTGCACGGCGGCAATACTCCCTGGATCAGCGACGGCACGCCGCATCAGTGGATCACGCCGCCGGGTGAGTCGGCGTCGCTCAAAAAGGGCGTGAGTTTTCGCAACGTTCCCGACATGATCGGCACCAATCCCGGCCAGGTGCCCGATGACGACAACGATGGGCAGGCTACCTACTACTGGCCCAATCAGCAGAGCGGCCGTCTGCTCTGGTTCCATGATCACGCTTATGGCATTACCCGCCTGAATGTTTATGCGGGCGAAGCTGGGGCCTATCTCCTGATTGACCCGCAGCAGGAGAGCGCCCTCCGGACGGCCGGCGTGCCGGGAACGATTCTGGCGGGCAACGATGGCAGGCTCGACATGGCCACCGCCGACTTGTCGCACCTGATCCCGCTGGTCATCCAGGACAAGACCTTCGTGGATGCGAACACTTTGGCGGCGCAGGATCCGACCTGGAAATGGGGCTCGCAGCCCGGCACCGCGGTCACCGGCGACCTCTGGTTCCCGCATGTTTACATGCCCAACCAGTGGCCCGACAACCCCGACCTTTCCGGAAGCAACCCCATGGGCCGGTGGGACTACGGCCCGTGGTTCTGGCCGCCGCAAGACCCAGCTACGTTTGTTCCCGAAGGCCGTCCCTTCGCCTGCCAGTCCACCATGGTGCCTGCCACCATTTGTCCCGGCACGCCCAACCCCGCGGGCGTGCCCGAGGGCTTCATGGATACCCCACTCGTGAACGGTACCGTTTACCCGGTGCTGCACGTGGCGCCAGAGGCCTACCGGATGTTCATCCTCAACGCTTCCAACGACCGCGCCGTGAACCTGCAGCTTTATCTGGCCTACGACCCGGAAACAAACATCGTCGGGCGCGGCACGGAAGTGAAAATGGTCCCCGCCGTACAGGGAACCTGGCCGGTGGGATGGCCGACGCCAGACGCCCGCGACGGGGGCTGGCCCGATCCTGCGACCGTGGGGCCGCCATTCATCCAGATTGGCACCGAAGGTGGCTTATTGCCTGCGCCCGCACTCATCCAGAACCGGCCCATCGGATTTGACTATGCCCGCAGAAGCATCACGGTCCTGAACATCCTGGAAAAAGCGCTGATGCTGGGAGCGGCGGAACGCGCCGAAGTGGTGGTTGACTTTACCGCCTTCGCGGGCAAGACGCTGATTCTCTACAACGACGCACCTGCTCCCGTGCCGGCTTTCGACACTCGCCTCGATCCTCATACCGGCGCCGCTGACCAGACTGCCAGCGGCGGACCGCCTACCACCTTGCCGGGATACGGTCCGAATATCCGCACCATCATGCAGATTGTGGTGGACAAGCCCGCCTCGGGCGCTCCCCGCTTCAACCTGGCAACGCTGAGCGGCGCCATGCTAGGCATATTCCAGGCGACTCAGGACCCGGTCCTGGTGCCGGAAAAGGCTTATGGCTTCCCTACCAACACCTATTCCACCATCCAGGCTACCTCTTTGACCTTCATTGATCCCGGCGCCACGGTGGCGACGGTTCACCCCATGGAGCCCAAGACCATTCAGGAGCTGTTCACCCTGGATTACGGAAGGATGAATTCCACCCTGGGCGTTGAGGTGCCCTTCACCAACTTCAACACCCAGACCACCATTCCCTACAACTACATTGATCTTCCGACCGAGATTCTCCGGGACGGCGTGTCCCAGATCTGGAAAATCACCCATAACGGCGTGGACACGCACTTCGTCCACTTCCACCTGTTTTCGGTACAGGTGCTTAACCGGGTGGGCTGGGATGGCGCCATCAAGCCGCCGGACCCCAATGAATTGTCATGGAAAGACACAGTGCGCATGAATCCGCTGGAGGACATCATCGTGGCCGCCAAGGGCGTGCGTCAGGATCTGCCCTGGCCCCTTCCGGACAGCATCCGGCCGCTGGATGTGACCTCACCCCTGGGCACTACCGGACAGTTCACCAACATTGATCCCAACAACAATCCCATCACCGTTTACAACGACTTGACCAATTTCGGCTGGGAGTACGTGTGGCACTGCCACTTGCTGGGGCACGAAGAGAACGACATGATGCGGCCCATGATCTTTCAGGTGCCGCCGGCGGCGCCCTCCGGCCTGACTGCCGCCGCTTCTTTGACACCTTCCCCCAACACACAGTTGAGCTGGACGGATAATTCAGTTTCCGCCACCAGCTTCAACGTGCAGCGGGCGACCGATTCCGGCTTCACGCAAAGTGTCACGCTAATCAATGCCGGAGCCGGGTCGCGGTCGGGAACCACCATCTCCTATTCCGATACCACCATTGGCCATGCCCCGGATTACTACTACCGGGTGCAGGCCGTCAGCGCCAACGGTGCGTCAGGATGGTCGAATACGGCGCAGGTATTTTTCCAGCCTGCTGCTGCTATTTCCCCCACCAGCCTCAGATTCGGCGACCAGGCCGTGAATACCCCTACCAACACCCAGACGGTCTTGCTCTCGAATACCGGCGGAGGACCCCTGAGCATCGCCAGCATTACGGTGACTGGTACCAATGCGGCCGACTTTTCCCAAGTCAATCCTTGCGGCAGGGTCCTGGCTGGAGGCACCAGCTGTTTCATAACCGTGACATTCCAGCCGACGGACCTCGGCACACGCTCCGCCAGCCTGTCCATCACCAGCAACGATCTCACAAACCCGACTCTCACAGTCGCGCTGAGCGGCAATGGGATTCCGCCCGGGCCGCCTCCGACGGCGCCGGCGAACCTGACCGCAACCCTGGTGGGCGTGAACACCATTACCCTGCGCTGGCAGGACATGGCGAACAATGAGGCGGGTTTCTACCTCGAGCGCAGCACCAATAACGCAACCTGGTTCCGTATCGCGACTTTGCCGGCGAATACCACTACCTACACCAACGCCGGTTTGGCCCGCCGGACCGCCTACTGGTATCGCCTCCAGGCCTACAACAGCAGCGGTGCGTCGGCGTATTCGAACACCGCAAACAGGAGGACCCGGTAATCCGGACCCACGTTCGATGGCGCGAAAAAAAATTGCTGGCGGCTTCAAACCGCCAATTTGGTTGGGAGATGTTCTTATGAAGTTGTCGTTGCAGTTCGTAACCATTTCACTTCTGGCCGCAGCTTTGACGGGCTGCGGGGGTGGAAGTGGAAATGGCAACAGCGGTGTTTCGCCCTCCTCTGATGCAGTCTCTTTCACCAGCACTCCTCCATCAAGCGCGAGTGAAGGCCAGACCTACACCTATAGCCTCAGCGCGGAAAATTCCGGGACATCAGCAATCAGTTACCGGCTAAGCGCTGGTCCCGCGGGCGCGGCGCTCTCCGGCAATACGCTCACCTGGACGCCGGCGGCGGCGCAGGCACGCGTGGCCAACGACTTTGTTCTTACCGCTATGGCCGGAATGTCTACGGCGCGCCAGAGTTGGTCCGTAACGCCGTCTGGCACGGTGCGCGGAAGCGCCATCGTGACTTATCGGGCAGCATCGGGTACCGTGCACCAGCCGGAAGACATCAGCCAATCCTCACCTGCCGCGGTTGCCCCCGATGGCGAAGGCGGTTTCACAGCTTTGACGGGAACGGGCACGTCCCATGGCAGCTTCTCTGTCGGTCGCGTGCCGGGCGGATTTTACTGGCTGCAGACGGGTCCGCAGACCTTTGTCTGGACTTCGAGCAGCACGGTGGATATAGGCTATGACCGAATTGGTCGCGCTGACACCGTCCTGCCGGTCTCCCCTACTTACCTCGACCTGAACCTGACCAGCCTTAACCCATGGCAGCTCGGCGACCGGCAGCAACTTTACATAGCCAATACCGATACATGGCTGGACTATGACTGGACTGCCCTGGGGCTGGATGAGGATGCAACCACACTTGAAGAGCAGATCCCCTGGACTACACCTTTGCTCAGCGCCGCCCGCGGCGACGAGTTGCAGATCACCCAATTGGTCACCACCCCAGCTCTTTCGGGATTTTCCGTACAGGTGGCCGAAAAAGCGCTAGGACCTCTCGAAGACATCACCCAGGTGAATGGCACCGAGATGGAAGTAGAGGGAGCGCTGCAGACGCTGGTAACGGATGCTTCCGTTCGGGCCAGCATAACGGGTTCCGCATTCGCTGCCCTGGAGGCCGGCATGAATCCGGCGGCCGTACCCGACTCCAGTTACTTCTATGTGGACGTGCATCCTGCGGGCACCGCCTACGGATGGGTGGGTTCCACGCCCGACCTGGTGGCCTTTGATGGCACCGGCAACCCTCTCCGCGCCGACGTGGATATGGGAGACATAGCCTTCGCCAACCCCTACCCGACTGATTGGGGAATGTTCTTCGATTACATCCACTACATCCGCGTGGAGTACACAGCTCCGGGAGCGGTCAACAGCACCAGTGCGGACGCCTCTCTGGAATCGCAGGACACAAGTCTGCCCACGGCCAGCCATCCTGTCGCCCCGTTAGTAGGGCCGGTACGCAACCCATTGGTGGACGGTGCAAGCTTGTTCAGCGACCAGACCGTGCTCACAACCACGCCCACGCTTTCCTGGAGCGCGCCCACACTGGGCTTAGCCACTGGCTATGAGATGGAGATTTTCTCCCTTTACGCCGACGGCGCTGATTCAGTCGCCGAGCAGATCGGAGAATTGCTCACTACCACAACCTCGGTGCAAGTGCCTCCCGGCCTGTTGGCCCCCGGCCAGAGCTACTTCTTTTGCGTGTCAACCGTGTCGGAGCCGGGCAAGAACTACAACATCGCTCCCTTCCGGCATGCGTTCCCGCGCGGAGTAGCTCAGGCTTTATCGGGAGTCATCACTGTCAGCACAGCGGCGCCGCGCGCGGCCCGGAGCGCGCAAGCGCTTACCCGGCAAACCTCGGGCAAGACCTTTACTGGGCGAACGATGGCTCGCCGCCACCCGAAGTTCCGCTCCCGCACCCTGCCGGGACCGGGAAGCCAGACTCGTCGGTTGCTGGGTTTAACGCCGCAGCGCTGAGGCGTTCCCGGTTTGCCCGTGAAGCGTGATTATTCCTGGCTAAAGGAAAGAGGCATGAAGAAATATGCAGTCATCGCCGGCCTGCTGCTGGTTTGCGCAACATTGCTGGCCGGTCTCCACTTCAGGAATGGGGAAAAGGCGCAGGCTGGCCGCCGAATTCTCTACTACGTGGATCCCATGCATCCGTCCTACAAATCGGATCGGCCCGGAGTCGCGCCCGACTGTGGCATGGCGCTGGAGCCGGTGTATGCCGACAGCACTGCGCCAGCTACCGCCGTCGACAGCGCTGTCCTGCCCCCAGGCACAGTACATCTCAGCGAACAGCAGCAGCAGATTACCGGCATCCGCCTGGCGCGAGCGGAGCAGGCCGACAACGCACTCCGGGAACTCCGGCTCCTGGGCAGGGTGGCGGCCGATGAGCAGCGCGTTTACCGCATCAATGCTGCGGCTGATGGCTGGATTCTTGACTTGGGCGAAAATTCCGCTGGCATCCGAGTGCGAAAAAACCAGCGCCTGGGCACCTACTTCACCCCCGACCTGCTGACCGCAGGGCAGTCCTACGTCGTGGCCATGGACTACCTGAGCAAGAATGGGTCTGCCGACCTGATCCGCTTTGGCCGCCCTGAGGCACTGGCCAACCAGTTGCGCAACCTGGGCATGGCCGAGGTGCAGCTTCAGGAAGTCGCGTCCAGCCATACCGCGCCCCAGAACATCCAGATCGTTTCCCCTGTGGACGGATTTGTCCTTTGGCGCGGCATTTCTCCGCAGCAGCGGTTCAGCAAAGGCGCCGAACTGTACCGTATGGCCGATCTCAGCCGGATATGGATTCTGGCTGATGTTTATGGAGCGGAGCAAACCGATCTTCGGCCCGGCACTCTCGCCCGCATCACGGTTCGCGGCGGATCACGAATCTTTCCGGCACGGGTGAGCAATGCATTGCCACAGTTCGATCCTGCCAGCGGCTCCCTGAAGCTTCGCCTGGACGCCGAAAACCCTGGCTTTGCGCTTCGCCCTGACATGTTCGTGGATGTCATACTGCCCGCGAGCATGCCGCCGGGATTGACCGTGCCCGCGGACGCCCTGCTCGATTCCGGTTTGAAAAAGACCGTCTTCGTAGACCGTGGCGGCGGATACTTCGAGCCCCGCGCGGTTGAGACCGGGTGGCAGGTGGGTGACCGGGTACAGATCGTTCGCGGTCTCGAGGCCGGCGAGCAAGTCGTCAGCTCAGGAACCTTCTTGCTCGATTCGGAGAGCCGGCTCAAAGGCGCTGCCGCTCTCCCCGAGCCAGCATCCGGCGAAAAGCCGGCGGACGAAACCCAGGTCAGAGATCCGATCTGTGGCATGGAAGTGGAGCGGGCCCGGGCGAAAGCTGCCGGCTATAGCGCCACCTACCGCGGGCAGAAATACTACTTCTGTTCCCGCGGCTGCAAAGAGCAGTTTGAGCGCGCGCACGAAAAGCTGCTGGCGGCTGGAGAGCAGGCCCTGGCGCATGATTAACCGCATCATCAACTTCTCCGCCCACAATAAGTTCCTTGTGCTGGCCCTCACCCTTGCCGCTTGCGCCGCCGGCTGGTGGTCCATGAAAGCGGTTCCTCTGGACGCCATCCCCGATGTGGGCGAAACCCAGGTCATTATTTATTCCCGCTGGGATCGCAGTCCCGATATCGTCGAGGACCAGGTTACCTATCCCATCGTTTCCGCCATGCTGGGCGCGCCGCGCGTCAAGACGGTGCGCGGAATTTCTGATTTCGGCTACTCCTACGTTTATGTCATCTTCGAAGATGGCACCGACCTCTACTGGGCCCGTTCGCGTACCCTGGAATACCTCTCTGCCGTGCTGCCCCGCCTGCCCGAAGGGGTCAAGACCGAATTGGGGCCTGACGCGACGGGCTTGGGCTGGGTTTTCCAATATGTCTTGGCGGACAATTCTGGCACCCATTCGCTGGCTGATCTTCGTTCTTACCAGGATTGGAACCTGCGCTATCACCTGAAGTCGGTTCCTGGAGTGGCTGAGGTGGCGCCAGTGGGCGGCTTCACCCGCCAGTATCAGGTCAATGTGGATCCCAACCGGCTCCGGGCTTACGGCATTTCCATCGGGCAGGTGGTGGAGGCGGTGCGGGCAGGCAACGTCGAAGCGGGCGGCCGGCTGCTCGAGTTTGGCGGCAGCGAATACATGATTCGTGGCCGCGGCTATGCCCGTTCTCTCGATGATTTTGCCAACATCGTGCTCAGCGTCACCGAGGCTGGCGCTCCCGTCCGAATTAAAGACGTCGGGGAGGTCACCACCGGGCCAGACCTGCGCCGGGGCGTCGCCGAGTTGAATGGCGCGGGCGAGGCTGTCTCCGGTATTGTAGTGATGCGCAGCGGTGAGAATGCCCTGGACGTCATCAGCCGGGTCAAGGCCAAGATTAAGGAGATCGAGCCCGGCCTGCCCGACGGAGTCAAAATCGTTCCTGTTTACGACCGCTCCGAACTCATCCGGCGTGCCATTGACAACATCCGCCAGACCATCGTGGAGATCGTCATCACTGTGGTGCTCATCATCCTGCTCTTCCTGTGGCATTTCCCCAGCGCCAGTATTCCCATCGTAACTATTCCGGTGGCGGTCCTGCTCTCCTTCATTCCTTTTCGCATGCTGGGCATTACCGCCAACATCATGTCGCTGGCGGGCATGGCCATTGCCTTCGGCGAGCTGGTTGACGCCGCCATCGTTGTGGTGGAGCAGACGCACAAGAAGCTGGAAGTGTGGGAAAAGGCCGGTCGCAAGGGAGACATGCGCGAAATTGTGCTCAGCGCGGTGCGGGAAGTCGCCGGGCCTACTTTCTTCGCACTGCTGGTAATTGCCGTTTCCTTCCTGCCGGTTCTGGCCCTGGAAGCCGAGGAAGGCCGCATGTTCAAGCCGCTGGCTTACAGCAAGAGCCTGGCCATGATCGTGGCGGCCATCCTGGCCATCACTCTCGACCCCGCGCTTCGCCTGCTGCTGAGCAACTGGAAGTCCGTCAGCTTCCGGCCGGCGTGGCTTTGCCGGCTGGCTAACAGCATCTTTGTGGGAAAAATCCGTCCCGAGCACAAGCACCCTGTCAGCCGCCTGCTCATTTCAGTCTACGAACCGGTTGTGAAATGGACGCTGCGCCGGCGGTGGGCCGTCGTTGGCACCGCTGCCGCGCTGGTCGCGGTCACCGTTCCCGTCTTTCTGAAGCTGGGCTCGGAGTTCATGCCGCCGCTGGATGAAGGCGTTATCCTCTATATGCCTTCAACTCCTCCAGGCATTTCGGTGAGCGAGGCCCGCCGCCTGCTGCAGATCACTGACCGTATCCTCCAAGGCTTTCCGGAGGTGGAATCGGTGCTGGGCAAGGCCGGCCGGGCGGAGACCGCCACCGATCCCGCGCCGCTCTCCATGCTGGAAACGGTCGTCATCCTGAAGCCGCGTTCGCAGTGGCCGCGTACGCAGGTGTGGTACTCAGCCTGGACGCCGGAATGGGCCAGGCGCATTTTCCGGCATTTCACACCCGACACGGTCTCCACGGAAGAACTCATCAGCCGCATGGACACGGCACTCAAGATTCCCGGCGTCGTCAATGCCTGGACCATGCCCATCAAGGGCCGCATTGACATGCAGAGCACCGGCATCCGCACGCCGATAGGCCTCAAGGTCACCGGGCCCGACCTGGCCAGCATCGAGGAAATCAGCACCCGCATTGAAACCATTTTGCGCGCCGAAAACGGCACACGCAGCGTGTTTGCCGAACGCACCGGCGGCGGATATTTCCTCGATGTGCAATGGGAACGGGACCAACTGGCGCGCTACGGCTTGAGCATGGAGCAGGCTCAGCAGGTGCTGGAAAACGGCGTGGGCGGCGAAAATGTCACCACTGCCGTCATCGGCCGCGAACGCTATCCGGTAAACGTGCGTTACTTGCGCGATTTCCGCAGCGACTTGGCCTCTTTAGCCCGCGTGCCGGTTTCCTCCGGCGGGCAGCGTCAAATCCCCCTTTCTCAGCTCGCCTCGCTTCATCCGGCCAGCGGCCCGGCCATGATCCGCAATGAGAACGGGTTGCTCACCGGCTACATCTATGTGGACATTGCCGGCCGCGACCCGGAAAGCTACGTAGCTAACGCCGCCCGCCTGCTGCGCGGTTCGGTCAAGCTCCCGCCCGGCTATGCCATCTCCTGGAGTGGTCAGTACGAAGCCATGCAGCGGGTCAAACACCGCCTCACAGGCATCCTGCCGCTTACCTTGGGTATCATTCTGCTGTTGCTGTATCTGAACACCCGCTCTTTGCCGAAGATGCTGATCGTGCTCCTGGCCGTGCCCTTTTCCGCTGTTGGGGCGGTGTGGTTTTTGTACGCCGCGGGATACAACATGAGCATCGCAGCGTGGGTGGGTTTGATCGCCCTGCTCGGGGTAGACGCCGAGACTGGAGTATTCATGCTCCTCTATCTCGACCTCGCCTACGAAGATGCGCGGCGAGCCGGTCGTTTGCGCACGCTGCCGGATCTCCACCAGGCCATCGTTCACGGCGCGGCCAAGCGACTGCGCCCCAAATTCATGACCTTCGCCACCACTTGCATCGGTCTGCTTCCCATCATCTGGGCAGACGGCGCCGGTTCCGACGTGATGAAGCGTATTGCCGCGCCCATGGTGGGCGGCATCTTCACCTCGTTTCTTCTCGAACTCCTCGTTTATCCGGCAATTTATGAGATCTGGAAACGGGGCAGCCTGAGGAGGGGAGCCGAACCGCTGCCGGTCGGCACGAGCAATTATGTCGCTCAGGAGGTCCGCACCTGAGCTAGACAATTGAGAGGTGCGTTGTGGTCGCCTTCGTCGGCAGCGATAACCTCGTCCGTCTGAGCTTTCGTGCGTCCCGCCAGGATAAAGTCTGTGCTTTTGATGGTGCGTGGAAGGTAGCAACGCGCGGCTGCCGGGTAACAAACCGAGGTCCGCGACGCCCCAGAACCAGGACCGCGGCATCGCGCTACTGCTCGATCGGAGCCATCTTCACATAAGTGGCATCCTGTGCCATCGCGGTCGCACCGAGCACAACCAGCACTAC
Source organism: Terriglobales bacterium (assembly GCA_035280205.1). GTDB lineage: Bacteria > Acidobacteriota > Terriglobia > Terriglobales > Acidobacteriaceae > JAICWP01. The sequence goes on along the minus strand of DATEGI010000158.1, from coordinate 1,852 downwards.
GAAGGTTTTGATTACGATTGCGCCAGCCTTCTTGGTCCGTATTGTTTTCCTCCTGAGGGGGTGGCCCACACAACGCGATTTTCGTTGTGTGGGGAACTTTTTCTGTCAGGCCGTTCTTCCGCGGCCAGCGTTCTGCCGCCGGCGTTGCTCGCTTGCCTTCATCAACTCGTTCAAGTCCGCCGCCGGCCGTACCTCAATCGGCCCCAGCCCATGCTGAAAACCTGGAAGCTGGGAGACAAGCTGAATGGCGTGATTGAGGTCTCGCGCCTCCAGGATTTGAATGCCGCCGAGCTGTTCCTTGGTTTCCGCATAGGGGCCGTCGGTGGTCGCGACCTTGCCGTTTTTCCAGTACAGGGTCAACGCGGTCTCCGGAGGCTGAAGAGCCAGTTCGGCAACAAGATGTCCCTTGGCGCGCAGAGAGTCGTTGTGCTCGAAGCATTCATCGAGCACCGCGTGTCGCTCGTCCTCGGTCATGCCTTCGAATGTTCCTGCCTTGATGTATCCCAAACAGACGTATTTCATGGTTCTTCTCCTCATTCTGTGTCGGTGTTTGTTCATAAGTTGCGATGATGACGCCCGTCGACGTAACCTCGCTTTTCATCAGCTTCAGGGCGACTTGATGGCTGGTGCTGCCAAAGAGTCTCTTGCCCTTTCCCAGAACTATTGGACAGGTGAGCAGTAGTAACCGGTCAATGAGATTCGCTTCCAACAGTTGCGGATAGAGGGTTGAACTGCCCCACAGCACAATGTCCGTACCCTGGCCCGCCTTGACCTTTCGCAAGTCATCAATGTTGCGCAGTTTGTGGCTGTTGGCCCATTCAAGTTTGGCTGAACCGCTCGTCAGCACATATTTGTGGGCTTTTGTGAACACGGGCCCGATGCGATTGTCGGCAGGAACCTTGGGCCAATAACCGGCAAAAATGTCATAGGTTTTGCGCCCTAACAGCAGGTCGTATGGCTTGGCGAGGGTACCCACCATGTCCACTACCGCAGCCAACGACTCTTCACTGGAGTACTTGGTGGTCCATCCGCCAAGGTCGAGTCCTCTTGAGCTCCGCCTGGACCCTGCATGACGCCCTCAAGGGAAACACGTGCTGTTGCTATGATCTTCCTCACCTTGTCCTCCTTGGACTGTGTTGTTGCTCTCAAGATTGCCGGCCTGGGACAGGTCGACTGTTCAATCGCTCCCTTCGGGCTTGCATCAGTTAAACGGGCGCACCTCGACCGGTGCCCGGCAGGCGACGGCGGCCTTACGCCCCCAGGCCAACGCCTGGTCCAGGTCAGCGGCTTCCACCACCCAAAAGCCGCCGATGTGCTCCTTGGTCTCCAGGTACGGTCCGTCGGTGATGAGCACCTTGCCATCAGCCTGCCTCCGCAGCGATTTCGCGCTGCTGGCCGGGCCCAGGCCGCCAACAAAGATCCTGACTCCAGCCGTCTCCATCTCTTCGTTGAGCACGTCAATATCGCGGCGCATCGCTTCATCCTCGCGGGACGAGTCATAGTTGTCGGGGTGGTGAATCGCAACCAAATATCGCGTCATGATTTCTCCTAAAGCGGTCTTCGGGCAGGCCGCACAGCCTTGCCCGCGGCATCGTTCATCCTATAGTCGTCGTGCACGGCGAAATTCGACAGCCGGGGCAAATGTTTTTTAAAAAAAATGGGAACCTTCCGTCTTTCCCCAGTTTTCCCGAAAAACAAGGGTTCCCCAAGCTTGAGAATAGCGTCTTTGGGTGGCGCAGCGGTTTACCGCTGCGATTTAAGCGCTCAAGGAATCCGCCGGCTTTAGCCGCTGAGGTGCCTCGTCGAGCACAAACCCGGGCCAGCCAGAACTGAACCGATAGCCCTCCCTTAT
>DATEGI010000157.1:0-2963 GCA_035280205.1 Terriglobales bacterium | reverse complement strand
TCCAGATGTTGTTCCATTTCTGACTGGCAAAGGCGGTGTCGCCGCTCTGCTGCACGTAATCGTGCGCCGCAATGATGAAGAGCGGCGTGGCGTCAGCGGAAGCCCAGGGATAGGGAAATTTGTTGAACCAGTCCACAAAAGTCGCGGTTTGGGAAATCTCATGGGGAATCTTGCCGTCGGCGCGCTGATATTTGGAGATGAAGTCGAGCGCCTGGCGGGCATGAGAGAAATCACCTTCCGCATCAAGAGCGAACGAACTCCATTCGGAATCGCGCCCAAAATACCATGCGAAGCCGGGCCGCTGGCTGTCGCCAGAGGTGCGGTAGCCGGCGACCAGCCCGGTGCCGAGGTAAGGATTGGTCACCATGCCCTGCAGCAGACTGACGCGCGCCCAGTCGTAAGCCTGCTGTAATTGCGCATCGGGCAGTTGCAGCTTGACGGTCTGGGCCAGTTGCTGGCGGTAATATTCGGCGGAATCACCCAGCAGCGCGAGATAGTCGGCAGCAAGGTGCTTATAGGTGGCTTGGGCGGCAGCGGGTCCGGTGACCGAGCCAGCCATCACGATCACCTGCGTGGCGTAGCCCTTGCTGACCGGCCCCAGGGTGAAGGAACTTTCGTTGGAGGCGGAGTAGTTGGTGGCGTATTCCTGGCGGAAGCTGACCGAATCCGGCGAGCCCACCAGGGCCGCGAACTTCTTCGACTCCTCGCCCAGGGAAAAAGCGTGCCGCTCTGGATCCCAGCTCATATACGTGGCGCCCAGCGCAGCAGGCCACTCCAGGGTGAAGTCGCGGATAAATGAAGCCTCTACCTGCACCGGCTCCATCGTCTGGATAGCAAGGAGGATGACAGCACCCTGTTCTTTAAATGGAACCAAAAGCGTTTCTTGGACCTGGAAAGTGTCTGACGCGTAGAGGATGGTGGCGGATTCGGGGCGCACGGTAACGGTGCGCGCCAGGGACTCTGCGGGGATTGCCTCGCCGCCGGCGTGAAACGTGAGATGAAACTCGCGAAACAGCTTCAAGGGATAAACCCAGGCTTCCAGTTGTCCCGCTTCGTTGCCGAAAAGGGCTGCGCGCTGACCCACGGCGGGCAAGAACTCCCAGGGGCGCGCGGGACGGGAGAGTTCGAGGGCAGGAGCGCTGGTGGGGGCGGCGGCCGCAACCGCGGCCGAGACGCCGCACAACGGTAACAGTGCCACCAAGGCCAGCTTTAATCCAATCACTGATAGCTGTTGCCTGAGGAAGAGGCCCCGATGCGGTTGCAAGGCGGAAGGCATTTATGTAGAAATAAACGGCGAATTCTAACACGGGCCAATTCCCGTCAGGTACCTGCCTTTGCCTTCGCGGCGCGCATTTCTCCGATCGTTGAGCCGGTCAGCGCTGGTCCTTCCGCTGGAAGGCGTGCTGGCCATGGCCTTGCCGCAGCGACTGAAAGCGATGCTGCGGCCACAAGATGCCGCCGTCTCGCCTGCTGCGGCACCGCCCAAGGCTGCAGCCAGATATCCTCTACCGCCCAAATTTGCCGACCTGGGCATCAGCTTTGTAGATGTGGCGAAACAAGCTGGCCTGAACGCCAAAACGATTTTCGGGGGCGAGCACAAAAATAAGTACCTGCTCGAGACGACGGGCTGCGGTGTGGCGTTCTTCGATTACGACAACGATGGCTGGCTGGACATCTTTCTCGTCAATGGCTGGCGGCTGGAGGGGTCTTCCGCGGGAAGCGAGCCGCACTGCCACCTTTTTAAGAACAACCGCGACGGTACGTTCACTGATGTGACCGCCAAAGCGGGGCTCGCGCACACGGGTTGGGGCCAGGGTGTGTGCATCGGCGACTACGACAACGACGGCTACGAAGACCTGTTCATCACCTACTTCGGCAAGAACGCGCTTTACCACAATAATGGCGACGGTACCTTCACCGACGTGACCGACAAGGCCGGAGTGGGGGGCAATGGCACGCGCTGGAGCACGGGCTGCGCCTTCATTGATTACGACCGCGACGGCCACCTCGATCTGTTCGTGGCCAACTACATTGATTTGGACTTGAAGACCGCGCCGGTACCGGAATCAGGCCCCTGCCTGTACAAAGGCGTGATGGTGGCGTGTGGGCCGCCGGGTCTGAACGGCAGCAAGAATATTCTCTACCACAACAACGGCAACGGAACCTTCACTGATGTATCGGAAGCATCCGGCATTTTGCAGGCTAACGGCACCTACGGACTGGGCGTTCTGACCGCCGACTTCGACAACGATGGCTGGCCCGACATCTACGTGGCCGACGATTCCAGCCCCAGCTTGCTTTATCAGAACAAGAAGAACGGCAAGTTCGAGGACATCGGCATTCTGGCCGGTTGCGCTTTCAGCCCTGATGGCAAGCCGCAGGCGGGCATGGGCGTTGCCGCCAGCGACTACGACCTGGACGGCAACCTGGACATCGTAAAAACCAACTTCGCTGGAGACACGCACTCGCTCTACCACAACTTGGGCAACGCTAACTTCGAGGACACCACCTACTCCGCCGGGCTGGGCCTGAACACGCGCTTTCTGGGCTGGGGCTGCGGCTGGTTCGATATGGATAACGACGGCTGGCCCGACATCCTCATCTGCAACGGCCACGTATATCCGGAAGTGGAACGGCTAACGACCGAAGAAGGCTACGCCCAGCGCAAGCTGGTGTACCGCAACCTGCGCGATGGGAAGTTTGAAGATGTTTCCCTGGCAGCGGGGCCTGGCATCACCGCGCCGGCGCCGGCGCGCGGCTGCGCCTTTGGCGATTTCGACAACGACGGTGACGTAGACATGGTGGTGAATACAGTGAATTCATTTCCCCAGCTTTTGCGCTGCGATTCGCCGGGGAAGTCGCACTGGATCAAGGTGCGCACCATTGGGGTGAGGTCGAACCGCAGCGGTATCGGGGCGCGCCTGCGCTGCGTGACCCGGCCGCCGGACGAAACCGCGCTTCAT
>DATEGI010000156.1:0-11711 GCA_035280205.1 Terriglobales bacterium | reverse complement strand
CTTTGCAGGCGGCTCCGGCCACATTGGCCGGCGCCACAGGCACTGTGCAGGCGCAGAGCGGAGGACATGGACGCCTGCTGATTCGCGGCCAATTGCGCGGACAGGGTGGCGCAGCCGTGGTGCGCATACCTGTTTCTTTGGCTGCGAACACGCGCAGTTTCCTGGTGCGGGCGCTGGCTGAAGGCGCTACTTCCCACGCTACCATCTACTTAGAGAGCCCCCAGATTATGGGGCGGCGCGCGCCCATGCGCCGCTCAGCGATTGTCGCGCTGGGAATGGCCAAAGACCGCGGGTTCTTTGCTCTCAGCCAGCCGCTGCATTCCACAGTGGAGATTGTTTTCGAAGATCTGCCCCGGCAGCAGAACATGTCGTTCAGCATCGCCTTGACCATGCACGCTTTGGGCTACTAGAAGCGGCTTCAAGCATCTTCAGGAAAGCAATCCTCAGGAGCTTATACTCCGCATCTCACCCGCTCTTGGCGGCACGATTGAACCAGTGCCCCGCTTTCCTCAGCCGTCCCTAACGGGACTAGAGATCCTAAATGCCCATCGCTTCCCGCCAGTGAACTGGCGGGCTACTTTCAGCTGGTCTCTACGAGACCGGTTGTCCTGAGACTGTAGCTCCAAGGCGCGCACATGACCCTGGAACAAACACCAACCGTCAGGTCGTGGGTTTCAAAAACGACAGACACGGTGGTGCTGACTATTTCGGCTTCACAGCTCCGCCCCGGCGCAGCGTGATCAACACCTCGCTGGCCACTTCCTCGCGCATTGCGGTAACGCTTGACGGGCAGGAAACAACCTCGTAGGGCAAGGGATTAACAAAATCCGCGAACGAAACCTGAATGGCATAACTCCCTGACCGTTTTTTGCGCATCAGGAACTGGCCCGCGGCGTTGGTCAACAGCACTTCGCCATCCACGCGCACTGCGGCACCTGGAATGGCGTTGCCGTGTTCATCCACCACCCGGCCGCGAATCACATAGCGGGGCAGGCGAAAACCGCTGGAGCCGTTCATGCCGAAAAAGCGGGAGGCGCCATACAGCATGCTGCTGCCGGCCACCGAGTACTTGGTTTTGCCATCCGGCCCGAGAAAGCTCTGGCCGTCGAGTTCAATGCCACCAAAGGGCCGCAACTGCAAAGTGACGGCAATTCCCTGCTTGAACGGCCGGATCAGGAAAGGCACATACACCGTCTGGTAGTCCACTCCCAGGGTGAAGTGATTGGAGAAATAATTTCCGCCAAAGGAAACCGTTGTTTGCCCTTGGGATGAACCAATGATCTGCAGCAGGCTAAGGCGGGGCGAAACAGTCTCGCGCAGGATGCCTGAAATCATACTGGAGAGCTGCTTGTCGGTCTGGGAGCGGCTGCGGAAATAATTGATGCCGGTATCCAGCCAGCGCGTAACCGGGCGGTCCGCCCACAAGGCCTCGCCAGTGGTCTTTTTTCCCTGCAGAAACGATTGAAACAACCCGCCGCCCCAGCGGAACTGCCGAAAGTCGAATCCGCCTTGCACCTGGTCCACCGTGGCGCGCACAAAGGGCAGGCTGGGGTTGTACTGCGGCTGCAATAGGTTCTGGTGCCCGGCGACAAACACCATGCCCTGGCGCGGCTTAATCGTGGCCAGAATATTTCCGCCGGTGTATTCCGAGTTGATGGGCTGGGGCAAGGTCACGCGCCGGAAGCGGTCGCCCGCACCGATGTAGGCCGCTTTCAGTTCCAGCCAGTTCAGCTTTACTTCCAGACTACCGGCTCCGTAGCCCTGGTTGGAGCCGACGCCTCCGGCGGCACCCAGAGCGATGCCCGGATGCGGCTGGAAGCTGAATCCGTTGATCGCGGTCTGCTGTTCGGAAAACACTTCACGGGAGTAGAAATGGAGGCGATCGGAAACCGCTTTATCTACAAAGAGCATGCCGGCGGGCGTGTCGGCGCTGGCAGCCTGGAAGAACGGCGTGCCTCCGCCCACGGCGGTAGCTCCGCCGAAGGCCATCAGGTCGTAGCCTTCGCGGTGTGTGCTGAAAGAAGCGCCGCGGGCCAGCAGAAACTGGTTGCTGTTGAATATGTCGGTGGGCAGATCGAGAGTGATAGGCTCATCGCCCAGGCTCAGAATTCCCGAATGCAATTTAGCGGAGGCGCGAGTGCCCAGCAGGAAGTTTCCTCCCAGTTCGCCCGCTCCCACGTAGCCCTGATAACTGCCGCTTTGCAGCTGAATGGAGGCGCCGTTGGCGTCGTAGAGGTCAGAGGAGCCGCCGCCCACCGTGATCAGCTGCGCTGGGCATGTCGGTGCGCCGGCCAGCCACAACAACGAGGTGATGGCTGCCAGGGCGAGCGAAGTGGGGGGCTTGCACATTTTCTGCTAGGGGGTATCACGGGGTGGGGCCCTGAACCTCCGTCTCCATAGTGAACCGGTCAAAATGGAGCACCACTTTGCTGGGCACGCTGGCCGCTTGCCAGGGTATTTCCAGCTGGCGCTCACTGTTGGGAAATAGCGGGAAGCCGCCTTGCGTGGCCTTCGTTTTGCGCCCTTGCACGTCGGCCTCCAGCACCCGTCCGAACGTGTCGCCGGAGTTGGCCACGCGAACCACCACCTTCTTCGCCTGCGGCAGGTATTCCGCGCGCACAATGCTCAGCTGCGCTTTCTGCAGACGCTGCTTGGGCAGCAGATAAATGGTATGCGGCAACTGCACCTGGATCATGAAGCCTTCCGGGGTGCGCTCGCGAAAGCCGGAAAAAGCCGCGTACAGCACGCACCATACAGGCAGCTTGTCGGACCAGGCCTGGTAGAAAACGTAATGGCTCTGCCGCGGCGGGATGCGGAAGGACATCTCAGAAAGCTTCAGGTGGATGTCGCCATCCAGCGGGCGGTAAGAAATTTCGCCGGTGGACGAAACGGTAAAGCTCTTTGCCTCCAGGGTGACATTCAGCGGTTGCAGCGAATCGTTGTAGTACTCGATTTTGCCGCTGGCCTTCCTGCCCGCGGCTTTGACCACGTTCTCGTCAATCAGCGGACGCACCGTCTGCGCCGGCGAGACCGCAATTAAAGCAATGGTCAGGCAGAGCGCAGCTATAAGGCTCCGCCCTGCCGTACTCCTTTTTCCTGTCCTGGCCCTGAGAGTCATTTTTCGCCTGCCCACCTGTGCCTGGTTGGAGAATTACGGCGTCGTTTGCGCCTGGATATTGAGCACTCCGGTGTAACTATCCGCGGGAAGTTGCGGCACCACCGTGGTGTCAATCTGGTAGGCGAGGGTATCCGTACGCGTGCCGTTAATGTTGGTATTGCCGGTAATGGTGGTGGCCCCGACCTGCAGGCCGGACGCAGCCGCATTGAACGGGCTCACATTGCTGCAGGGGTTGAATGCGCCGGCGCCGTTCACCTGGATCTTGACCGCCGATGAAGGAATGGTGACGGTATTTCCCGCGGTTACGGGATTCAGGGCGGCTGCGGCGCTGGTGAAATAGGCCCATACTGCGATGTTGTTCCTGCCTGGCTTAAGCGACCAGGAAGTGACTACGGTAGAGGTGCCGCTGCCGTTGTTGGCGGCGGTATTGGGCGCCAGAGTGAAGTTGATGCTGGTGCCCGAGGTGACGCTTACGGTGAGCGACTCGTTCAGGGTGGCGTTGAGAGCCACCGTGGCGATGTTGGAGTTGGCTGGGGCGGCTGTGGCAATGCCCGCCGACATCAAGACTGCAAAAGCGACTGCCAATAGAAAGGCAAAGCTCTGCAAATGTGCCTTCATGGTTCTTTTCCTTGGCTGGAACGGCGAAACTGAGGATTCGCCTGGGTCGTCCAATCCTGGGACAGAAGTCCAAATTTGGGACGCAGAGCCAGTATTCGCAGCAACTGTTAGTCCGTCGAGATTACCAACGTCATCTCGAATCGCTGATGTCACTGCCTAGTCACCCCTGAACGCAAAAACCTTCACCGCCGAGAACGCAGAGAGTGCCGAGATTTTTAAAATGCTCCTCGGCGATCGCGGCGTACTCTGCGGTGAAGAGGGTTTGCCTCTCGAGTCGTAGGCACTGGGTCACCGGGTACTGTGACCCCTGGACTTTCCCCGGCCAGGTCCCAGGCCCCAAGCTGTTAACGACTGGTGGAAGGAGAATCCCTTGTGCTGATTAAACTGATCGGCAGCGGTGCCGTTGTCCTGTTCGTGGTTTGACTGGCAGCTGTGCTCCAAGGGTGGAGCAAGAGCACAATGGGTGGACGGTTGCTGGGTGTGAGTTTTCTAATCGCCTTCGGCTTCGCTGCAGCGTGGGGCATCCGGACCCTTGTCCGTTAGTCCGAAGGCCCCTCCGCGATATAATCTGCAGCTTCGAGACATTCGATGCTGCGGATGCACAGTTTTGAGCTGTTCCTGGCGGCGGCGATGGTGCTGGCCATCACTCCCGGCCCGGGCATTTTCTACGTGCTGACCCGCACTCTGGCGGGTGGCCGCCGCGATGGCTTCCTGTCCGCGGGCGGAACTCTGCTGGGCGGCATGTTTCACGTCTTCGCCGCGGCCCTGGGCGTCTCTGCCATTCTGGCCGCCTCCGCCGCGGCCTTCGCGGTGGTGAGGTACGCCGGCGCGGCGTACCTGGTGTACCTCGGCATTCGCATGATCCGCTCCCGAGACTTCAGTCTCAACTTGGCGGAACCCTCCGCCCTCAAGGGGACTTTCCGCCAGGGCATCGCAACGGAAGTGCTCAACCCCAAGACGGCTCTCTTCTTTCTCTCCTTCATCCCGCAGTTTATTCACCCGGAGCGCGGGCACGTGTTCGCGCAGTTCGTCACTCTGGGAGTTATCTCGGTAGGCTTGAATACGTCGGTGGATATTGGGGTCGCATTCCTGGCGGCCGCACTGGGCAGCAGACTGAGACAGAGTACGCGTCTGATTCACCATCAGCGCGTCGTTTCAGGCCTGGCAATGATTAGTTTGGGCGTTTACGTGGCGGCGGCAGGCGACACCAGATAACGCGCAAGGCTGCGATTGCGGCGCCGACGAATGGAAGGGGAACCGCGCAGCCCGCCGAACGGGTGGGCTTCAGGCTGCCCGCACTGAACTCGCCACCGGGTGTTCGCGCAGCAGTGACTCCAGGTGCTTCCCCAGAGCCAATTCCATATCGGACTTCGCCTGGGCAAAGCTGTTCGCCTGAATGAAGACCGCCACCGCCTCGGCACTGCCGTTCCAACCGTTGTCATCCAGCCAGAACTTGCATTCGATGCTGAGGCAAGGTGTCACCCTGAGCGCAACGGCGTGATTCGGCATGGCGCCTCCCCAGAATGGATTGTTGCATTATGCCACAGCTTACGGCAAGCAGCCCGTGAGGTGGAGTGGAGCCCCGTGTCCTTTAGCCTCAGCCGATGTGCAATATGGACTCAAATCGGCCGCTGTCATCCTGCGATTCCAGGTTTGTGGACATACCTATCGGGCCCGCCTGTGTGACTTTCGTAAGAAATTTTAATAAGTCGCATCGTGTATACATATTGTGAGGTATCACCCGATAGTGCCATTCACAAAACCCTTGGTGATGCCACAAACTGGTAGCAATGAGCAGCACAGCTATTGCGCGTAAGCAGAAAGTGTCCGCGCTCTCCTTCATCGCCACGGCTCCCGGCTATGAAGGTACTCTTTCCCTTCCCAAACCTCTCACTATTCCAGCCCGCTTTATCGCCTTTGTGTCCAGGCCCTGGGTAGATAAAATTATCGCGGTTGCCGTTTCTGTTCCGGCTTTTTGGGTGGCATACGACTGTTACCTGGCCGGCCTGATGGATATTCCGCGAGCCCTGTTCTTTGTCCAGGCGGCATTGTTCGTTCTAACCATGCTGGTGCGCAGAAATCCGGTCAGAATTTCTACCAATCCCTGGTTCTGGCTTGTGGCCTCCATCAATACCTATTACAACCTGTTGACCGCCGGGTTGCTGCGCGGCGGCGTACACGTCGCTCCTGTATCGCTTATCAACTTCCTGGCCATATTCGGCATTTGGGTGGCCATCTTCGCGCGCCTCAGCCTGGGCCGCAACATCGGCCTGGTTCCCGCCCAGCGCAAGATTGTTACCAGCGGCATGTACCGCTACATGCGCCATCCCATCTATTCCGGCTACTTTTTATGCGCCATCAGTTGGGGGCTGTCCTGTTTTTCGCTCATCAATGCGCTGGTCATTGCCATGGGCTGCCTGATGTTTGTGATTAAGACGCTGATGGAAGAATCGTTCCTCTCAGAGGATCCCGAATACGCGGCTTACATGAAGCGCGTGCGCTGGCGCTGGTTCCCGGGGCTGGCGTAGCCCTCGCACACTCCGTAACGACCAATTTGAATCACCAGCCTGCGTCAAATCATCAAAAGCCAAAGGACAGCCGTGAACTACCTGAAAAAACTCGAGGATGAGCTCTGCACATGGCCGCGTATTTCGGCTCACCCGCACCGCTTTGGCGGGCGCGAATTTCGCTTCGGCACAGCGGAAATGGGCCATGTGCATACGGGCGGCATTGTTGACATTCCTTTTACGCGCGCCACCCACGATGTTTTGCTCGAGCGAAGCCTTGCCCAGAAGCATCGCTGGGTTCCTGACTCTGGATGGGTCACATTTCGGATTCGCAGCGAACAGGACCTGGACCATGCCTTGTGGCTGTTTCGCCTGTCATATCTGCGCTATGCGCTCCGGGCGGCCAGCGATCCTCAAGCTTTGCTGGAGCAGGAGAGCGAGCGATTGCATCTGAGTGCCCAATTCAGGTCTCTACTCGAGCAGCACATTCCTGCAAGTCACCGCCCCACGCCGGCGCTCGCATAGCAGAGTTAGGCCTGGCGTCTAGGGCAGCGTCGCTGATCCTGTTCTGCTGAGGCCCGTCAAAGTGTCTGCCGGTGGGGGCTGGAGAACGTGGTATCTTCGGATTTTTAAACGCGAAGGAGACGTGCGGGGCTTTGGTGAGCGCGGCAGGATTCGAACCTGCGACCCATGCCTTAAAAGGGCATTGCTCTACCAACTGAGCTACGCGCCCACTCTTCCTTGAATCTACCATATCCGGCGCAGTCGGCTCATTTCACCGGGCGACTGCTCACTTCCACCTGCAGGCCGACTCACTCCCTCTCCGGGCGCGCGTGGCCGGCTCACTCTGCCGGGGCGAGAGGCGAGATCAACCGATAGCGCCGCCGTGTCTGGTAGCGGCGCAGGTATGCGCGGTAGGCGGAATCCCTGCGCGGCGCCGGGCCGGTATTGGGGTACCCGGGCATGGCCGCGAAGGGCAGCGGACTGGAGCTGTCACCCGCCATCGTATTAGGTTCGTTGTCCTTAGCCCAGCCTGCAAGGTAGAGGAGAAAGTCGCGTCGCCAGCCCGGGCGCAGCGCCGGCAGGGCGGTCGCATCAAAGCTCACGCTCAGCTGGTCCCCCGGCGCCATCACCACCAGCTCATCATCGCGCCCGGACACCAGAGGCCGGACATCACCGTAACGAGTGTAGGTTCCAGGCGCCGGGTCCCAGGGGGCGGTGGCGTCCAGTTGGGCGTAGTTGAGTTCATCTGGCCTGACTTGGGTAGGATCGGAATGCGGCGTGCTGAAGCCGCGATAATGCAAATTGCCGCTGAGCAGCGGCGCCTCGCCCGTAGGCCGCACCGGCCGGTCATCGGTTGTGAAGAAAACCCGGTCCCAGTAAACACACAGGTTGGTGACAATACGCACGTGGTGGTCGGCGGAAAGAAACTTGCCCGTCAGGTCCACGCGCATAGCGCGATTTGTGCCGCTGGGCAGTCCCATATCAGGCACCACCGTCACCCATTGGCTGCGCGCGTCGCGCACCTGCAGGTAAGGTCCCACCATCTTCGTTTTCTGCGACGCCAATGCCCGGGCACTATTGGAATCCGGCCACAGCACCCAGCCCTGCAGCCACAGGGCAACGTGTTCCGTTTCGGCAAATCGGCCCAGATTTAAGGTGAGGCTATGCAGGCTGGCGAGGCCGGGAATGCGCTGGCGCTCAAAGCCGCCGACATACCGGCTATCCGCCCGCAGCAGCAGCGGCATCACGTCGCGCCCCTCATCATCCACGGCGGAAACGGGGGCATGCTGGTTGCGCACCGAAAACAAGGCCGGAGGTTGGGGCACGGAACCATAGATTTCATTGGCGTAGATCTCTTGCGCGGCAGGATGGTCCACCACCAGCAGCTTTATTTGATCGAAGTAATCCACCTCGCGCATCTCGTCCGTGAAGCGAAACAGGTAACGTCCGTTCCGCGGCCGCAGCGTGTGTGGGAGGCGCACAAACTCCTGCGGATTGGGCTGAGCAAGCGAGCCGTCGGGCTGCAGTTCGCCCAAAGGCGCCGCACCCAGCACGTCGGTTAAGAAGGCGAATTTCTGTCCATCCCAGGCGTACACAAAAGGACAAGAGCTGGCCAGTCGCTCCGATTCGCGAACCCGCACCGTCTTGTTCGTAGCCACGTTCAACGCGTTCTGCACAATGGCGTTCGGCCAGGTCACACGTACGACATCTACCCGCGGCAGGGTGCCGGTAAACACCCGCACCGGCGAGTCGGTGACCATCAGCTTGTGATAGAAGTTGCCGGCCTTCACCTCCACCACTGCCCCAATGCCCTTCTGATTGCTCTTTTCGCCCGCCAGCGCAATCTGCACCCAATGCGGCGAAGGACTTTGCCGGCGCCGTAACTCTAGCCCGGCGCCTCGGCCAGTGGCCAGAAGGTCCAGTTCGCCCGGATTGCGTAGCCAAGCGGGCACAACGCTGGAGTAGGCCACGGTTGAGGAACTCAGGCTGAGCGGCGCTTCGCGAAACACGCCACCCCGATTGAGCAGCAGATGCCACTTACCTTGCGGATCCGCCGCCAGCAGGTCGTCGAAGCCGTCGCCATCGAAGTCGGCCACCGTGCCGCGCGCGGCAAACTCGGAAGGTGGCGCAGCGATTTCCGGGAGGCTTTTTATTGCGGAGAAGTTTGCGTTGCCGCGATTCAGCAGCACCCGCGGGCCATTTCCCGTCCACACCACCAGGTCGAACTTACCGTCGTGGCTGAAATCGGCAACTTGCGCCTGCGTGGCGACAACTTGCAGGCTAGGCTCGCGGCGTGGGCTGAAGCGTGCGCCTCCGCGATTGATGTAGAGCAGCGGCGGGCCATCATCGCGCAGCACCAGGAGATCGGCAAACGGGTCGTCAGTAAAATCGGCGAACAGCGCACCTCGCGCCCGGCTGACCGCACCCACTCCGGCGGCCTTGGTGATGTCTGTAAACGTTCCATCGCCGTTGTTGCGATAAAGATGGCTCGCAGCGCCGGCGAAATCTTCGGGGAAACGAAAGCTGGCCTTCTGCGGCGGATGCGCCAAATCGGTGTACACGCTGACGAACAGGTCGAGCAGACCGTCATTGTCCGCATCGAAGAACAACGCCTGGGTAGCCAGCTCCCCGGCTTTGCCTTGGAGATGCGCGGCGGCGGTCTTATCCACAAACGTGCCATTGCCCTGGTTGTGGTAGACCCGCACCCCTCCCAGACCGACAACGATCAGGCTCAAGCGACCGCTGTTGTCATAATCGGCAAAAGTAGCCGAGACGCTGCCCCCCGGTCCGCCCACGCCGGCCTTCTCGGTCACGTCCGTGAAACTTCCGTTCGCCTCCTGATGCAGCAAGAGGTTCTTGCCCGCGGGATTCACGATGTAGAGGTCGGGCCTGCCATCGCCGTCATAATCACCGACTGTCACCGAAGTTCCAAACAACGGCAGCAGATGCTCGCGCGCATAATCCAGGCTGTAGTCGGAAGCCGCGATCGTCGCCGGCGCTTCGGGCAAGGCCTGCGGCCGCGCGCTGCTCCGCTCGGCGTCGACATCCGCGAAGACTATCTTGGACGACGGCGCACTGTTTTTCACCACCGGTGAGGGCGGCGGCACAAGCGCGGCGCCATACTTCCCCGCTTCCAGGGCCGTAGCCTGCACCGAAATTCCCGGAACACGCCCGCGATACTTCTGGTAGAGAGCCAGACATTTTTGCGCTTCGGGCTGACGCTTCAGACGCTCCAGCACGGTAAAGCTGCGGAACAGCGACGTGACATAAAAATTCTGGGCGCGCTCGAAGCCCATGTCATCCACGTGTTGAAAGGCATCTAGCGCGGGCTCCAGCTTGTGCTGGTTCATCCGCACGGCGCCGAGGTTGAACCACGCCGCGGGATCGTCCGGGTCCTCCGCCGTCACCTCTTTGAGCGCCGCCTCTGCGTCGGGGTCTCGACCTTCTCGTTTGTAGAGAATTCCCAGGTTGTATTTGACGGCGGTGAGCTTCGGGTCTATTTGGCGGGCAGTGTTGAACGAGCCCAGCGCCTGGTCATAGCGGCCAAGCTGCATCTGTGCCAGCCCCAGGTCCAGATAGTCGGTGGCTAGGGCGCGGCCCGTAGCCACAATTTTGCCGAACTCATCCTGTGACTGCGCATATTGCCCCTGCTCGTAGTAAGCCTTGCCCAAGTTGCGCGCGCTCTGCTGAGATGCCGATTCAGAACGTGGTATCCGCTTTGGCTCGAGCCGCTGTTTTGTTTTATTGTGAGAACTGGCTGGCAGAAATGCAACAGCAGCGACGATCATCGCTGCCACGCTGCTAACGATTGGCTTCACTACGCCCCTCATGCGCGTCATGCCGTGGCGCGGCGGAGGCTGCTTGGGCGCGCCGCACTGCACTCATCCGGAACAAGCCTCCGCGTTCCAACCTGCCGGGGAGCGGGCCGGAAGTCAAATATACCTCGCGCTCTCCCTCACTGCCGGCTGGGGCCACAGCAGCGCCCACATAATTCGCCGGGCTTGCGGAGGCGGGCAGTTCCGCCCAGGGTACAAACTTCCCCTTCACGTTGCGAAGCAGTACGCTCGGCCCAAGCTGCTGCGCATCCGGCCCGCCATTAGCCAGCAACAGGTCAGGCCAACCGTCTCCGTCCAAGTCAGCGGCCACTGCCTGCATGAGCGGGTAGCACCCGCTCAGGCCGGCCTCACGCGTGACTTCGCGGAAAGTGCCGTCGCGCTGATTATGGAAGAGGCGTGATGTGGCGCAGTTCACAGGCGCTTGTGGCTGCAGAAACCAGCGCGCCGCTTCCTCCAGCGGCGCATGTGCTGTGACCAGCAGGTCGGGCTGGCCGTCGCGGTCATAGTCAAAGAAAATGGAACTGTATCCCTGGGCGCCAACGCCGACTAACCCGGCACGTTCAGTTACGTCCACGAACTTGCCGCTGCCCTGGTTCCGAAACAGGCGCGCCGGCTGCCGCCAGAACTGCACGAACACATCAGGATTGCCCTGACCGTCATAGTCCGCCACAGCACAATCCACCGCCGTGACCGTAGTCGTCAGACCCGACAGGCCGGTCACATCCACAAAGGTAGCTCCCGAGTTGCGAAAAAGGCGTACCGAACTGCCGCTTCCGGCGACCCCCACTTCCAGCAGGTCCAGCCTCCCACTACCCGTGAACTTGCCGAAGCAGGCGCGCGTGGTTGAGCGTTTGCCATCCAGTCCCATTGCCGAGGTCACGTCGGTGAAGGTGCCATCACCCTGGTTGCGGTAAAGAACGTTTCGGCCGCTGCCGCTCCATCCCCGCCGCACCAGGTATAAATCGGGGCGCCCATCCCCGCGCAGGTCCACCCAGAATGGTTCCCATACATCGTGGATGCCAGCCAAACCAGCGGCGCGGGTCACATCAACATACTTGCCTGCCTGCCAGCGATAGAGGGTGAAATTCTTCCCGCCAACTGCCAAGCCGGCATGCCCGTCGCCGGCGA
>DATEGI010000155.1:0-4781 GCA_035280205.1 Terriglobales bacterium | reverse complement strand
CCACCACGTCGAAGCGCCGCTCCTCCAGGGCGGCCAGGCCCGACTTGGCGTCACCGCGGAACTCCACCGCCGCACCCATCTCGGTGAGGATGCGGCGGAAGACTTCCTCCATCAGCGAATCGTGCGTGACTACCAGGTACTCCATAACCTGCACCGAAAAGGATATTAGGCCTGGCCGCGCGAGCGCGCAATTTACGCCTGTAACCCGGGGCGGTAACGGAAGAGTGGCCGGGCGCGGCGCCGGGGACCATTTTGGAACCGGTTCCCGGGACAGGCTACTTCGGGGCGTGAAGATTGACGACCAGGCGGTAGGGATCGGGAGCGATCATGGCGGAGTAGACGCAGTTGGGAGTGGTTTCCAGCACCACGCGGGTAATTTCCGGCCCGCGCTCGGCAATGCGAATCTTCTTCACGAAGGTTTCACCCACACTCACTTGAATGAGCCTGCCTTGAAGTTTCGCGGGCATGTGCGTCTGCTGGAGATCGAAGTAAACACGGTCGGGGCCGGTGAGGCGCTGCGCGTCAAAAAACACCAGCGCGCCTAAATCCACGGTCACGGTGGTGGAGTTGTCATCAGACCAGTAGTGGATGGCGCCCACGCTAGCCGGGCCGGTGGGAACCGCGGCCGGATGGGCAGAGCGCGCTGTTGATGAAGCGACCGCGTTCTGCAGGCGAACACTTTGGGCGTGGGCACGCAGGGCCAGGGTTTTAGCGGTCAGCACGAAAGCCGCGGTAATCACCGCCGCCGCCACCAAGCTCAGGCGCAGCCACTCGCACCAGGCCCACAATTGAGCGGCTTTGCCGAGCTCGGCGGCATCGCTGTGCCAGGCTTTGCCGGAAGCTTCGTCAGCGCCGAAGATGAGAGCGGGTCCCGCCGGCGGCTTGGCAGGCAACGGCCAAAGTTCGGGCCGGGGCCGCAAATGGCGCGGCTTGCGAAGGGCTGACGACCCATGCCGAGGACGATGCTTCATGCCTTCCTTCGCCTGCGAGGAAAGGTTCAGGTAATCCGTTTCGGTTGAGCTGCTAAATAAGTGCGGGATCAGTGGGAACCGATATTCCGGGTATTATATCGAAGCTGATGCTGTGAGGAGTGTGAAAAGTTTTGCGGCAGGAGCTGCCGCTGACCGCGGCGAGAAGGCCGCTGGACAGAGTAACGCAGCGAGGTGATTGGGTAGCTCAACAAATCAGCCTCAGCATCCGTTCTATTTGGAGAACGTTGGCGGCGAGCGATGAGCGATAAGCTTCACCTGCTGCCATCCCGCTCTGGTGGATGCTTTCCTGAAGCACTATCCTCTCGACAATTCTCTCAAGCAGGTGCTTCGCTGCGCTCAGCATGACAAATCCTGTATCGAGCGGTTGCGTGCAAGATTAGAACCCAGAGCTACTTTCGCCTAAGTTGCTAGCCGCCGCCACCGGGAACGGCACCATTATTTGACATGTCCCGGGGCTTGGTTCAGATTAGCTGGCTACCTCCGGGAGGTGAGATGCCGATGGCCAAACTTGAGAGCAGCCAATGGGTTGCTTACGGACGGCGGGTGGTGCGGCTAACCTATGCGGGGGTGAGATCGAAGCACACCAGCCAACTGGCTGCCGGACTTTCGTACTACTTCATCCTTTCGCTATTTCCGTTGCTGATCGCCTTTGCGGCTGGACTCGCCCTCGTGCCGCTGCCGCACCTGTTCGACCAGATTCTCACGCTGATGGGCAGGTTCATACCAGCCGACAGCATGGGCCTAGTGCGGGGCGTGCTGCGCGACGTGATCAGCCCGCATGGCGGAAGCATCCTCTCGGTGGGCATCGTGCTGACCATCTGGGCAGCGTCGGGAGGTGTGGCGGCATTGGTGGAAGCGGTGAACGTGGCCTACAACCTGGACGATAAGCGCAGCTTCGTGCGCAAGCGCCTGCTGGCCATTGGGCTGATGTTCGCGGTGGGCGCGCTGGCAGTACTGGCGCTGGCGCTGATGGTGGTGGGTCCGGGCTTCGGGCGATGGCTGGCGGGAAAGGCCGGGCTGGGCGGCGTATTCGTCGCCGTGTGGCCATATTTGCGGTGGGCACTCTCCATCGCCTGCGCGGTGCTCTCCATTGAGCTGATCTACATGTGGGCGCCGAGCGTGCGGCGTCCGTTTCGCACCACCTTGCCGGGAGCGGTCATCGCGCTGGTCACATGGCTGGTGCTCTCCAGCGGGCTGGGCCTGTACCTGAGGAATTTTAGCAAGCTGAACAAAACGTATGGCACGCTGGCAGCGGCAGTTGCCCTGCTCCTCTGGCTCTACTGGACCGCGTTTGCCATCTTAGTGGGTGCGCAATTCAACGCGGAGACGATGCGCAAGGAAGAGGCGGCTTCACAGGCACAAGGTGAGCCGGCACCCACACAGGAGCAACCGGCTTCGCATCCCGCAACCGCGGCTTAGCGCCCCAAATTAGCTGGGCTCGAAGTTTTCGAACTTGGAGTCCGCGGTCGGGCCGCGCAGTTCCAGAATGTCGCCGGGCGCTTTAAAACCGTGCCGCATATATAAGGTACGGCTGCGCGTCGAAGGCCAGAGGATCACCGCATCCACCTCTTTCTGTTTAAGCCACTCTAAAGCTTGCTGCAGCAGGCGGCCACCAACGCCGCCCCGGCAATCGGGCCGCACGTAGAGGTTGGTGATATAGCCGTGCTGCTCGGGCGCGCCGTTGCAGTTGGGCATTTTTTCGATCAGATGCAGCCACAGCTGGCCCACGAGCTCTTGCTTGCGGACGGCGACCCAGCATTTCCAATCCGCGGACAGCCTGCTGGACATCCAGGCAGCACAACGTTGTTGGAAGGTGTTTTTGTTTTCCAGCACGCCGCCAATCTCGCGGCGAAATTCGTAGCGCAGGGCGGCAAGGCTTTGGGCATCGGCTGCGCCAGCTTCGCGTATAACGATGTCCGTCATGTCGTACAGAATACCCGAGGAATCGATGGCGGGAGATGGCCGCATCGCGTATGCTTCTGGGCCAAGTGTGGAGGAACGATGAAACGAAGCTTCCTGCTAGTTCTGATGATTGCTGGGTTGACGATCTGCTCGACGGCACAGAGCAAGGCCGGCAAGGAAAAAGCTAAAGCAGCTGCGGCCCGAAAAGGGGACATCCCGGCCACCATCGCCGACAGCGTCGGCGACAACATGAAGTTTATTGAAGGCTCGTTTCTGGGAATTGCCGAAGCGATGCCGGAGAACAAGTACGACTTCATTCCCAAGGGCGGCAACTTCGAAGGAGTGCGCAGCTTTGGCGAGCAGGTGAAGCACGTGGCCTGCGCGCAGTTTGGTTTCTTCAACGAATTCGAGGGCAAGCAGCCTCCCGCCGACTGTGAGAAGGGCGGGCACAATCCGGCGAACACCAAGGCGGAGCTGATCCAGTATTTGAAGGACTCGTTCGATTATGGCAACCGCGTGCTGGCTACGCTGAACGCGAAAAATGCACTCGACCGCGTGGAAGGCCGCTATGCCGGACCCAACACAAAACTGGGCATCTCGGTTATCGCAGTGTGGCACATCACCGACCACTACGGGCAGATGGTGGAGTACTTGCGCATGAACGGCATGGTCCCGCCCATGACGCAGAAGTACGGGCTGAAGGTGCGGTAACGCGTTTCCTCAGGCCCTTACCTTAGTAACGGGACAGCATAACAATTGTTTCGGCCGGTCCGGCATCATCGGAGAAATCACTAGCGGGTCGGTCCCCCTTCTGTTACAGAAATGTCGTGGTCAGAGGAGGACTGCCGCGTGTCTCTCCGCAGATTGCTATTGCTTTCCCTTTTAGGATTTCTGCCCCTCTCCAGCCATGCCCAAGTCAGCGCACTTTATCCGTTCCGTCCGATCACGATTGCCGGCGAGTGCGAGGCCGACCTGAAGCCCAGCACCGCGGTGATTTCGGGGGGCGTGGCCACATCCGCGCTCAAACCCACCGCGGCGGTTGCCCAGCTCGACAAGCAACTGGCGCTCATTCGGGCTTTCGTGCAGCAGAACCAGGGCGCGTTGAAGGAGCTGGAGCGTGTGCGCATGATTCACACGGAAGGCGCCAATAATGGCCAGCCGCGCGATCCCGAATTCCAGGTAGCGCAAAGGTTCCACGCCGAGTTTCCCGTGGACGCTCCCATGGACCGGCTGCTGGAGCACATGATGGAACTGGGAATGGACCGCTCTGGCGAGAACATGGCATTTCCGGAATACCGGCAGTCCATTGTGGTGGTGCACTACGACATCCAGGGATTTGAAAAGGAGCTCACGCAAATACGAGAACGCTGCATGGCGGAAGCCTGGAAACGGTGGTGCGCTGCGGCGACGGTTAAGAATCAGGACTGCAGCGCGCCAACACCGCCCAGGTCACTGCAGATACAAAGCTTCAACCTGCGTTCCACCGAGAAGGTTATGCACGTTGACGGCCCGTCCGAGTACATCAACATTACTTACTCACCGTACCAGCCGCAGAGCGCTGCGCCCGATTTGCTGGGCAATGTGCCCATCCATTTTGTGGGAAACATTGTCATGAATGGGCCGCCCATGGAGGGAGACAACCGGTGAGGTGGGTGGCCGCAAGCCTGGCTGTGTTGCTGGCTGCCTGCTGCGCCGCGCGCGCCGAGGAACCGGTGCAACCCCGACTGTTGCGCACAGTGCAGCTGGGGGCGCCCCAGGGCCTCACCGATGCGCAAATCAGGGCCATCGTTGAGGATCCGAAGACGGATTTCGCTACGTTCTTTTTGGCGCGCTCCGCGCTGCTGGTGCTGCATGAGGAAGTGAAAGGCGAAAGCTTCGAAAGTTTAT
>DATEGI010000154.1:0-8985 GCA_035280205.1 Terriglobales bacterium | reverse complement strand
TTGCCGGGCACTATGCAGGCCGCGCTGGGACGCAGAAGGCAAGTTCGTATACCTGGCGTTCGCGCAGGAAGCGGAGGGAATCAATTATGCGCTACCCCTGCAGCCAGGCTCTGGGCTGCCGGCAATACCAGCCAATGGGCTGACGGGAAGCGCCGATGCATCGCAAGTGAAAGGTGTAAAGATAATGCGGCACGGCGTGCAAGCGGCGCTGAATGGCTCGGTGTACGCGTTCGTGGGCACCACCACCCGGCGGAACATTTACCGGATTCCGCTGCAGTAACGCACCGCAAATCAGCGGGTGATATTGAAGGTGGCGACGTCGGGCTCGTAGCCTTCGTCGCGAAGGGTTTGGGTGGCGGCGGAACGCAGCGACTGCTGGTCGGCGTCCTTGGGCAGGGAGCAGTGGCGCCGGATTACCTCTTCGCCGCTGACAATGCGGACCAACCAGTTCGACTTGCCAGGGTCCCAGGAAAGTTCAACGCGATCAGCGCGCATGAGTGCCTCCGTGCCGTCCCTACGGGACTCGAAATCTTTTGGCCTGCTACCCAGGACTTCCGTCCTGGGCTTTATTATGCCGCCCCTGCGGGGCTGACAATCGCAGGGTACAGGGTTCATCGTGTACAACGGTACAAACACAAGGTCCTTCGACTTGCGCTCTTTTCGCTTCGCTCAACTCGCGCTCGCTCAGGATGACAGTTTAATCGCCGTCGCATCTGCAGCGCTAAAGCGCTGCTCCACCCAAAAACCCAAGCAAGCGAGAAAAGCGCGGGAGAGCCCTGCTCGCGCTAAAGCGCTGCTCCACCCAAAACCAAACATCGAGGTGAGGCGCATGTCCACACAAGCCATGCCAAACCCGGGCGAGCCGAGCTCCGCCCCAAAAGCCAGGCGAGCCCGGCTCGCCCTGCCCGGGCAAAGCCCCGGGCCCACACCAGCTACTACTCTTCCACTTCCACCACTTCGCCGCGCTCGGCCTTGGTCTGGGTGATGATTTTCTCCTGCAGGGCCTGGGGCACGATGTCGTAATGCGACATTTCCATGTTAAAGCTGCCCCGGCCCTGGGTCATGGAAGTCAGGTCAGCGCCGTAGGTCAGCATCTCCGCCATGGGGACCTGAGCTTTGACGATGGTCTTTCCGCCCTTGTTGTCCATGCCCTGAATGCGCCCGCGGCGGCCATTGAGGTCGCCCATGATGGAGCCGGCAAACTCGTCGGGCACGGTGATCTCGACCGTCATGATCGGCTCCAGCAGGGTGGGCTTGGCCAGCTCCATGGCCTTCTTGAAGGCAATGCGGCCTGCCATCTTGAAGGAAAGTTCGTTGGAGTCCACGTCGTGGTAAGAGCCGTCGTAGAGGATCACGCGGAAATCCACCACCGGGTAGCCGGCCAGGAAACCACGCTGCGACGCTTCCACAATCCCCTTCTCCACCGCGGGGATGAAGTTCCTGGGGATGGAGCCGCCGAAAATGTCGTTAACGAACTCGAAATTGCCTCCGCGCGGAAGGGGCTCCATTTTGATTTTGCAATCGCCGTACTGCCCGTGCCCGCCGGTCTGCTTCTTGTGGCGGCCCTGCACGTCGGCCTTGCCGCGGATAGTTTCGCGATAGGGCACCTTGGGCGCCTTCAGGTTGACCTCCGTGTGGTAGCGCTTCCTCAGCTTGGAAACAATGACTTCAATGTGCTGCTGGCCGGTGCCCGCGATGAGGAATTCCTTGGTCTGCTCGTCGCGGAAGAAGCGCAGCATGGCGTCCTCTTCCATGACTTTGTGGATACCATTGGAGAGCTTGTCTTCATCGGCACGCGTCTTGGGTTCGATGGCGAATGTAATCGCCGGTTCGGGTAGAACCACCTTGGGGTACTGGATGGAAGCCGCTTTGTCGCCCAGGGTATCGCCGGTCAGCGTGTCCTTGAGCTTGGCTACCGTCCCGATATCGCCGGCATGCAACTCGTTCACGGGGACGGCGGTCTTGCCCTGCATTACGGAAATGTGGGCCAGCTTCTCCGAAGTGTTGCGAGTGAAGTTCTGCAGCGTGGCGTCGTTCTTCAAGACGCCGGAAAAAACTTTGTAGTAAGAGATGCGCCCGGCGAAAGGATCGGAAACGGTTTTGAAAACGAAAAGGGAGACGGGCTCTGAGTCGGCGATCTTGCGTGTTGGCGGCTCACCGTTGTTGGGAGCCGGAGCGCCCTTGACCGGCTCGCGCTCGCTGGGGGCGGGTGTGTAGTCCACCAGGAAATCCATCAGCTTGTCGGTGCCGATGTTGCCCAGGCCGGAGGTGAAGAGCACCGGGAAGATGCGGTCTTCACGGATGGCCTCGTGCAGAGCGGGGATGAGGTGCTCTTCGGGGATGGTGCCCTTGTCGAAGAACTCTTCCATCAGGGCGTCATTGCCCTCGGCGATCATCTCCACCAGCTTTTCGTGGGCTTCCTGGGCGGCGGAGGCGAGGTTGGCCGGAATTTCGCCTTCCTTGCCCTTGCCGTTGCCTCCCATGTCGTAGGTGTAGGCCTTCATGCGGACCAGGTCAACGACGCCCGAGAGGCTCTTTTCGCTGCCGATGGGCAGCTGCAGGGGCACGATTGTGCGGCCGAAGGCGGAGGTCAGCGATTCCAGCACCCGGGTGGCGTCGGCGCGCTCGCGGTCCATGCGGCTGGCGACAATGACCCGCGGGAGGTGGAACTCGTCGGCGTAGTTCCAGACGCGCTCGGTGACCACTTCCACGCCAGCCACGCCATCCACCACAAGCAGGGCGGATTCCACCGCGGGCATGACCATCTTGGCTTCGTGCACGAACATGTTGAAGCCGGGGACGTCCACCAAGTTGATCTTGGTCTTGCCCCACTCGGCGAAAGCCAGGCCGGAGGAGATGGACATCTGGCGGGCGACTTCTTCGTCGTCGTAATCGGTGACGGTGGTGCCGTCGTCAACGCGGCCGAGGCGCTGGGTGGCGCCGGAGGTGTAGAGCAGGGCCGAGACCAGGGAAGTTTTGCCCGCGTGGCCGTGGCCGACTACCGCAACATTGCGGATATTGGGGCCGTCGTAGGTTTTCACGGATGACTCCTTCGGATACTGCCAGAAGCCGCCCGCCAAGGCGGAACAGGCCGTCGGTGTTAAGAGGCGGGGTACAGGGCGTCTGGCAGAGAGCCTGCCAAAACCTTGATGCTAACACGGGGGGAATTGGAGGCTCAACCGCCCGGTTTCCTACTCGGTTTCACCACAGAGGCACAGAGACACAGAGGAAGGCCAGGAAAGTTGAGGTTGGAGCCGATTGAATACTGAAACAATGCCAGGCGGGATTGCATCTTTATAACTTGAAATCGCGAATATGCGCGTCCAACCCACGATGTCTCGGCCAGTTCGGGATGACATTGAGTAATTCAACCATTATTCGGAATGGGTACGGCGCCGTGCGGATGCGGCATAGCCAAGCCTTGTTGGGGGAAATAGAATAGTCACAATGTCTTCGGTATCGCCCATAGCGGCGTTTGTGGCGGGGCTGGTTTCGTTTTTATCGCCCTGCGTGTTGCCCCTGGTGCCGGGCTACGTGTCGCTGATTTCCGGAGTAGGGGTTGAGGAGCTGCGCTTAGGCGGCAAGGGACTGATGCCCAAGGTGATGCGCAGTTCGCTGATGTTTATTTTGGGCTTCAGCATCGTGTTCATCGCGCTGGGCGCCGTGGCCACGGAAGTGGGCCAGTTGATGATGCGCTACAAGGCGCTGCTGGCGGAGATTGCCGGTGTGGTCATCATCCTTTTTGGCCTGCACCTGACCGGCATTTTGAAGATTCGGGCTTTGCTGGCCGACAAGCGCCTGCACGATGTGAAGGGCGGGAGCACCCCATGGGGCGCGTTTGTGATCGGTTTTGCCTTCGCTTTTGGCTGGACGCCGTGCGTGGGGCCAATCCTGGCGGTGATTCTGGGGCTGGCGGCGGCGCAGAATTCGGTGATCAAGGGAATTGCGCTGCTGGCCATCTATTCCATGGGACTGGCGGTGCCGTTTCTGCTGACGTCCCTGCTGTTGGAACGTTTCCTGAGCTTTTATGGGCGGTTCCGGCGCTACCTGCATACGGTGGAGGTGGCCAGCGGAGTGTTGCTGATCGCGCTGGGAGCGCTGCTGGTGATGAACCGCTTCACGGTGCTTTCAGGCTACCTTTCGTTCCTGAACCGGTTCTCACTGTAGGTGTGGAGCAGAGGAAGTAATAAATATGCCGGATTCGATGCATAACGAAGTCAAGCCGCCTGAGGAACAAGGTCATTTGTCGGGACAGAACGCGGCTCCGCAGCAACCTGAAGCATCGGCGGCCGCCTACGGCCCGCACGCACGGCGCAATGCCGCGGTCATCATTGTCGTAGTGGTGGCGGTGGCGGCCATGCTGATCGGGGGCCAGTACCTGGCGCACAAGGGCGAGCGCTCGGGCAGCATCACTGCCGGAGGTCCCAAGCCGGGCACGGCGGCGCCGAACTTCGCGCTGCAGTCGCTGGATGGCAAGACGGTGCATCTTTCCGACTTCCGCGGCAAAGCTGTGCTGCTGAATTTCTGGGCCACGTGGTGCACGCCGTGCCGGCTAGAGATGCCGTGGTTCGTAGAGTTGGAAAAACAATACGGGCCACAGGGATTGCAGGTGGTGGGCGTGGCCATGGATGATGCCGGTCCGGATAAGATCGCCAAGTTTGCCAAAGAGATGGGCGTGAATTACCCGGTGCTGCTGGGCAAGGAATCGGTGGGCGACGAGTACGGGGGGCTGGAATATCTGCCTACGAGTTTCTATCTGGATCGCGACGGCAAGGTGGTGCAGCGGGTGTTCGGGCTGCGCAGCCGCAGCGATATCGAAGACTGGGTGAAAGAAGCGCTCAGCAAGGGAAGCAGTGTGGCGGAGAAAAGACAGTAGCCAGGAGTCGGGAGTCAGGAGACAGCAAGTTTGAGACGGGTAGCAGAAGCGATATTGGTCGCAGCGCTGATGTCTGTAGTGGCGCTAGCACAGGCGGGTGGGCCGTCGGTGGAGATGGCGCCGGCAGGCATTACTCCGATCATGCGCGGGGAGCCCAGCATGGTGGAGCTGAATTTTCGCGTGAAGCAGGGCTTCCACATCAACTCCAATCATCCTAATTCCGCCTATCTGATTCCTACGGCTCTCAAGCTGGATGCGCCCACCGACATAGCCATTGGCAAGATTGATTATCCGCAAGGGCGCAATTTAAGTTTTGCGTTTGCCCCGGATGAGAAGTTGAACGTGTACAGCGGTGATTTCGCGGTGAAAGTGACGGTGCACCCGCTGCACACCGCCATGCCTGGAAAATACAACGTAAGAGGCCAACTGCGTTACCAGGCATGCGATGATCGCGCCTGCTATCCGCCACGCAACTTGCCGGTGCGCTTTGAAGTACAAGTTAAGAAAACCGCGCCCCATACCCGCCCCAACCGGCAAAGCCCGCACGTGCACAGCTAGGGCCGGTAGTTGGTAGTTAGTAGCTGGTAGTTAGTAGCTGGTAGTTGGCGGGCATTTGCTGGTTCACACCGATTACCAGGTACCAACTACCAGCTACCAACTACCCAGCTATAATTTCTTGTCATGGTGACTACCCCGGAAAGCAGCGTCCAGGCGCTGGCCCGCTACGAACCTGTGATCGGGCTGGAAGTGCACGTGCAGCTGCTGACCGTCACCAAAATCTTCTGCTCATGCTCGACGCGGTTCGGCGATCCGCCCAACAGCAACGTCTGTCCGGTATGCCTGGGCTGGCCGGGAGCGCTGCCGGTGCTCAACCGCAAAGCGGTGGAGTATGCCACGCTGGCGGCCTTCGCGCTAAATTGCCGCATCAACGAGCAGTCCATCTTCGCGCGCAAGAACTACTTCTATCCCGACCTGCCCAAGGGTTACCAGATTTCGCAGTACGACAAGCCGCTGGCCGAGCATGGCCATATTGAGATTGCCACCAGCGGGCGCAAGAAGATCGGCATCACCCGCGTACACCTGGAAGAAGACGCGGGCAAGAGCCTGCACGAGGGCTTCGCAGACTCGGATGAGAACACGTACCTGGACCTGAACCGCTGCGGCGTCCCGCTGATAGAAATTGTGAGCGAGCCGGACATTGCCACGCCCGGGGAGGCGTTCGAGTACCTGACGCGCTTGAAAGAGATCATCCTTTACACCGGGGTGAGCGACTGCAACATGGAGGAAGGGTCGCTGCGCTGCGACGCCAACGTGAGCGTGCGGCCGCGCGGGCAGGAGAAGTTCGGCACCAAGACCGAGGTGAAGAACGTCAACTCCTTCCGCTTCATCAAACAGGCGCTGGAATACGAGATTGAGCGGCAGGTGGAGCTCATCGAATCAGGCGGGCGGGTGGAGCAGGAAACGCGGCTGTTCAACGCGGCCGAGGGCAAGACTTACGGCATGCGTTCCAAGGAGCATGCTCACGATTATCGTTACTTCCCTGAGCCCGACCTGCTGCCGCTGGTTGTGGACCAGAAGTGGCAGGCCGAGATTAAGCGCCGCATGCCGGAGCTGCCGGAAGCGCGGCGGGCACGCATGGTGAGCGAGTACGGCATCACGGAATATGACGCGGGGGTACTGACCGCCAGCCGGGCGCTGGTTGACCAGTTCGAAGAGGCGGCACGGGCGGCGAAGAATCCCAAGCGCGTAGCCAACCTGGTGCAGAGCGAACTGATGGGGCGGCTGAAAGCCAAGAGTCTGGAGATCGAGCAATCGCCCATTTCCATGAAGGGAGTGGCATTTTCCGCCGACCTGGTGGAAGCAGGGACCATTTCAGGGAAAATGCTGAAGGATTTATACGACCTGGCGTTTGAACGGGGACAAGACTTCCAGGCAGTTTACGAAAAGGAAAAGCCGCAGCAGATTACGGACACCGCAGCTATAGAAAAAATTATTGACGAGGTAATTGCCGCCAATCCCAAACAGGTGGAGCAGTACCGCGCGGGCAAGACCACGGTGAAGGGGTTCTTCGTGGGGCAGGTGATGAAGGCAACGAAGGGGCAGGCGAACCCGCAGGTGGTGAACCGGTTGCTGGAGAAGAAACTGAGTTAAGGTGTAGCACCGCCCTCCGGCGGCCCGAAGCGCGGGCGGGACGCCCGCGAGACAGCCGGCCAGAGGCCGGCGCTACTAAGGTCAGTGTTCCGGACCGAGCGTGTCGAAGAGCTGGATAAGCTGGTCGGGGTAGACGCGGTAGATGATATAGCCGGTGCCGGAATCGGTGGTTTCCTGGAACAGCAACTCGCCGCGCTTATCGCCATCTACATCCACCGCGTCAATCAACTGCAGGCGGGGAATCTCGTCCAGGTGGGTGCTGTCGGTCACGGAAGAAAAAATCAGCTTCACCTCGCCGTAGAGGTCAACTCTTCCCACCACGGTTACATAGGCCTGCTCCTGCTTGCCGGAAACGGGTTCGTTCAGCTGAGTGGTACGGCGGGCGGGACGCCGGCGGGTGGGAGTCCGCAGGACAGCGCCGAAGTTCACCGTAGCCGGGGCGGAGAGCACAAAGACGGGCTCGTTGCTTAAATCCACGTCGAAGACCCGAAAGTCGCTGGCGCCCAGTTGGGTCGAGGCAAAGTCGGTGTGGCGGAGGCGCTCATATTTGCTGACCGCGTCGTGAGCGTAGCCGGTCATCTTCTTGTAGTCGGCATCGCGCTCTTCGGACTTCAAACTGAAAGTGTAGGGGCGGAGCTCGGGCCCGTCGGAGTCGGAAATTGCGACCAACTGCTCAATTTTGGGCTCGGCGGGTGTGGCCTTGCTGCCGGCGCTGCTAGCGGACTTTGACGGAGCCAGCTCGGCGGGCCAGGTTTCCTCCTGCGATGTGGCCGCAGGCGCGCCGCGTCGCAGAACCGGCCGGTTGGGGTCATATTCGTCCGGACCGCTGCTGGGAGAAGCAGGAGCCGGGGATGGAGGCGGCGTTGTCTTAGCCGTTTGCGGGGGCGGAGTGGGTGCGGGCTTGGACGACGGCGGAGGGCTGGGCGGCTGAGGCGGCGGCTGCGTCGGCTTGGCTCCTCCAGATTTACGCAGGATAGGCGGTCCGGAATCTTCGGCTGCCGCCTCGGCACGTTTAGCTGCCTTGGCCTGCTCTTCGTCCCGGGTGCGCGCTTCCTTGGCCTGCTGGATGTCCTCGTTGGATTCCCAGTGGCCCACCCCATACCAGTTGTTGCCCACTTGGAGGGCATTGCCCACAGTGAACAGGCCTACGGAGGAGCCACTGCGTTCGGCCTCGTACACCACGCCCAGATCCAGAGCCATAGGGCGAGGATCAGCACGATAGATGCTGGCGTCATAGAACTGGCCGTTAATGCGGATCACTACCGGAACGATGCGGGCGCGCTTGCCCTGCAGTTGCAGGATGGCGGTGGCACGCGGCTCCTTGGGGGTTTGCGAGGGACGGCCGTATTGCGGCCACGCCGGCACGGCCAAGACAAGACTCACCAGGGCGCAGATGACGGCCGCAGCGTCCCTACGGTATAAATGGCGGATTGGAGAAGACAGCATGGAAAAGGGCGAAAAAGCACCTGAATTTAGTTTACCTGACCAGAACGGCAAGGTGGTGTCGCTGAAGGAACTGCGGGGCAAGACGGTGGTGCTGTTCTTCTTTCCCAAAGCGGACACCCCCGGCTGAACCATTGAAGCGTGCGGGTTCCGCGACGCATACAGCAAGCTGCAAAAGACCGGGGCCGTGATTCTGGGCATCTCCGCCGATGACCCGGAGCGGCAGAAGAAGTTTGAGCAGAAATACGATCTGCCTTATACCCTGCTTTCCGATGCCGACAAGAAGATGGCCAACGCCTTCGGCGTGATGAAAGAAAAAAACATGTATGGCAAAAAGGTGATGGGAATTGAGCGCACTACCTTCATCATTGGCCCGGAGGGGAAGATTGCCCAGGTATTCCACAAAGTGAAAGCCGAAGGGCACGCCGAGGAGGTGCTGGCGGCGCTGAAAGGAAGCAGCTAGTCGCAAAACCCATCCGGACTGTCATCCTGAGCGAAGTCGAAGGACCCCTAGT
>DATEGI010000153.1:0-11503 GCA_035280205.1 Terriglobales bacterium | reverse complement strand
CGAGCCCAGGTAGCGGTCGCCGTAAACCAGCAGAGCGATCATGGGCAGGATGATGACAGCCAGCGGCTTAAAGGAAACCCGCAGATAGCGGCCGGTGCCGGTCAGGATGCGGCCGTAAGCGCGCAACACAACCTGGGGCTGGTCCTGAAAGAGGCGCACGGCGAGGAGCTGCGCGCGCAGTTGGTCCTTGGCAACGCGGACGGCCTTCTGGTCGGAAAGGTAACCGAACAGGACGATCATGACCAGCCCCGTGATGATGGAAAGCACGAGAAGGACGATCAGGGCGTGGTGGGAAGAAATGGCGGGTATCAAAAAAAACAGGGCCGATATTTGAGTGCCCGAGGCCATGACCGTTGTTTGTGTCCCACTACTCGATGTAGCCCAGGCCGCGGAGGCGCTTCTTGATCTCCTCTTCTGAGGCGGAACTGGTGTCAGCGCCCAAAATCGCGGTTGTCTCTTTCTCCAGTGCGTGAATAATGAACTCGTCCACCGAGGCGTAGCCCGCCATCTCGGAGCACTTCTTCAGCTTCTCCAGCAAGTCATCTTCAATCTTGAGCTTGTAGCCAAACATGAGGGCTCTCCTTCAATGGCCTAGCAACGCGGTTTGGGACTGGGGCGCGGCTGGAGGCTGGAACACCGAATGACCCATCATACCGTGAGCGGGCGCGATTCCAAACTCGGCCAGAATCGTGGGGGCGATATCGGTAAGGGCGGGCGACTGGGCGTCAATTTTGCGATTGCTGAGCAGCACGCCCGGCACCAGCGTGTAGTCCATGCAGTGGTCGCCGCTCCAGGCATTGGTGTTGTCCTCGAATAGCTGGCGGGGAAAAGCGCCCAGAATGGTTTTCCAGCCGGCGCGATAGCCGCGGTTATAACCCACGATGATGTCCGGGGCATCCTGAGTATAGGGGCCGTGATAGACCTCTGCGGTGCGGCTCATGCGGGTGATGGCGGGCAGGCCGGTCGAGGGATCACGCACCGCCAGCAGCTTAGAGCTGATCTCATCGAGCAGAGCGTTGGACTTGCTTCCGGGTTGCACGATGCCATCTTTTTCGCGGCCTTTAAGGTTCAAGTAAAGGCCGTTCAGCCCCAGGCCATAAGCGCGAGTGCGGCTCCAGTCCACGTTAGCGAAGTACTGCCCTTCCTCTTGATTGGCGCCGGGCTTAAGCGCGAGATAGCCGTTGTCGAGCAGCCAGGTGTTCAGATTGAAAGAGCGGTAGAAGGGCGCGAAGCCGTGGTCGGAGAGAACCAGCAGCGTGGTATTGGCGTCGAGCGTAGGCAGAACCTTGCCCAGCACGCCGTCAATCTGCTGGTAAAAGCTTTCCAGCGCGTCGCCGTATTGCGCCGCAAGTGTGGAATCGTAGGCGGGATGGTGCGCATCCATCAGCCGCCACATCATGTGGCCATTCAGGTCGAGGCTGGAGAAATAAAAGAAAAAGACGCCGCGATGGAACCTGGGGAACTCGGCGTCAAAGATGCGGCGCTGCTCGGCGGCCACTTCGCGCGCCTGCTGCAGGTATTCGCCATCATCGAGCACGCCATCAGAAAGCGCTTTAGTGTCTTCGGCGATGCCCTGGGTGTAGAAGTCGCCCACTTCGCGCCACAAGTCGCGGGAAAGGCTGGCGGGAGTGGAAAGGGGCAACGCGGGATGGGCTGGGTCAATGTTGACCGGGGAAATGTAGAGCTGGAAACGCGGGTGCACTTGCTTGAGGAAGAAGCGGCAGATGCCGCTCACGCTTTCCAGGCCGGGGATGAGGGAGAAGTCCACCTGCACCCAGTCGCTCCATTCGCCTTCGCGCAGCACAAACTCGCGGTCCTGGACGGCAATTTTGGCCACCGGCGAAACGGGATCAATGGAAACGGTGAAGGGAACGAGCGCCGGAGGCCAGCCCTTGCGAAAGCTGTTCTTGGGCCCTTCCAGGTTGGCGGTGACCCGCCAGTTCTGCACCATGACGGGAATGACTTCGCCGCCCTCCACTTCGCCCGCCTGTACCGTGGGGTCGTCGGTATAAAAGCTGAATGTGCCGTAGCCGCCGCGCAGGTCAGGCGTGCCCATGCCGGCCAGGGTGCGAGCCTTGGAGGCGCTGGGAGGGAAGTTAGCGGGCATGTGGAAGACGCTGGTGGGAATGCCGTGGTCTTCCAAGATGTTCCAGAAGGGCTGGCCGTGGCGGAGCAATTCGGCGGTGCCGCTGCCCAGGGGAATGACCCAGGAGCCCAGGGTCAGGTTGTGCTTGGGCGGTTCGACCCGGGAGGTCGAGAGATACGGCTGCATGGTCGCCGGATCACGGTGAATAAAGTCGAAGATGCCGTGACCGCCGGGATCGAGGCCGGTAGTCAGATTGGACCAGGCTACCGGGCTTTGGGGCGGCGTGCTGGTGGTCAGGCGGCGAAACGAGCCCTGGCGCGCCAGGCCGGCGAAATTGGGCATTTTGCCCTCCGCCATGAATCGCTCCAGGAGCTGCGGGTCCATGCCGTCAATTCCCAGGATGATGAGCTTGTGGTCGCCACGATAGCGGTTCCGCGCAGGCAGTTGCGAATAGAGCAGGCTGGCGGCGACGCAGATTACGAGCATGACCAGGAGCCACTTAGTCCTGCTCATGGCTGGTCTCCGCTTTCAATAAAGGGCCGGCGTCGGTAGGCGAGCTGATGGACAGGCGGCAACACGCGTAGTTTTAATTTCGGGCGCTGGGAAGTCGAGATGCTTAGCTTTTAGTGCAAAGCGGCAGGGAAAGTCAAGGCGAAGCGGGGGGCATCGCGGGAATGCCACCTTGCGCTCCACCCCATCTTTTTCAACCGCCCAGGCTGTCGTTGCTGTAGTACTGCTCCAGGGCATCGAGTTCGCGGCTCATGTCGTCAGCGCGCCATTGCAGCAGGTTGCGCAGGGAAAGGATGCCCAACAGTCGCCCGCCCTCATCCACGATGGGCAAATGGCGGAAGTGGCGCTCCAGCATCAGGGAGAGCGCCTCGCCGGCAGTTATGTCCACCTTGGCGGTTTCCACTCCAGTGGTCATCAGGTCGAGGATGGGAGTACCCGCGGGGTCGCGGCGGCTCAGGGCGAGCTTAACCAGCACGTCGCGCTCCGTGAAGATGCCGAGAACGTGGCGGTCGTCATCCAGCACGGCAACCCCTCCCACGGCGCAGGACAACATAACGCGGATGGCTTCCGCCACCGACGCGTTTACACGAACCGCCGCAGTCTGCCGATCGCAAAGTTCGAGGATGTTCACGTCGCATCTCCCAGACGCCCGCAGTTGCAGGAGGGCGGTATTCTGCTGCAGGCAGAACTCGGCGTCAAAATGATTGTTGTTATCGAAGCGATAAGTTTCATTTATCGGCATAGGGCAACCACGAATTTCTGATTAACATTGTTTATCAAGGTGATAACGAGCTATGAGTTGACCGCAGGGCCAGCCGACCCGCAGAATGGAGCAATCCGCTCAAACGTCATTTGCTGCTGGCAGCGGTCAAGGATTTCGCTGCCACATGGGAATTTGCCTGGGCGATGTACCGGGCTGAGCCAGGGAAAGGAAAGAATGGCGACCACTACCGAGAGCATTACCGCAGAGAAGTTCTCTCAGTTGCAGCCACCAAAACGTTACCTGTTCGGCCCCGGGCCCACCCAGGTACACCCGCGGGTCTATGAAGCCATAGCCAAACCCATCGTAAGCCACGTTGACCCATTCTTCTTCAAGGTGATGGAAGACGTGCAGCGGTTGCTGAAGATGGTTTTCGGCGCCGAGCAGGGCGTCACGCTGGCCGTTTCCGGCACGGGCAGCGGAGGGATGGAGGCGGCGGTCTCCAATTTCGTGGAGCCGGGCATGAAGTGTGCCGTGTTTGCCAATGGATTCTTCTGCGACCGAATCGCGGAAATGGCCAAGCGGCACGGAGCCAGCGTAGCGCGCCTGGAGAAGTCCTGGGGGGGCACCTTCACGGACGAGGAGGCGCGGGAGTTCATCCGCCGGGAGAAGCCGCAGGTTGTGGCCTACGTGCAGGCAGAAACTTCCACCGGAGCTCTGCAGCCGGGCAAGGCCATTTGCGCGGCTGCACATGAAGCGGACGCTCTAGTGATTGCCGATTGCGTGACCTCGCTGGGCGGCCTGCCGGTGGAGGTAGACAAAACCGGAATTGACGTCGCCTATAGCTGCACCCAGAAGGGCCTGAGTTGCCCCCCGGGGCTGGCGCCCATGGCGCTTTCCAAGCGGGCCATGGACTGGCTCAGCCGGCGCTCCACGCCCGTGCCCAACTGGTACTTCGATCTGAAACTGATTTACGACTACTCCACCGTTTCCCACCGCTATCACCACACCGCGCCTATTTCCATGTTCTACGGCCTGAGAGAAGCGCTGGTGCTGGTTGCCGAGGAAGGTGTGGAGAAACGTTGGGAGCGCCACCGCCGCTGCCATCAGATGTTCGTTAAGGGTGTCGAGGCGATGGGCCTGTGCCTGCACGTGCCCGAAGGGCGGCGAATTCCCACGCTCAATACGGTGTGCGTACCTGCGGGAGTGGATGACGCCAAAGTTCGAAAACGGCTGCTGGAAGGACCGGGAATCGAGATCCAGGGAGGCTTTGGACAGTTGGCGGGCAAGGTGTTCCGCATTGGCATCATGGGCCCACTGGCTACGGAAGAAAACGTGCAGTTCCTCCTGCGCGAATTTGGGCGGGCCTTGGCGGCCGAAGGGTACAAGGGCTAAAACAGCCTCAACCAGTTCGTAGCGCCGGCGTCTCGCCGGCTGGCGCGGAGCTGTCCCGCCTCCGCAGGCTGACAGCGGCGACGTCTGCCGGCAACTCAATTACACTCTCATCGTGACCATACGAACACTGATCACACAGCTTGCCGCGCTGCTGCTCTCCTCGAGCCTGTTCGCAGCGGAGAAGCCCAACGTCATTCTTATTACGCTGGACTCCGCGCGGGCCGACCGCATGGGGTTTTTGGGCGCCAAAGCGAGGCTGACGCCTAACCTGGACGCGCAGGCTAAGCAAAGCCTCATCTTCGAGCACGCCTACGCGCAGTCACCGCGAACGCTGGCTTCGCACGGGGTGTTGCTTACCGGAACTTATCCACCTTACAGCCACGTGAGCGAATTTGGCGGCGGGCTAACCGCCACTCTGCCTTATCTTCCTGACCTGCTGCACGCGGCGGGATACCGCACTGCCGCGTTTGTGGGCACGCTGGCGCTCGATCCGCGCGACGGTTTCGCGCCCGGCTTCGACCGCGGATTCGATACCTACGACGCCGGATTTCATCTGCCACAAGCCAGCGAAAGCCGGTATGGCGCGGTTGAACGGCGCGGCGGCGAAGTGGCCGCACGTGCCTTGGCCTGGCTGCAACGCCCTGGCAAAGGGCCGTTCTTTCTCTGGCTGGAATTGAACGATGCGCATGCGCCCTACCAACCACCTCCAGGCTATGCACGCCCGGGCTCGCCTTACAACAACGAGATCAAATACATAGACACCCAGGTGGGCAAGCTTTTGGCGGCGCTGCGCGCGCGCAATCTGTTCGACGGCGCGCTGATCGTGGTGGCGGGCGACCATGGCGAGTCGCTGGGCGCGCACGGCGAGGAAACTCACGGCGTCTTTTTGTATGACGAGACCATCCGCGTGCCGCTGCTGGTGAAGTTGCCGCAGAAGCGGGCGGCCCATGCGCAGCAGCACGTGCGACTCGTGGACGTGGCGCCCACGGTATTGGAGGTGGCCGGGCTGGCGGTGCCGCCGCAGATGCAGGGCCAGTCCTTGCTGCGTGCGACGCGGCAAGTGGGCACGGGCGAGGCGGCCTATTCGGGCTCCGACTATTCCCGGGACGCATTTGGCTGGAGCCGCCTGGAGTCGTGGCGGGCCGGCAAATATCTCTACATTCGCTCGCCCAAGCCGGAGCTTTACGATGTGGAGTCCGACCCGGCGTGCGCACACAACCTGGCAGGAAGCTCGCAGGCAACGGCGGGTACCATGGCAACGCAGTTGCTAGCATTCGATGCGCGCATGTCGGGCAAAGCTAGCAGCAGCGGTCAGCTCAGCTCCAGCGAACTGCAGAAGCTCGCGTCGCTTGGCTACGTGGGACTGCAGAAATCCGTTTCGCCTGAGGCTGCGGTCACCGGCACCGATCCCAAAGATGAAATTGCCCTGGCCAACAAGGTAGAAGAGGCCATGCAGGAAATCGAGGGCGGCAGGCCGCAAAAAGCGACCGCGGCGTTGCAGGCCGTCCTTAAGAGCCATCCGGGAATGTTCTTGGCCCAATTTGCGGCGGGCGTGGCAGCCATCCAGCAGCGGCAATACGCGGTTGCAGTTCCGTTTTTGCGCAAAGCCATCGAGTTGCAGCCGCAGGCGGCCTGGGCCTACTACGAGATGGGTGAGGCTCTGGCCCACACCGGCGACTGGAAAGGCGCCGCCACTCACCTGGAGATAGCCGTTGCCCGTTTGCCGGAAATGGCGGAGGCGCATTCCATGCTGGCCGAGGCCTACCAGCATCTCGGTCGGACGGCCGAAGCGAAGAAGGAGCAGCAAAGAGCGGAACAATTAGGCAAGTAGGTTTTCTGCCCCACAAACTCGCGGGCGGGGGCGCCCGCGCCACAATTCGCTGATGCCCCAGTAAGCTCACATTCAGCTGTGACTTAGATCACTTCCTGTTGTGCCCCCGTTTGTTAAAAAAATCTAGACCCAGGCACGTGTGACCGCGCGGCGGGTTGGGGAACCTGCGCCGGGGCGGCCAGGCCCACCGCGTCCTGCTCAGCACTGAATTTGTACTGGAGGAGTGCCATGCAGGAGCATGTCTCGAACGACAATGTGGGCTCCAACCTTCTTCGTAGCGCCCAACAAGCACGACAATGGCGCGCGCGGCTGGCCATCCTCACCGCCGGTTTCCTGGCCTTTGGCGCGCTCAGCGGGCTGGCTATCTGGCTGCTGCCCTTCAGCCAGCCGGTGCAGGTCACGGTGCTGTTGCACACCTTTCTCGGCATCCTCTTTCTGATTCCGTGCCTGTGGTACACCCTCCGGCACCTGGTGCGGTACTGGAACAGCCCCATGAGTCACATCCAGATACTCGGCTATCTGGGGGGCGGGGCGGTGCTGCTATGCCTGGTTTCCGGGGGCGTGGTGACGTGGAACGGAGTATTCGGCACCCGGCTGGGCTATGGCTGGGATGCGGTACACATCATCACCACCTTCGCGATTTTGGGATTTGTCGCGACGCACGTGTGGCTCAGCTCTTCCCTGGCGCGCAAAAAAGCGGCAGCGGAGAGCACGGTGACCTCAGCCGCGGCAGCGCATTTCAGCAAAGCCGCGTTGCTGTTCACGGCGGCATGCGTGGCGGTGGTCGGGTTGGCTGCTTACGCCTACACGCCGGTGCGGCTGCACAACATCTTTCCTGCCGATTACAGCTTCAAGTATGGAAAGGAGCGTCCTTTTGCGCCCAGCCTGGCGCGCACAACCAGCGGCGGCGCAATGGACCCGGCGGTGCTCTCCGGTTCGCGTACCTGCGGCACCGCCGGCTGTCATGAGGAGATCGTGCAGGAGTGGGAGTCGAGCGCCCACCGCTATTCCGCCATGGACCCGGCCTTCCAGGCGGTGCAGACCAACATGGCCAAGCAGAACAGCCCCGAGTCCACGCGCTACTGCGGCGGCTGCCACGACCCCATTTCGCTCTTCTCCGGCACCAAGAATCTT
Source organism: Terriglobales bacterium (assembly GCA_035280205.1). Taxonomy (GTDB): domain Bacteria; phylum Acidobacteriota; class Terriglobia; order Terriglobales; family Acidobacteriaceae; genus JAICWP01. The sequence continues at coordinate 3,847 of DATEGI010000153.1, read as the reverse complement.
TTCATCCCCAATGAGAAGCTGACTGCGCTCGAAGGCTTCCAGGAGGGCATTTCCTGCCTGGCCTGCCACTCGCTGCGCAAGGTTGACCTGAAGGGCAACGCCAACTATGTGATTGCTGAGCCGGCGCGCTACATGTTCGAGATTGAGTATGACCAGAATCCGACCCGCACCAACCGCTTCTTCCGCGATTTCCTCATCCGCGCCTACCCGCGGCAGCACCTGGCGGACTTGAGCAAGCGCCTGTTCAAAACGCCGGAATACTGCGCCGCCTGCCACAAGCAGTTCGTGGACCAGGAAATCAACAACGTGGGCTGGGTGCAGTTGCAGAACCAGTACGACAACTGGCGGGAGAGTCGCTGGAACCATCCCGGCAACGCACGCACCACCATCGAGTGCCGCGAGTGCCACATGCCGCTGGTGGCGTCGAAGGACCCGGCGGCCGGCGACGATATTGACTACAACCGCACCCCCACTGACGGCAAAGTGCGCAGCCACCGCTTTATCGCCTCCAACCTGATGATGCCGGCGCTGCTCAAGCTGCCGGGCTGGCAGAAGCAAGTGGAATTGACCCGGGAGTGGCTGCAGGGCAAATACGTGATTCCGGAGATTGCCGGCAAGTGGAGCAAAGGGCCGGCGGTGGGGATAGACCTGGAGTTGCCACCGGCGATTCATGCTGGGGACAAGGTGCCTGTGAAATTGGTAATCACTTCCAACAAGGTCGGGCACGATTTTCCAACCGGCCCGCTGGACATCATTCAGGCCTGGGTGGAATTGGATGTAGTGGACGACCAGGGGCGCACAATCTACAACAGCGGGACCGTGGATGCGCGCGGGTTCATCCAGTCGGGCACGTTCATGTTCAAAGCCGAGCCGGTAGATCAGAACGGCAACCTGATTGACCGCCACAACCTGTGGGAAATGGTGGGTGTGCGCTATCGGCGCTCGCTGTTCCCGGGATTCTCGGATACGGCGGAGTACAGTTTTAACTACGCCGGATCGCAGGCGAAGGCGGGGGTGCACAACGCGGCGGCACCAGGCCAGGAAGTGAGGAAAGCGCCGCCGGGCACAGTGCTGGTGGAAGCCAGGTTGCGCTACCGCAAGGCGGACCAGTATCTGCTCAACTTCATATTTGGCGAGAAGTCGGGGCTGACGGCGCCAATTACCGACATGACAACGGTGACGCGCACCATTCGCGTGGAGAGTGGAGCAGTACGGCAGCACGCGGCAGCACGCCCCACGGCACAGTCCACGGCCGGCGCGGGCAGGTGAGTAGTGAGCCGTCGCAAACGTCTCATCTGGAAATATACAGCTGCCTGTTGTGGAGTTGTGGTGGTGGCGGCCAGCACGCTGCTGCTGGCGCACCGGCATCGGCGCCCCTATGTGCCGGGGCAGCAGGTGGAAGGAATCACTCAGGACCTGTCGCGCGCGCTGCCGCCGGACTATCCGCGGGTGCAGTTCACCGATGTGGCCGAGCAGGCAGGCATTCACTTCACTCACTTTCCCGCCACACGCACCACGCAGCTGCCTGAAGATATGGGCTCTGGCGCAGCGTGGGGCGATTATGACGGCGATGGCTGGCCCGACCTTTACGTCGTGGACATCGCCGGGCCGCTGAGCTATACGCCGGAGCAGATGGCGCACTCGCCGGGCGGCAACCGCTTATACCACAACAATCACGACGGTACGTTTACCGATGTAACCGAGCGCGCGGGCGTGGGCTTCAAGGGCACCGGCATGGGCGCAGCCTGGGCCGACTACGACAACGACGGGCGCCTCGACCTCGTCGTCACCAGCTACGACCGCATCATCCTTTATCACAACAATGGCGACGGTACCTTTACCGATGTCAGCAAGAAGGCGGGGCTGGACAAGTTTCGCGGCTTCTGGACGGGCGCGGCCTGGGGCGATTACGACCGCGACGGCAATGTGGACCTGTACATCTGCGGGTATGTGAAATACAACTTCCGCAACGAAGACCTAAGCAAGTCGTCCATGCAGTACACCACGCTGGTGCCGTTCACGCTGAATCCTTCTTCCTATCCGCCGGAGCGCAACCTGCTGTTTCACAACAACGGCGATGGCACGTTCACCGAAGTGGCTAAGCAGGCGGGCGTTCAGGATGTAACCGGGCGCAGCTTGTCGGCGGTGTGGTACGACTTCAACGGTGATGGCTGGCCCGACCTGTATGTGGCCAACGACGTTTCGGAAAGCGCCATGTATCTGAACCTGCACAACGGGAAGTTCAAGCCTATCGCGCACGAGGCGTGGGTCTCCGACTATCGCGGCGCCATGGGGCTGGCGGTGGGCGACTGGGATCGCGATGGTGACCCCGACATCTTCATTACTCACTGGATTGCGCAGCAGAACGCGCTCTTCGACAACCTGCGCTACACCCGTGGAGGCGGGGGCAAACCCGGGCCCCTCCGGTTTGAGGATGTGGCCGACACCGTGGGCCTGGGGCAGATTTCGCTAAATTCCATCGGCTGGGGCACTTCGTTTTTTGATTACGACAACGACGGGCAACTCGATCTGATGGTTGTGAACGGCAGCACGTTTCAGGACGACAAAGACCCGCGGCACCTGGTGCCCATGAAGAATTTTCTGTTCTGGCAGAAAAGCCCCGAGGACGGCTTCTTCGAGGTGGGAGCGGTGAGCGGTAGCGTGTTCCAGCAGGCGCACGTGGGACGGGGCGCAGCCTTCGCCGATTACGACAACGATGGCGACGTGGACGTGTTCATCGTGAATCAGGAAGGCCGGCCTATGCTGCTGCGCAACGATGGCGGCAATAAGAAGAACTGGATCAAGGTGCGCGTGAAGTGTACCAAGAGCAACCGCACCGGTTTCGGCACAAAGATTGAAATCGAGGCGGGCGGGCAGAAGCAATATGACCAGATTGGCGGGCAGGCGTCTTATTTGTCGCAGAACTTTCAAGAAGCGCATTTCGGTTTGAATCACGAAAAAGAAGTGCAGCGCATCAAGGTAACGTTTCCCAGCGGTATCGCGCGTGCGCTTGAACATGTGCCAGCCAACCAGATCGTGACTGTCGAAGAGGTGCCGCAATGAGGCGCACGGCGGTGTGGCTAGCCACAGTGTTCCTGGCCTGCGCAGCGCTGATTACGGCGGTGAAGTTCCGGTCGGCTAACGAGGCTCGTGCCACCAGCGGCGTCAGCGCCGAGGAACGGGACCGCGTGGCAACTTTCTGGGCAAACTATGACCGGGCGAGCGCCCTGCGCACGAAAGGTGAGTTCGCGCGGTCGGCTGAGCTCTACCGCGAGGCGCTGCGGTTCAATCCTACGCATGAGGATTCGCTCTATTACCTGGGGAGCTGCCTCTACGAGCTGGGGGAGTATGCAGAAGCGGAACAGCAGCTTCGCAGCCTGATTGCACTGAATCCGGAGAGCGGGCGGGCTTACGGGCAGCTGGGCAGGCTGTTATCCGCAAATGCGCCGGGGGCGCCGCGGGATTTACCTGCGGCGCGGCAGGCGTTTGAGCGGGAACTGCAGATCTACACCGAGCAGGCTGGGCCGCTGTTGGAGTTGGGCGGCCTGGAATTGAACCAGGGTAATTTGCCCCGCGCGGAGGAGGATTTTCGCGCTGCCACCCGGCTGGGCTCAGCGGAGGCTGAGTTTTTGCTGGGATATGCGCTTTTTCTGCAGGGACGAGCGGCGGAGGCGAAGCACAGCTTCGATAAGGTGCTAGCCAAGTACCGGGCTGATCGCAAGCTGACGTCGAAGGGAGTGCTCTCCGAGGGGGACATCCTGCCTGATCCCGCCAAGCCGTTGACCGCATTGCAGCGGGCAGCCCTGGAGTCCATGCTGTTGTCCTACTGGAATGGTAGGCGGTCAGG
>DATEGI010000152.1:0-5951 GCA_035280205.1 Terriglobales bacterium | reverse complement strand
GGGTCCTTGGTTATCTGCCGCCAGGTATTGCCGCCGTCGTCGGAGCGGAACAACCCCTGGTTCATGATGGCGAACACGCGCTGACCGCGGGTGGCGGGCGCTACGGCCACTCCGATTCTGCCCAGGTCTTTTTCCGGCAGCCCCTTGCCCGGCACGAGCTGCCAGGTAGCACCTTCGTCCCTGGAGCGGTAGATCCAGGCATCCGCTCCGGCGGGCGGCTTCTTCTCGCTCTGCGGCGGACGGCGTTCTAGCGCGGCAAATACTTCCCGCGGATTATCCGGATTGAAGCCGATGTCCACGGCGGCGGTGTCGTTGTCGCGAAATAGCACTTTGCTCCACGCCTTACCGCCGTTCGAGGTGCGGAACACGCCCCGATTGGGGCCGGGCTCAGCATCGCCGCTGGCTGCCACCAGGACAAGTTCGGGGTTGCGCGGATCAATAATTACGTTGGCGATGAAGTGGGTGTTAGCTAAGCCAACGCTGTTCCAGGTGACGCCCGCGTCCGTGGACTTGTAAACTCCATTGCCACGCCCCTGCTCGCCGGTTCCGACATAAACAACTTCGGGCTGAGAAGGGGCGACGGCTACGGCGCCGACAGAAGCTACGCGCTCAGCATCGAAGATGGGTTTCCACACGCGTCCGCCGTCAATTGTTTTCCATATACCACCGTTAGGTGTGGCCACGTAGTAGAGGGCGGGATCACCGGGCACGCCGCTGACCGAAGTGATGCGTCCGGCGCGGAAGGGTCCTATGAGCCGCCAGAGCATTGAGCTATAGGCGCTGGGATCAGCCTGGGCAAGACAGACGGTGGTGGAAATAGAGACAAGGGAGCACGCGGCCACTACGCAATAGCGAATCTTCATCTGCTGGAGACTCCCACGGAAAGCAGGCCAGTGTACACGGAAAATGTGTTCTAAACGGCGTCGCTAAGATGAACCGTCTAAACTCTAAGTCGGACTGGGGGCGATGACCAGAATGCTGTCTTCAGCGCTGCCAAGTAAGCGATTCGACATTCCGAATGTTACTTATTGGCGCGAAACAACTCTCATCAAACATATTGTTCATGGAGTTGGTGGCCAGGGCTGCTGGTTACTCCTGCAGTCCAGTTATCTAAATATGCAAAGATTTGAGAGAGGGCTTATGTACCGGAGGTTTCACATCTATGGCTGCGCGCCGCATCAACGTCTTCTTTTACGGGTTGTTCATGGACACCGACCTTTTGCGCGCAAAAGGAGCTAATCCGGTAAATATCCGGTTAGCGTGCGTCCTCGGTTATGCGCTTTGCATTGGCGAGCGGGCAACTCTTATAGAGAGTAACCAGGCTCGCGCTTACGGCATATTGATGGAACTAACTCACGATGAAATTGAGCAACTTTACTCCGAGGCGAGTGTCCGAGCGTACCGGCCCGAGGCGGTACTAACTGAACTTAGTGACCGTTCGTGCGTTCCCGCCTTGTGCTTCAACTCCATCGTGCCACCAGGTCCGGAGGAGGCCAACTCTGAATACGCGGATAAGTTGCGTGCTCTCGCGCGTAGTCTAGGCCTGCCCACTAACTATGTCGAAAGCATTCACTGAGCCGGGTACCTGGGGGAGCAGTTGTCCGCGTTCTTAGGCAGCCTTTCTCTCCTGCCTTGCTTTTACCTTTGCCCAGCGCGCCCGCTGTGCAGCCGCAATCCTCGCCCGCGCCGCTGCTGAAAGCTTGCGGCGTGGTCGGCGTCCGCGCCTCGTAGCAGCGCCCCTTCTGTTATTGCGCCGGCCATCAATGTGGCCAAGAGCTGCAATAGCATTGTCAAGGCGGTCAAGTTCGCGCGATAGCCGATCGCGTTCCTGGCGCAGCTGAGTTACTACTCCGGAGATATTAGCCATTTCGGATTCCTTTCTCGACACAAGTAAAGGCTAACTGCGGTAATTATACTTTATAAACTGATTGACGCATCATACGCCCTAAGTGTGAACTATTGCTACTCGGGAGAGTAGACTGCAGTAACTCAGCATTACTTTGCCATTCACGCCGAGTAACAAGTCCTGATAGATAGCCGGGTTAGAACGATAGCCGCTTATGTTACTGCGCCGAGAAAATCAGGCGTTCAATCGGCGGGAACGGGCTCATGCGGCAGAGGCTCGCGCTTGCGCCGTCCGGTATAGCGCGACCACTTCCGGTTCAGCCAGTTCTGTATCTCGTCAAGATAGACGTAATACACCGGCGTAATGTAGAGCGTGATGACTTGGGAGAAGATAAGGCCGCCCACCACCGCCAGGCCTAGCCCTTGCAGCGAGCCTGTCCCCCAACCCACTGCCACCGGCAACATGCCCATCAGCGCGGCCATGGTAGTCATCATGATGGGCCGGAAGCGCACCAAAGCGCCCTGGTAGATAGATTCTTCCGGGGTTTCGCCTTTCTCGCGCTCATTGGCCAGGGCAAAGTCAATCATCATGATGGCATTCTTCTTCACAATGCCAATGAGCATGATGATGCCGACAAAGGAGTATAGGTTCAGCTCCTGGTGGAACACGATGAGTGTAGCTAGCGCGCCTACCGCGGCCGAAGGCAAGCCGGACAAAATCGTTAGCGGATGAATGAAGCTTTCGTACAGAATTCCCAGAACGATGTAGATGACCAGAATAGCGGCTACCAGGAGCAATCCCAGTCCTCGGAAAGACTGTTGAAAAGCCTGAGCCGTTCCCTGAAAGCTGCGCTGCACAGTCGCCGGCATTATCTGATTAGCTACTTGCTCTACCGCCCTGGTGGCTTCGCCCAGCGATACTCCCGGCTTGAGGTTGAAGCTGAGTGTAACGGCGGGCAACTGTCCCAGGTGGTTGACGGTGAGCGGCCCCAGATCAGGCACCACCTGGGTCACAGTGCTCAAGGGTATAAGTTTGCCGTCATTGGCTCGCACATAAATCATGTTGAGCGCCTGAGTATTGTTCTGATAGGGCGGTTGCAGCTCCAGGATGACGTAGTACTCATTGCTGGGAGCGTAAATGGTGCTGACTTCGCGCTGCCCGAAGGCCGAGTACAAGGCGTCAGAAACCTGCTGCGCGGTTAATCCCAGTGCGTAAGCTTTGTCGCGGTCTACTTTCACGTCCAGTTGCGGGTTGTGGTTCTGCAAGTTGCTGCTTACGTCCTGGAGCAGCGGAATGCGCCGCAGCGCTCCTTCCAGCTTGGGAGCGTCGGAGTACAGCTCCTTAATATCGGGCGATTGCAACGCATACTGATACTGCGCGTTGGTCAGGCTGCCGCCCACGTTGATGGTCGGCGGGATTTGCAGAAATACATAAACGCCCTGAACGTTCTTCAGAAACTTGCCGCGCAGTTCCTGGATCACCTGGTCAGCGCTTATCTGGTTGACGCGGTCTTTCACGTCCTTCAGGTGCATGAAGACGCGTCCCTGATTAACCGGGCTGCCATAGAAGGTCATGGTTAGCTCGACATTGGGATCGGCCATGGTGATGTTGGCAATCTGCTGCATCTTCTGGCCCATCTGGTCGAAGCCAATGCCTTCCTGCGCCTGAATAAAACCGAACAGCAGGCCCGCATCCTCGTTGGGGATAAATCCCGTCTTCGCACTTTCGTAAAGGAAGAGAGTCAGGCCGACGACAACAAAGCTGATTAACAGGGTCGCCAGCTTATGGCGGAGCACTCTGGCCAGCGACCAGTCATAGAACTTGAGCGCGCCATCAAACATGCGCTCGGTGGCGTTATAAAACGAGCCGTGCCGCTCTTCTGAAGGCGGGCGCAGGAAGCGGCTGCTCAGCATGGGCGTCAAAGTCAGCGACACCACGCCTGACACCAGGATGGCGGCGGTGATGACCACGGCGAACTCGTGCAATAGCCGTCCGATGATGCCGCCCATGAAGAGGATGGGGATGAACACGGCGGCCAGAGAAAGGGTCATGGAAAGAATGGTGAAGCCGATTTCTCCGGCTCCGTCCAGCGACGCCTGCAGCGGCGTTTTCCCCATCTCCATGTGGCGCACAATGTTTTCCAGCATCACGATGGCGTCGTCCACCACGAACCCCACGGAGAGCGTCAGCGCCATCAGCGACAAGTTGTCCACCGTGTAGCCCAGCAGGTACATCACGGAGAAGGTGCCGACGATCGCGATAGGCAGCGCCAGGCTGGGAATGATGGTGGCGGAAGCATTGCGCAGAAACAGGAATATGACCAGCACCACCAGCACGATGGCCAGCAATAGCGTGAACTTCACGTCATTCACGCTCTTGCGAATGGAGACGGAGCGGTCATAAAGAGTGGTGATTTGGATGGACTGCGGAATCTGCTGCTCCAGCCGGGGCAGCACACGGTTGACAGCGTCCACGATCTCCACTGTATTGGTGCCCGGTTGCTTCTGAATGGCAAGCACCACGGCGCGCTGATTGTTCAAGGCGCCCTTGACGTACTTGTCCTGAGTGCCATTTTCCACGGTCGCGAGCTGGTCAAGGCGCACCGGTGCTCCATTGCGGTAAGCCACGATCAGCGGCTGGAACTGGGGGGCATTCAGCAGTTGTCCATTCGATTGCAGGGTGTATGTCTTGTCGGTAGCGTAGATGCTGCCCACTGGAAGATTGGTGTTGCCGGCTTGGATAGCCTGCTCCACCTCGTCAATTCCAATCTGCTGGGCCGCCAGTTTGTTGGGATCCACATCCACGCGCACCGCGAACTTGGAAGCTCCGAACACCTGCACCTGGGCCACGCCGGGGATCATGGAGAGCTGCTGGCCCATGGTGGTCTCGGCGGCTTCGTCCACGGCGTAAATCGGCATGGCGTTGGAGGTCAAACCGAGGTAGAGGATGGGCGACTCCGCCGGATTCACCTTGCGGAAGGTGGGCGGCGTGGGCATGTTCGGCGGTAGCTGGCCGCCGGCGGCTGCGATGGCGGACTGCACGTCCACCGCCGCTCCATCCAGGTTGCGCGACAGGTCAAACTGGATGGTGATGCTGGTGGACCCCAGTTGGCTGGTCGAGGTCATCTGGGTGATGCCGGCGATGGTGGTGAACTGCCGTTCCAGAGGCGTGGCGACAGACGAGGCCATGGTCTCCGGGCTGGCTCCCGGCAGACCGGCATTCACCTGAATGGTGGGGAAGTCAACGTTGGGCAAATCGCTTACCGGCAAGGCTAGATAAGCGAACACGCCAAAAATGACGATCGCCACCATCACCAGCGTGGTCATGATGGGACGTCGAATGAACAGACCTGTCACTGCGGATCTCCGGCAGCGGGAGCGTTATCGGCCACTTGCTTCGGCGTGATCGGCACTGTGCGTACAACTTGCACCTTGCTGTTGGGAATGACCCGGTACTGCCCATCAACGATTACGCGCTCGCCCGCCTGAATGCCCTTATCCACCACGGCGAGCTGGCGGTAAGTACGGGAGGAGGTTACCGGTTGCATCACCGCGGTGCCGTCGGATTTCACCACGTAAATGTATTTACCATTTTCCCCGTTTTGCACTGCCGAAGCGGGTACCACAACGGCATGCGGATCGGTTCCCAAGACCAGCCGCACATTGAAGAACTGCCCGGGCCACAATTTCCGAGACTGATTGCGAAACGTACCCATTAGCTTGATGGTGCCGGTAGTCTGATCAACGGTATTGTCAATGAAGGTCAGAGTTCCCAATTCCGGCTGGGGATCACTAGGGACGAATGCCTGCACCTGCGGGCCCGCTTGCGCCCGGGCGCGCACCGCCGCCAGTTGCGCCTCTGGAATGTTGAAGGCCACGTAAATGGGCGTGACCTGGTTGAGGGTGGTCAGCGAGTTGGTGTCGTTGGCCTTGACCAGATTGCCCAAGTTGACCAGGATGGCGCCGGCGCGGCCGCTAATGGGGGCGCGAATATCGGTGTAGCCGAGGTTGACGTGCGCGGTTTCCACGGCCGCCTTATCGGCCTTAACCGCCGCTGTATACGCCGCCGCCTGGGCTTCCTGGGCCTGGGCATCCTGCGGCGCCAG
>DATEGI010000151.1:0-2434 GCA_035280205.1 Terriglobales bacterium | reverse complement strand
GATTTCTGCCTGGCGCAGGCGCTTACGGTAATGGTCTTCCACCTTGTGGCGTGCGATTCCCAGAACCCAGGCGCGCAGATCGCTATCCCCGCGAAAACCCGACAGGTTCTGCCATGCCGCCAGAACGATCTCCTGGACCAGGTCTTCGGCCATGGCTGTATTTGGTAGCAATCGCCGGCGCACGAACGGGTACACGCAGTCCGCGCAGCGGGCCACGAATTCGGCGGTGGCCTTACGATCCTTTGCCAGCACCTCGGCCACCAGGTTCTGGTCGTCGGCTTTCCCTGGTTGCGTACTCTCCCGCTCTCGAACGTTTGGCTGCATCTTTGCTGAGCCGCTGGTAATGTAGTCGGCCCGCAGCCAGGATTCCCCCCTGACACTTCTGACGGGAGCTTCTGGCGAGCCGCAAACCTAGGCTATTGGAGGGAGAAAGACGGCCGGGGTAACTTGAAACCTGCGAAACCTTGAAACTTTGAAACCTTAGGATTGTTTCGGTTAGACGACTGGGGGTCCCGCTTACCAGGAAGAGTACGGCGTGCCTTCTGTGCTGTTCTGGCTGGAGCCGCTATGCACGTCCACAATGCCGGGCTGCTGCTGGTCCACGCTCAGCAGCACATCTTCCTGGTCGGTCACCCAGCTGTCGGCGTTGCCTGTGAAGGGGTCCTTGGGAATCTGCTTGATGTAGCCGGCGCTCACCAGGTCGTCCAGCGACTGTGGCGCCTTCTGCTTGTCCAGCGTGTATTGCTGGATGAGTGAGCGAAGGGTGAACAGGTCGTCGCGCAGCACCGCTTCGTGCGCATGCAAGATGGCGGTCTTGTAGATGGGCGCGGCCACCGACACCAGGATCAGGATGATGCTGATCACCATCATCAATTCGATCAGCGTGAAGCCGTGCCGCTTGCGGGTTGAGAACCTTTTTACCATTCCGCGTACTTGCTATCGTCCAGGGCCGTGCCCTGTGATTTGCTGTAAACATCAAACACGTTTTGCCCGCCCCAGCTCTCCGAATCCGGGTCGTCTTGAGTAGAACGCTCGCCCCATTCGTTTTTGCCGGTCATGGGATCAATAGGAATACGGCGGAGGAAGCGCACCTTCTTGCCGCCCACGTCCACCCCGTTCACCAAAGTGTCCAGGTCGGGCGGATAGCCGTCGGTTCCGGCCTTTATCTGGAAGGCGCCACGGTCGGCCGCGTCTTTGTAGCGGTCAATAGCGTCTCGCATCTCCCACAGGTCACGCCGCAGTTCCACCTCGCGCTCACGCTGGACCTTCACCCGCACCAGCGGAACCGCCATGCCGGTGAGAATGACCAGAATGCTGATAGCCACAATCATCTCGACCAGAGTGAAACCACCGGAAGCGCGGCGGAAACGGCAAGATGCTGCGGCTCTAAGAGGAACCTGCCGCGTTAACGGGGAGAAGCGCCCCGTTTTGGAAACCCTGAATATCATCCACTTCCTTTACCAATTTTATCGTTCTCCGCCCGCCTGCCGGCTTATTGCACGGTCACCGTGGCCTGCGCGCCACTGGCCTGAATTGGCTGCATGGAGCTGTCGCGCAGCCCGTCGCGGGCGATGTTGAGCGTCGAAGTTCCCGGCCCCTTCGCCAGGAAAGTAATGGTGAACACCTGTCCTTCGCCGGAAACGCCGCCGGAATTGGGCGGGCGCGTCGCGGTTACCTGCAGTGTGCCGCTGGACGGGTCATCGCGGTGCACCAGCGCTACCGGCTGCCCATCGCGCGAAAGCAGGTTCCCGTCAGAAACATTCACCACTTCCAGCATGTTGGCGTTGTAGGTAATCTGCACCGGCACCGAGTAGAGGTTCTGCACCTGGCTGAGCACCACGTTGACGGCGAAGGTCTTGCCCACCGACTGCGTGATGGCGGCCGGATCAAAGCTGAGCGTGGCTGCCCCCTGCGGATTGGGCGGCGCTGCCGGCTGCGCCGGAGCCGCAGCTGGAGCCGGCGCAACGGGGGCGGGCTGCCCCGGCGTTGCCGGTACCACCTCGCTCGCCTGCCGCAGGTCAATGGAATTGGCCGTGCCCACGTCAATCACTCGCTCGTTCATGGGCGTTGTGAACTGGCCGCGCACCACGTGCGGTGTCAGCACGAAGACAATTTCGCTGCTCCGCCGGTCTACGTTGCTCTGTGCGAACAGATAGCGCAGCAGTGGAATCTGCGCCAGCCAGGGATATCCCGAAAGGCTGCGCACATCGTCGTGCTCGAACATTCCGCCCAGCATGTTGACTTCGCCTTCCTTGAGCCGGATTTCGTGTTCGATCTTGCGCTGCCCGATGATGGGCTGCTGGATGCCGCCAATATTTGTATTTCCGGCCACGTTGGAGACGTCCATCATGACCTTCAGGGTCACGGAGCCGTCGGCGTGCACATGCGGCGTGATGTCAATGTTTACGCCCACATCCAGGTATTGAAACTGCGT
>DATEGI010000150.1:0-27590 GCA_035280205.1 Terriglobales bacterium | reverse complement strand
CTGGCGGCAACCCGATCTCACACGCGATGCTTTTGACGCGGACGGCTTCTACAAAATCGGCGACGCGCTGAAATTCGCCGACCCGGACGATCCGCTGAAGGGCCTGCTGTTCGACGGCCGCATCGCCGAGGATTTCAAGCTTTCGACCGGCACATGGGCGAGCGTGGGCCCGTTGCGCGCGGGATTCATCGACCACTTTGCGCCCTATGTGCGCGATGTTGTCATCACCGGGCACGACCGGGATGAACTGGGCACGCTGATCTTCGCCGACCTGCATGCCTGCGCTTCACTTTGCTCGGGGCACGGCGATAGTGATTCCACCACAGTCCTCGCCGAACCCGCGGTGCGCACAAAATTCCTGGAGCTGCTGGAGAGCCTGGCGGCGAAGGCCACCGGCAGTTCCAACCGCGTGACCCGCGCTATTCTGCTTCAAGAACCGCCCTCGCTGGACGCCGGCGAGGTCACCGACAAAGGTTCGCTCAATCAGCGCGCTGTGTTGGAGCGGCGCACGTCGGCAGTGGACCAGCTCTATGCAGACCAGCCCGCAGCCGATATCCTGCGGATTCGAGGGAAATGAATCATGGCTAAAGTTTCCGCCGGATTCTTCATCGCCTACGAGGATGTCTGGCTTCTCGCCGGGGTACGCACTCCGTTCGCTGACTACAACGGAATGCTCGGCCTGGCTTCTCCCATTGACCTCGGCATCAAGGTGGCGCGCGAAGTCCTGCGCCGCAGCGGCGTTTCCGCCGAAGACGTTGGCGCCATCATCGCCGGCAGCGTCGCCCCTGCCAGCTTTGATGCCTACCTCCTGCCCCGCCACATCGGTCTTTACGCCGGTGTCCCCGTGGATCGCCCGGCGCTCTTGGTTCAGCGCATTTGCGGTACTGGTTTCGAAGCCATCGCCCAGGCCGCCGACGCCATCACCCTGGGGAAGATTGACCTCGGACTCTGCGTTGGCGCCGAATCCATGAGCCGCAATCCCATCGCCGCTTTCACCCACCGCGGCGGCTTCCGCATGGGCCAGGTGGAGTTCAAAGACTTTCTCTGGGAAGCCCTGCTCGACCCCGCACCCGGCCTCACCATGGGCGAAACCGCGGAGAAGCTCGCCGGCATCTACCACATCACGCGCGAAGATGCTGATCGCTTTGCCGAGATGAGTTTTTCCCGCGCTCTGGCCGCCCAGAAGGGCTGCTTCTTATCCGGAGAAATCGCTCCCTTGGTCAGCGAAATCTTCAAACTGAATGGCTACGCCCAGCGCGGCATCCAGCTTCCCAAGAGCGTGGACAAACTGGAAGCAGATACCCACATCCGCCCGTCGTGTTACGAAGCGCTATCAAAGCTCCGGCCTGCTTTCGGCGGCGTTCAAACCGGCGGTAACAGCTCCGGCATTGTAGATGGTGCTGCCGCTGCGCTGGTCGCCTCGGGTACGTATGTAAGGTCCAGCAACGCCACGCCGCTCGCCCGCCTGCGAGCCGCCGCCACGGTGGGCGTGCCTCCCGAAACCATGGGCCTGAGCCCGGCTGCCGCCGTCCGCAACCTCCTCGACGCCACAGGTCTGCGACTTGAAGCTATTGACCGCTTCGAAATCAACGAGGCTTTTGCCGCGCAGATCATCGCTGTCGAACGCGAACTTCGGCTCGATCGCAGCAAGCTCAACGTCAACGGCGGCGCTATCGCCATCGGCCATCCCCTGGCGGCTACAGGTATCCGGCTCACCTCCACGCTGGCGCGCGAACTGGCTCGCTCTAAGCTGCGCTACGGCGTTGCCTCCGCCTGTATCGGCGGGGGGCAGGGAATTGCCCTGTTGCTGGAAAATCCCGCCGCGAGCGCCACATGCTGATTAATCACAGGGAAATTCACGTCGAGTGGGGCGACTGCGACCCCGGCGGCATCGTCTACTACCCGCGCTACTTCGAATATTGCGATGCCTGCACCAACGCGCTATTTGAGCGCGCAGGACTGCCCAAGCCCCGCTTGCTGCAGAAGTACGGCATCGCTGGCATCCCGCTCGTCGAATCGCGCGCTCGTTACCTGCTGCCTTCGCAGTTTGGCGACACTCTCAGGGTTGAGTCTTCCATCACCGAATGGGGCCGCGCCAGCTTTTCTGTCCGTCACCGCCTGCTGAAGGAGGGCGCGCTTGCCGCGGAAATCCTTGAAAAACGCGTTTGGGTGGTGCGCACGGAAGATGCCCCTATCAGATTCAAAAGCGCCGCCATTCCGCAGGAAGTGAAGGAAAAGTTCTCAGCCGCGGCCACTGGAGCCCGCGGCGATTAAGTTTCAGAAAGGAAAAGCCGGCCCTCCTCGGGCCGGCTGCAGTGTCCTGCGCGCGGGAGCTAAGCCACTCATGGCGCGGCATTAATACAGGAGCCAGCCGCGATGGCTAGGGCCATCTGGGGCTGGTTCAGCTTCTCTGCTTCGCCCGTCGTGCCCGGAAGAAGCTCTGCAGCATCTCTGCACAACGCCCCGCCAGTACCCCGCCTTCCACCCCCATGCGGTGATTCAGGGCAGGATGATTGAGCACCGGCAGCACCGAATGCACAGCTCCCGCTTTGGCATCGTCGGCCCCGTATACCAGTCGCTTCAGGCGCGCGTGCATCAGGGCGCCCGCGCACATGGAGCAGGGTTCGATGGTAGCGTACATCTCGCACTCCAGCAGGCGATGGTTGCCGACGGTCTCTGCCGCCCGGCGCAGGGCGACGATCTCCGCATGGGCCGTGGGATCGTCATCCAGCAGGTTGCGGTTGAAGCCCCGTCCGACTACCTGTTCTTTGCACACCACCACGGCGCCTACCGGTACCTCGCCTGCCTCCAGCGCTCGCTGCGCCTCCCGCAGCGCCTCTTCCATCCATAGCTCGTCAGCAGTAGGAGCCGTCATAGCTGGCATCATTCTAGTCTGAGTGGCCAGCGGCTATTGCTCGGCGTTAGCGGCTCTTACTGACCACTGTCCACTGAGCACTGCCCAGTGGCTACCCAGCAAACCCCCCATCCAGACCCTCCCTCTAATGGTGAGTCATCCTGCCATTCAGCGCCAAGCGGCAGGAATCTCAGGAGGAGATGCATGAAGCCAGTACTTACCTTGGCATCGGTTTTGCTGCTCGTGGCAGCCGTGGCGGTGGCCCAAGACCAGAACACATCGCCCAGCAGTCCCAGCAGCGGTCAGGCAACGCCACAGACCCAGCAGGCGCCTGATCAGACTCAGAATCCCAACACCCAGGCTAGCCCTAACACAGGAGCCCAGACGCCTGACCAGAACTCGACTACTAATCCCAACAATCCCAACTCGGCCACCGCTCCTAGTTCGCAAGAAGGCGCTAACGGCCAGAGTTCGCCGGCTAATTCCGGGCAAACCACCGTCCAGGGCTGCCTTGCCGGCTCCAACGGCAACTACACGCTGACCCAGGACACTACGGGAACCACGTACACCCTGACCGGCGATACCAGCAAGCTACAAGAGCACGTAGGGCATGAAGTGCAGATCACGGGCACGGCCAGCAATTCTTCTGCGGCCGGCGCTTCCGGTTCTGCCGCTCCCAGCTCCGGTTCGCAAAACGGTGCGGCTTCGTCCAACGGTAATTCGCTGACCGTCAGCTCGGTCCAGCACGTTGCCAATACCTGCAGCAACAGCTCCAATCCTGGCGCTGCTGGCCCCACTGGCGCCGCGAACCAGTCCAACTCGAACGCCGCTAATCCGTCCAGCTCGGCCAACGCGCCGCCTCAGGGCGCCACCTCGCAGCCCGGAGATGCCAGCAGCCAGAACCCGACCACTAACCCCACTGATCAATCGGCAGCGCAGGGCACGAATTCAACCGCTCCCAGCACCAGCCCCTCTACTGGGACTGATACTGCAAGCCAGTCGGCGAGTTCGTCGAGCGCCAATGCCGGCAGCTCTTCCAGCAACCCGAGCTATGCTCAGCCGGCGACCCCCAGCGATCAGAGCAGTGCCGCCAGCAGCAACTCTAATCCTTCCAGCAGCGCCGCAGCGGCGAACAACCCTCCTGCGACCGGCAACAGCGCTGTGAGCGGAACTGACAACTCCAGCCAGAGTGCGGCTGCTGCGGGTCAGAACGCCACCAGTAACAACACTGCCGCCAGTGACCAGAATGCCGCCACCGCCGGCCAGACCGGTGCGGACAATGGTGCTGCCGCAGCCAACGACAATTCGCAGACGGCCCAAAACAAGGCCGCCGGCAATTTGCCACAGACGGCATCTCCGCTGCCCTTGCTCGGACTTCTGGGCTTCGGCTCGCTGGCTGCCGGCCTCGTTACTCGCCGCCGCAAGTAGGATTAGCCGTTTTACGGCGCCAGCTTGTTTTGGTGGCAGGGTAGGCTGCTTGAACCACAATGCCACGCGGCTCCTGTGCGCGCGGTTGTGGTTCAGGCAGCCTTTTCGCTTGCCTGCGGTGATAAACTGAACAGCTGGTACCTCTATGGGACTGTCAATTTCCAACGTGCTTCGCCGCGTCTTCCTCGTTGACCTGCTTAAGGGATTGTCCGTAACCTTCCGCTATCAGGACCCGAAAGAGATATACACCGAGCAGTACCCCTTGCAGCGGCCGCAGGTGGCCGAACGCTATCGCGGGGCGCCGCGCCTGAACGTCAATCCCGACACTGGCGAGACCATGTGCATCGCCTGCGACCTCTGCGCCCTGGCTTGCCCCGAGCACCTGATCGTGGTCACCAGCGAGCGCAATGCCGCCACCCGCCGCAAAGAGCTCACCACCTTCACCTACGACCTCAGCCGCTGCATGTTTTGCGGCCTTTGCGAAGACGCCTGCCCCACCGACGCCCTGGAGCTGACCCAGGATTTCGAGCTCGCCAATTACTCTCGTGAGGGCGCCATTTGGGACCGCCAGACGCTGGAGAAAGGCCCGCAGCCCACGGTCTATAGCCGGTAGCGCCAGGGCTTAGCTGGCAGAGGTTCTTTGGTAAATCTTTTTCCGGCGTACGGACAAGGGACAGAACATGCAAGAACGGGGACAGAACAGGCAAACGCCCATTCTTAATGTCTCGCGACACGAACGTCCCAGGCCGCGCAGCGGCCGAAACACAGCTTTTAGCCCAGGGCGTAAGCCCTGGGAAGTGGTGCACAAGAATGAGAGAGCCCCTTAAGGGGCGACACAAGTTAGGAAACAAGCTCTACTGGCCCGCCTTGCTGAGTGTGATCCTCCAATTTCTGCTGGCAATTATGCTGCTAAGCGCCGCCGCCCTGGCGCAAAGCACAGCCCAGCCCGCTGAGATCCCCGGGGGGAACGCCCAGTCCGAAACCCACATTACCAAGGCGCAAGCCGATGAGCTGTTTCGTTCCGTGGATCAGATCCTCGCCTTTGCCAGCCGGGACAGCGGCCTGCCCATCCGCCACTCCGTTAAGCGCGCTCTAGTCAGCCGCGAGCAGGCTATGAAATACATTGAGGGGAGGATGGGCAACGATCAGGACGCGCAGCGCCTGCAGCGCTCGGCGCTGGTGCTGAAAAAGTTCGGCCTGCTGCCCCAAAACTTCGACCTGCAGACTTTTCTGCTTTCCCTCCTGAACGAACAAGTAGCCGGCTATTACGACCCCAAGGCCAAGACCGTCAATCTGCTCGACTGGGTTGACGCTGATGTTCAAAAGCCGGTGCTGGCCCATGAACTCACCCACGCTCTGCAGGATCAGGATTCCAACCTCGACCATTGGTTGAAGGATGGTCCGCGCAGCGAAAAGAAAGACTCCGACGTGCAGGACGACGAGGCTGTTGCCGCACGCCAGGCGGTGAGCGAGGGACAGGCGATGGTAGTGCTCACGGACTACGAACTGGAGCCTCTCGGCAAGACCATTCTCGACGCGCCCGATATCGTTGCCGCCATGAAGGCTGGAGTCACTTCCGGTTCGCCAATCTTCGAAAGTGCCCCCCTTTACATTAAGGACTCGCTGGCTTTCCCTTATACCTATGGCTTGGATTTTGAGCGTACGCTGCTGCAGAGGAAGGGCAAAGAAGAGGCCTTCGCCAACGTTCTGCAGCACCCTCCGCTGAATACCCGCGAGGTTATGCAGCCGGCGGTTTACCTGGCTGGGGAGCACTTGGCGCCTCTCCACCCGCCCAAGCTGGAAAAAATTCTGGGGAAGGGTTGGCAGAAGGTGGACGTGGGCGCAGTCGGCGAGTTCGATGTTTCTGTGATGGTTGAACAGTACGCCAGCGAAGAGGTGGCCCGGCAGGTGTGGCCGCAGTGGCGCGGCGGCTACTACTATGCAGCGCGCCAGAAGAATGCTCCTCCCGCCAGTTTGTCCCTGCTCTATCTTTCCCAATGGGCGGTGCCGGAACAAGCCACAAAATTTGCCGGCATTTACGCCCAATCATTAAAGAAGAAATACAAGCAGGTGGAAGTTGCGGGCGGTTCGCGTCCGGCTTCGCCCCAAGCTTCGGCCGGAGTGCAGGTTTCCATCGCCGACGCCACCACGCAGTGGAACACGGAAGACGGCCCAATTTTTGTCGAGCCCCACGGCAACTTCGTGCTGGTGATGGAAGGCTTCGACGCCGCCACCGCCGCCAAGCTGCGCGATGCTGTCCTGCCCGCGGCGAGCGCTCAGTAGATTTCCATCGTCGTGCTTGTGGCGCGGGCGCCCTCGCCCGCGAAACGCGCAACAGCACTCCCTGTGTCACGCGGGCCCACGCTTTCCGAAGGGAGGCGTCATCCAGAGGGCCTTCAGGCCCGAGAGCCTGCCCTGAGCTTGCCGAAGGGGATCTCGCGTGCGCTATTGCACCGCCCGACTGGAGCGGTAGGATTTGCCGGACGGCAGCCCGCTATTCCCCCACCAGAATCCCCCGCGTCGTCTGAACCGAGGGCACATTCTTGCCCTCACACACAATGCGGAACCTCTTCCCCCGCCAGTTAATCACCGCTTCTGTGCCCGCCTCCCAGGCTTCCACGTGTGTGGATGCAAAGCAGATCTTGACGCCCTTCTTTGGTGTGTGGCCCAGCCAGGCTTCAGGTTCATGAAACTCCGGTACGTCGTTATGGACGCGTTCTGTGTGCGCATATTCTTTTGTAAGCATGATGACCTCCCCAGCAATCATGTGTGCGCCGAAGGCCGAAAGCCGGCGGCCGATGGCGCCTCTTCCAGTGCTCCCAACGCTCTCGCCTGGCACTGCGGGCACAGCCAGGCGTCTTTGATATCAATCCACTCCACCGCGTGCGAAGCCGCCATGGCGCACCGATATTCGTGGCAGTGACTTAACTCCAATGTGTGCCCGATCTCGTGTACCGCCTCCTTCAACAGCCGCTCCCGAAGCAATTCTGCATCGGCGGGAAGCCCGTAGAACTCCTGCCGCAGACGATGGCTGGAAACCACGGCGCACGGCCCCCCGATCTGCGCCTCGCCAAACACAAACGTCAGAATGGGGATGTACAGGTCCACGGCTGTCACGCCCAGCATTCGCCAGCTCTCGTTTGTGTTGAAAGCCTGCATGGCCGCCAGAATCTCCGACGAGTGATACTGCTGCCGCTCGGCATGAAAGGCCACCTCGGGGTCCAGTGCCTGGGGCAACACCAGGAAGGGAACGCGAAACACTTTCCCCATGGCGGCTCCCAACTCCTGAAGCGGCTGGATGCCGGAGTTCCCGATCTGCAGCAAACATAAATGCTTCATCGGCTCGCAACCGTGGACCGGCTCCATCCATAGCGTTTGATTTTGTGGTGCAGCGTAACCCGGTCAATGCCCAGCACTTCGGCGGCCCGGGTCTGGTTCCAGCCGCAGCTTTCCAGCACCCGCAGAATGTGCGCCTTCTCGATTTCCTCCAGCGACTTGGCAGCCGTCCCATTGTGGTTGCGCGGCTTGAGAATGAAGTCACTCTCCCGCAGCTCCGGCTCCTGAGCCACGACCATGGCTCGTTCCACCGCGTTCTCCAGCTCACGCACGTTGCCCGGCCAGTCGTTCTGCTGCAACGCGTACATCGCCTCCGGCGCCACGCGGGTAATGCGCTTGTTCATGGCCAGCGCGAACTTCTGCACGAAGTGTTCCACCAGCAGCGGAATGTCTTCGCTGCGCTCCCGCAAAGATGGCAGTTCGACGCGGAACACATTCAGACGGTAGAACAGGTCGGGACGAAACTTGCCTTCCTCGATCAGTGTCTCCAGGTCCTTGTTGGTGGCGGCAATGCAGCGGAAGTCCACTTTGATGGGCTGGTTGCTGCCCACGCGCGTGATCTCCCGCTCCTGCAGCACCCGCAGCAGGTCGGTTTGCGTCTTCAGGCTTATATCCCCGATCTCGTCGAGAAACACCGTGCCCCCCTCGGCGATTTCGAATTTGCCCTTCTTGCGATACTGCGCCCCCGTGAAAGCGCCCTTTTCGTGGCCAAATAGCTCGCTTTCCAGTAGGGTTTCGGTCAGCGCGCCACAATGAATTACTACCAGCGGCTTATAGCGCCGTGAGCTGGCGGCATGTATTGCCCGTGCCACCAGCTCCTTGCCCGTGCCGCTCTCCCCTGTGACCAGCACGGTCGCATCCGTAGGCCCGACGGTCTCAATCGCGTCCAGCACCCGCTGCATGGCGGGGCTCTTGCCCACCAGATCCGGCGGGCCCATGACCTCGGCCACGGTCTCCTTCAAAGCGACGTTTTCCTGCTGGGCGCGCCGATGGGCGAGCGCGTTCTTCACCAGGTGCGCAATCTCATCCGGATCCAGCGGCTTGGTCACGTAATCGTAAGCGCCATTCTTCAGCGCCGTGACCGCGGTCTCCACCGAGGCATAGCCGGTCATCATGATCACGATCAGCTGCGGGTCCGCCTCGTGCAGGCGCCGCTGCAGTTCGATTCCGTCGGTCCCCGGCATCTTGATGTCCAGCAGCGCGGCATCCCAACGCTGTTCCGCCAGGCGCGAAAGGGCTTCGCTGGCGCTCTCCGCCGTGCCCACCTCGTAACCTTCTTCGTGAAACCATTTGTTCAGCGAGTCACGCACGCTGAGCTCGTCATCCACAATCAGCAACTTGCCTTGGCCGTTCATGTTCCTTACCTCACTTTGCCGGCTGCCGCCAGTTCCGCCACCACGGGCTCCCTAGCCCCGGTCCGTAACGGCAAATGCACGATGAAAGTTGTTCCTCGCCCCAGTTCCGATTGCGCCTCAATTCGGCCGCCATGGCGCTCCACGATGCTGCGGCTGATGGCTAGTCCCAGGCCCACTCCATGGCCAGTTTCTTTGGTAGTCAAAAAAGGCTCGAAAATCTGCGGCAGAATCTCCGAAGCAATGCCGCAGCCATCGTCGCGCACCCGCAGTTCCAGTTGCCGGCCGTCGAGAGTTGCCGCCGCGCTCAGCCACAAGTTGCCCCCGCGCGGCATGGCGTCAACGGCGTTCATCACCAGCGCCAGGAGCACCTGCTCGATCTGCGCGCCGTCGCAGATCACCAAGGGCAGGTTGGGCGCGATATCCAGCTGCCACTGGATGTTGCTCAGCTCCAGCTGGTGTTGCACCAGCCGGTAGCAGCGGTTCACGACTGCGGCGATGTCGGTGGGCTGCAGGTTGATGGGCTGTACGCGCGAAAAAGTGAGCAGGTTTTTCACCAGGTCGCCACAGCGCCGGCTTTCCCCTGCAATCAGTTCCAGGCACTGCTCCGCCTCCTCGCGCTTTTCGCGCCCTCCGTCGGGTCGCTCCATCCACTTCCGCAGCAGCTTGGCGTAGGTCAGGATGCTGGAGAGCGGATTGTTGATCTCGTGCGCCACTACCGCTGCCAGTTTGCCCACCGACGCCATCTTCTCCACCTGCAGCACGTGTTCGTGCGCGCGCTTAAGTTCTCGCGTCTTCTCCTCCACGCGATCCTCCAGCGTGCGCGCCCAGGCCGTGAGCTCTTCTTCATCGCGGCGAAGTTGCAGGCTCATGCGATTGAAGGAATCTGCCAGCTCGCCCAGTTCGTCGCTCGAGCCCGCTGCAATCTGGTACCCGCGTTCGCCCTCGCTTAGCTTTTGTGTGCCCGCCGTCAGCCGCTTCACCGGCTTCTGCACCACTTGCCAGACAAATATCCAGCTAAGAAAAGCGATCAACAGCACCGCTACCCCGGTGTAGGCCAGCAGGCGGCGCGTGCCCTGCGCCAGGCTGGCATCGGCCGCCGCCAGGCTCAGGTTGGTGTCCAGCACCCCCAGAATCTGCTGGCTGGCGGGATGGGCGTGGCAAGCAGCGTTGGAGCAGTTTGGCTGATTCTCGATGGGCGTGATGATGCCCAGTACGCGGTGCCCATTGGGTTTGTAAATGCGAAACCGGTCCGGGCGGTTCAGCCGTGCCATAGGCTGCGACTGCGCGTGGCAGCCGTAGCAGGCCTCGGCTCCCTTATCCACATTGCGGTTGACCTCGCTGAGATCGGTGGAGTAGGAGATTTTTCCCTGCTGGTCGAAAATGCGTACCCGCACTACCCCCGGCTCGCCCGCAATGGTGTTCATCATGTGGTAAAGGCCCTGGCGATCGTTGCGCATCATGCTGTACGAAGTGCTGCGCTTGATCAGATCGCTCACCCGCTCCGCCGCCTGCAATGTAGCGGCTTCCAGGTGCTGCCGGTGCAACCGGATGGTCACCAGCCCCAGCAGCGCAAAAATCACCACCATCGCCACCAGCAGCAGCCAGATGAGCTTGGCCCCCAGGCTGTGCCTGAGGTTGCGCCGCCAGGCCCTTCCGCCTTGCTCAGTCGCCCGCATGCTCCGGCACCGCCTCTCCCACCACGTTGCCGCCGACGGCCACTTCCGCCTCTTCCGCAACTGGCAGCATCTCCTCGGCAGGGAAGATGGGCAAATACTTCACTGCCAGGCCGAACAGCGCGAAACCGGAGGCGATGATGCCGCCCGTAACCGCCACCTCTGTCCAGCGCGGAATGTAGTGCAGTCCGGCGGATGACTCCATTCCCGTAATGCTCACGTTCAGCCGGTTGGTAATGAAGCCCAGCACCACCAGTACCGCTGCCAGGTACAGCCCGCCCGCGCTGTTGCGCACTCGGCGGACCGCCAATAGCGCCAGCGGCGCCGCCAGCGCCAGCACCAGTTCCAGCAGGAACAGCAGGGTTTCGTAACGCGCGTAGGCTCCCATAATCAGCTGCTGCAGCACGCCCCGATGCATCAGGTCCTCAACCCGCAGAATCCCGTACACGCACAGCACCACCAGCAGCACCCTTCCCAGTTCCTGCAGAATGGGCAATTCCAGCTGCCGCCCGAAATGCTTGGCGCTCATGGACGATTCGAAGATGGTCATCGCCAGACCCACCGCAATTGCGGAAAGGAAGAAGAACAGCGGCAGCAGTGGGCTGTACCACAGCGGGTGCAGCTTGTTGGGCATGATCAGGTAGAGCGTTCCCAGCGACGACTGGTGCAACGTGGAGAGAATTACTCCCAGCACCACCAGGGGAATCAGCGCCCGGCGAATGATCTTCAGCGGCCGTTCCAGGCGAAAGCGCTCCAGCACGATGGGCGAGAATTCCAGCGCCAGCACGCTGGTGTAGAGCATCACGCACCACGCCACTTCAAACATCACTGAGTGCGGGTTCCTCATGACCAGCGGATGCCAGATGCGGTATGGCCGCCCCAGGTCGTACATCAGCGCCACACAAACCAGCACGTATCCCAGAAATGCCGTGAGCACAGTCGGGCGCACGATGGGCTTGAGTCGCTGCAGGTCGAAGATGTGTACCGCCGCGGTCAGCGTGAAGCCGCCCGCTGCCAGCATCACGCCGCACAGCACGTCGAAGCCGATCCACAACCCCCAGGGAAACTGATCGTTCAGATTGGTGGAGCGGCCCAGGCCTTGCGCGAAGCGCACCACCGTGGCATACGCCGCGCCCGCCAGCAGTCCGATTAGAACCACCTTCCAGAAGGTGAGTCGGAATTTCATTTCTTCCTACCTTTCCGGGCCTCTTTTTCCGCTTTCTCCTTCGCTTCGGCGGCGGCAACCTCTTCCCGCCGGTGCGTGATCCACCACACTCCTCCCAGCATGATTCCGCCCAGCGGCACGAAATCGGGAATCCGTGAGAGCACGCGGTAGGTAAGCAGTGGCAACGGGTCGCGGGTCAATTCGGCAGGGAAGCCAAACTCTTCAAAGGGCACGCTGGAGAGCATCAGCACCGAAGTTCCGCCCACCTCCGTGAGCCCGTAGATGTGGTTCACGTACTTGCCCGGGTTGTCGTGCAGCCGTTGCTCTGCTTCCTTGATCAGTTCGTCACGCTCGCCAAACTTAGTGGCGCCCGTCGGACACGCTTCAGCGCAGGCGGTGGGCTTGCCCGCGGCCACGCGGTCGGCGCACATGGTGCACTTCTGCACCCGCGGCAGCACCTTGCTCCATTCATATTTCGGAACGCCAAACGGGCATGCCACCATGCAGTAGCGGCAGCCCATGCAGCGGCTTTCCTCGTAAATCACCGGGCCCGCCGCCGTCTTGCGCATCGCGCCCACCGGGCATACCGAAGCGCACGCTGGGTCCTGGCAGTTCATGCACATGCGGCGCATGAACTTGTCGCCTTTGGTCAGCACCACGGTGAATTTGTGGTCCGACTGCCGCTCTTCTCCAGCGATCGTCTCGTTATAGGGCAGCTTGTTCTTTTCCGCGCACGCCTGCTCACACTGCTTGCAGCCGATGCACAGCGTGGCGTCGTACAAAAGAGCCTTGCTCATGGAGTTCTCCCAGGAAATCACTTACGGTTGCGGCCAGCGGAGCTGCGGGGAGAGAGGATGGAATGCACCGGCTAGCGGGGAGGAAAGAGGGAAGGGCCGGGCCCGGCCAGAAATGGAACCACCCGAGCTCCGCTGGTACGAAGCTCGGGTGGGCCGTCCCCATGAGCGCTGCCATACGGAGCGTCAAGCGTAATCCGGGGAAAGGTGCCGGTCTACGCTGCAGGTCCAGCAGCCGATTTGCCTTTGACTGCTTCACCGCACGCTCCCATGTCGTTCCAGCCGCCAGTCCCAAGCTTGTGGCGGCGCAGCGCTGCCAACAGGGACAGCAATCTCTTACTTCTTGCCCAACTCGCGGATGTGGGCCACCAGTGCCTTTACCTGCTCGGGTGTAACTCCCTTTTTCTCGAAGGCGTGCGTAGCCTTCTTGCTGGGACCGCCATTGGCGATGAAGTCGGTCAATTCCGCGTCTGACAGCTTCTGCGTGTTTTCCGAAGCCAGACTGGGAATCTTGGCCGCCGGTTTGCCCTCGCCATTAGGTCCATGGCAGATGGCACATTTCGCCTTATAGAGCGCTGCGCCGTCCTGCGCCCAGGACAGGTTGGGCAACATGATGAATAGCGCTACAGCAATCGTCCCCACCAGCATCGCGATTTTGCTTAATTTCATGATGACGTCCCTCTCTCCAAACATGAAAAATTAGGCCGTTCCGGACGGGTGTTTCAGAATTCATCAGCTATCACCACGTCCTATGGCAATTCTCAACACTGGGAAGGCTAAGTGCTGTGATTGCCGTCACTTTTGGGGGTGAGTTGCGTCAGCCTGGGAGGTGTCTCGCCGCACACGGGGCGATGCGGAATACAACAGAAGTTGTAGCCTGTCGAAGAGACGTAACTCGTTACGTCTCTTCCAGAAGTAGGAGTTCCAGCGCGGGCGGGCACCCGCACCCACGAACTTAACTAGCCAGCTACGGCCCGGATCAGCGGAACCATCAATAGCGCAATACTGGCTAAACCCCACAATACCGCCACACCGCGAATGGCTCGATTTACGTTGTACAGTTTCCGCATTGGTCCCTCTAGCTTTATTTGACACCGGCAGCGCCGATTTTGATTGCCGGCGTGCTGGGCTGGCACACTGCCTGTACCCCCAGCCGGCGCAAAAACGCCATCATGGGGCACCAGTTGGTAAATCCTGATTGGAACAGGTTAAGGCCCACAAAGGCGGTGAACAGATACCAGTAGGGGCTAACCCAGTGTCCCAGGGCCAGTGACGCCAGTATAAACGTGCCTGCGATCAGTCTTAAAGAACGTTCGATTGTCATACCTTACCTCCGTAACCATCAGCTTTTGTGGAGCTTGTGTAGGGACGGGGCTTTACCCCGTCCATGGGCGTAGCGCACTCCGCCCCCCACGTCCCTTACCTAGTCCGCACTCTGCGCCAATACCGGCGCTGAGGGCACTCTCGTTGCCTCTCCCTTGCGCTCGCTAAGGTAATACAAAACCGGCACTGCCATGCGTGAAAGCACTGTGGACGCCACTTCTCCCGCCATGAGCGAAATTGCAAGCCCTTGAAAAATAGGATCAAACAGTATCACGCTGGCACCCACCACCACCGCCGCCGCGGTCAGCAGCATGGGCCGGAAGCGCACCGCGCCGGCGTCCACTACCGCCTCTGCCAGGGGCATGCCCTGGCGTCGCCGCAGCTCAATAAAGTCCACCAGAATGATGGAGTTGCGAACAATTATGCCCGCCCCCGCAATGAACCCGATCATGGAAGTGGCGGTGAAAAACGCGCCCATCAGGGCGTGCGCCGGCAGAATACCCACCAGCGTGAGCGGTATCGGCGCCATGATGACCAGCGGAGTCTTGAACGACTTGAACCAGCCCACCACCAGGATGTAGATAAGCACCAGCACCGCGGCGAACGCCAGTCCAAGGTCGCGGAATACCTCTACCGTGATGTGCCATTCGCCATCCCACTTCATGCTGAGCCGTTCCGTTGATTGGGGCAGCACGGTGCCGGTGTACTGCTGCAGCGGATATCCTTCCGGCAGCTTGAGCTGGGAAATAGGCCTCTCCATCTTCAACAGCGCATACACCGGACTTTCTTCCTCGCCGGATACGTCGCCGGTTACATAAACCACGTCGCGCAGGTTCTTGCGGTAGATGCTGGTGTCTATGGTGGTCTGCTTGACGCTGGTGACTTCGCCGAGCGAAACCTGATGGCCATCGCCAGTAGGCAATTTGATCGCTCCAAGGTCCTGCATGCTTGAGCGCGACGGCCGGGCCAGTTGCACTTGGATGGGAACGTCTTCGCGCGAATTGGGATTGTGCAGCAGCCCAGCTTCAGCGCCATCCAGCGCGATGCGCATGGTTTGGTTAACGTCGGCGGCGGAAATCCCATGCAGCGCGGCTTTGTCCAGGTCCACCTGCATGTCGTACTTGGTCTGCGGATCTTCGACATACCAGTCCACATCCACCACGCCCGGCGTCTGCTGGAAAATCCGCTTGATCTGCGATGCCACCTCGGTCTGCCGCTTCAGGTCCGGGCCGTAAACTTCGGCCACCATGGTCTCCAGCACCGGCGGGCCGGGCGGCACCTCGGCCACCTTGATGCGGGCGCCAAAGGGCTGCGCAATCGCGACCAGTTGTGGCCGCAGCCGCCGCGCAATTTCGTGGCTCTGCGCGTTGCGCTCGTCCAGCGGCAGCAGGTTCACTTGGATGTCTGCCTGGTTAGGCCCGCGGCGCAGGAAGTAATGCCGCACCAGGCCATTGAAGTTGTAAGGCCCCGAGCTGCCGGCATAGATCTGGTAGTTGGTGACCTCCGGCTGCTGCCCCAGGTAACGCCCCAGCGCTTGGGCCACGTGGGCGGTCTGCTCCAGGGTGGTGCCATCCGGCATGTCAATGATCACCTGGAACTCGCTCTTGTTGTCGAAGGGCAGCATCTTGACGTGCACCCACTTCAGGGGCACGAACGCCGCTGCAGCCAGCAGCAGCAACACCACGCCGCCGAGGAAGAACCAGCGCTGGCGCGAGTTGGCAATCAGCGGGTTCATCAGCCGCCGATACAGGCGCGTGGTCCAGCCCTCGCTTTCGTGCAAAGCATGGCCGTCCTGTCCCGCGTAATGGCGCAGCAGGCGCAGTGCCGCCCAGGGCGAAACCACGAAGGCCACGATCAACGAGAACACCATGGCTGCGGAGGCGCCCACCGGAATGGGCCGCATGTAGGGGCCCATCAGGCCACGAACAAAAGCCATGGGCAGAATGGCGGAAATCACAGCGAAGGTGGCGAGAATGGTGGGATTGCCTACTTCGTCCACCGCTTCCACCGCCACCGAGGCCAGGCTACGCCCGCGGCTGGAAGGCAGGCGGAAGTGGCGCACGATGTTTTCCACCACCACGATGGCGTCGTCCACCAGAATGCCGATGGAGAAAATCAGTGCGAACAGTGTCACCCGGTTCAGCGTGTATCCGTAGAAATAGAAAATGGCCAAGGTAAGCGCCAGGGTCACCGGCACAGCCAGCAGCACCACGCCTGACTCGCGCCAGCCTAGCGCCAGCGCCACCAGCAGCGTCACCGAAAGCGTGGCCAGCAGCAGGTGCTTGAGCAATTCGTTCGATTTGTCTCTTGCGGTCTCGCCATAGTTGCGCGTTACCGTGACCTGCAGGTCGTTGGCGAGCATGTCGCCGCGCAGTTCGTGCACCCGCTCCAATACGCGGTCGGCAATGATGCTGGCATTGGTGCCCTTGCGCTTGGCGACAGTAATGGTGACCGCGGGATATTCGGCTCCGGGCGCGCCGGCCTGTTTGACCGATACTCGTGTGGGGCCGGGGCTCTGCCCCGGCCGTGCGGAGCGAAGCTCCGCTCCCGCTCCCTGGGCAAAGAGCACATAGTTGTCCGGTTCCGCCGGCCCATCCTCCAGCTTCGCCACCACGTCGCGCAGGTACACGGGGTGACCACTTTGCACGCCCACCACGACTTGCTGCAGATCCTCGGTGCTGGTGAAGAAACGTCCGGCCTCAACCTGGAATTCCTGGTTATCACGGGCAAAGCTGCCCGCAATGCCGCGGCTGTTGGCCTGCTGCAACTGGCCAACCACAGCGCCGGGAGTCAGCCCGTAGGCCGCCAGCTTCTGCGTATCCAGCACCACCCGCACCTGGCGAGGCTGCCCGCCGATGATTTTGGTTTCAGAAACGTCATCCAGTTGCTTGATGGACTGTTCCAGCTCGCCCGCAATGCGCCGCAGCTGGTAACTGTTGTAATTTGGTCCCCACAGCGTCAAAGCCAGGATGGGTACATCGTCAATGGAGCGCACTTTGATGAGCGGCTGCGACGCGCCCGGGGGTATGCGGTCGAAATTTGAGTAAAGCTTGTTGTACGTTCTGACAATAGCGTCTTCTTCTTTTTGCCCCACGTAGAAACGCACAATCACCATGCTCACGCCCGGCCGGCTGATGGAGTAGAGGTACTCCACTCCCGGCACCTCGCGCAGCAGTTTCTCCATAGGAATGGTGACGCGCTGCTCCACCTCCTGCGCCGACGCTCCCGGCATCTGCACAAAGACGTCCAGCATGGGCACGATGATTTGCGGCTCTTCCTCGCGCGGCGTCTGCCAGATGGCGAATGCTCCCAGCAGCAGCGCCCCGGTGATGGCCAGCGGCGTCAGCTTCGACTGGATGAAGCTGTGCGCAATGCGCCCGGCGGTGCGCAAGGTGGACGAGTTGTCGTCGGATTCCCTCATCAAATTCTTTCCCGCGGATGAGCGCGAATAAAATCAGCACTCAGCCTTCAGGCAAGAAGCACTTAGCATTTAGCAATTAGCATTTGGCCAGCAACGTGTCGTGCCGGGTTTAGGCAAAACGGTTCATGGGCTAAGTGCTAACTGCTAACTGCTAATTGCTACTTGCTTCCTTCCACCCGCTTGCCGCCCAACTCCCTGTCCCCAGGCGCTGCTACCACTCGCTCACCGCCCTGCAGGCCCGAAAGCACTTCCACCTGCTCCCCATCTGTCTTGCCCAGGGTGATATAGCGCAGGATGGCCACCTCCTCCGCGCCTACCACGTAAATCCCTTGCAACTGGCCGCGATCCAGCACCGCGCTACGGGGAAGCAGAATCGCCTGCCGCTGGCCACGCACGATATGGGCACGGCCAAACAGGCCGGAGCGCAGACGAACGTCAGCCGGGAGTTCCACTTTCACCACAAAACTGCGGCTGGCGGGATCGGCCGCGGGAACAATCTGCGCCACCCGTCCGGTGAACTGCGCGTGGGGCAGAGAATCAAGTGTGACGGGCACCGTCTGGCCGAGTTTGACCAGGTGAATGTCGCCTTCGTCCACGCTGGTCTCCAGGCGGAAGCGATGCTGATCTTCCATCACCAGCAGCACCATGCCGGGACTCGCCAGCGTGCCCGGATCAGCGCGTTTTTCCGCGACCACCCCATCAAAGGGCGCGCGTACGCGCGTATAGCCCAGCGTGGTTCGCGCTTGGGTGAGGGCAGCCTGAGCCTGCGCCAGGCCCGCTCGCGCCAGCAGGCGGCGCGCCGTGGCCGCTTGCTCCCGCGCCCTAACTTCGTCGAACTCCTGTGGGCTTACCGATTTCTTGTTGTACAAGTCCTGGTAGCGCTTGAAAGTGGCCTCGGCCAGGGTGTAGTCGGAATCCGCCGCCACAATCTCCTGCTGCGCCGCGCTTTCTGCAGCCGTGGCCTGCTGTACCGCCGCCTGCGGCTGGGCATCCTCCAGTACCGCCAGTACCTCACCCCGGTGTACGCGGTCGCCTTCCTTCACCCGCATCTCAAGGATGTTGCCCGTTATCTGGCCGGACAGCTGGCTGGTTTGCGCCGCCTGCAACGTGCCTACCGCCTCCAGCCAGTCAGGGACGGGGGTTCGCTGCGCCGTGAGCAGCTGCACATCGCGCACAACTTCCGGCGCCGCGGAGACGATACGGGGCTCGCTGCTGCAGGCCGCGAGTGCGAGCATGGCAGCCAGAATCGCCACCAGGGCTAAAGCCCCTTGTTTAAGGGGCAAACCTTTCGCAGGGCTGAAACCCTGCGCCTCCACGGCCGCTGGGGGCCGTTCTTGCGAATTGATGATTTCCTTCATGGCATGATCACCGGAGAGCTGGCGTTTAGCGTTCCCGTGGCCAGCTCCAGATTGGCGTAGCTGGTGCGCAGTCGGTACACCGCTTCCCAGTAGTCGGTCTGCGCCCGCCGCATCGCCTCTTCAATCGTGAGCAAATGTGTGATCGTGGTAATTCCCGCGTCATAGCGGTTCTGGTTGATGCGCATGCTTTCTTCAGCCTGTCCGGCTGCCGCCTGCGCCACCCCCACCTGCTGGCGTGCGGAATCGAAGTCGTAGTACGTGCGCCGTACCTCCAGGCGCACCTGGTCGGTGGCCGCCTGATGCGCAGCGGCAATCCGCTCCGCGAGGGCCTTCTGCCGCGTGAGTTGCGCCTTCTTGGCGCCGCCTTGAAAAAGGTCAACTTGTAATTCCAGGCCCGCCACCCAATTGTTCCCCTGCACCTGGGTAAGCGTGGCGCTGTCGGTTTCCCAGCCGCCAAACGCATTCAGCCTGGGTCCGAACGAAGACTTGGCGATGGACACGCTCTTCTGCTGTGCCATCTGCTGCGCCTCAATCTGCTTCAGATCAGGGCGCGAGGCCAGCGCCCGTTTTTCCAAATCTGCCAGCGCGGCCTGGGACAGCGCACCTTCGCTCAGGGACTGCGACGGCTGAAACTCCGTGTCGGCCGGCACGCCCATGGCGGTATCCAGCTGGGCGGCCCCAAATGCCACATTGTTGCGCGCACGAATCAGCTCCTCCTGCCGGCTGGCGAAACGTACCTGCGCGCTCAGCAGATCGGACTGCACCACCACGCCGCTTTCGTAGCGGGCGCGGCTGCGATCCAGGATGGATTGCGCCGTTTTAACCGACTGCTCAGCCACATCCTGCTGCTTCTGCGCCAGCAGCAGCCCCAGGTAGGCTTGCACCACGCGGAAGATGGTTTCCTGGTCGGCGCGCTCCAGTTGATGGCCGGCAGCCTGCTGCAAGTCCTTGGCGCGGGCGACGCTTTTCACGTTGGCAAACGAGTCAAACAGGTTCCAGTTGCCGGAAAAGCGCGAGCTGAAGTTGCCGATGGGCGTGGGGGTGTTCAGGCGGTTGAGCGCAAAGTCCGCCACCGTAAAGCGCTCCTGCCGCAAGCGTGTGCCGAACACGTACACCGGGTCATTGCCTCGAGTGGCGCTTTCCGTGAAGCTCATGCGCGGCAACAGGCCGGAGCGCGCCTCCTGCACGCCCGCTTCGGCGGCGCGCTGGTCAGCCACCGCCATCTTGCGTTGCGGATTCTCCTCCAGCGCCATGTTCACCGCCTGCCGCAGGCTGAGCGGAGTCTGCGCCAGCGCCGCGGGAGCCAGCAGGGAAGCCGCCGCTATACGCAAAGCGATACTCCAGCGGATTGTGTTCCAGCCCATCAAAGCTGCTAACCCTCGCGTGAATGCCCCAGCCTAAGCCCGCTCACGATGCTTAGCGGTGACTGCGGTCACAAGCCGGCGCAATTCGGCCCGGCTAGGCCACCGGCTGCGGTTTCTCGGCGCCTTTTTCCGACACAATTTCGTACGTGGTGTGCAGGGCGGCGGTCTGTTTCACCATGGCGCCCACCGAGCAGTACTTTTCCTCAGAGAGGCGGATGGCCTCCTCCACCGCTGCCGGGTCCACGTCATACCCGGTAATCACGTGGTGAATGCGAGCTTCGGTGAACACCTGCGGCGGACGCTCCGCCTGGTCGGCTTCCACCCGCACCTCATATCCCGTCACATGCTGGTGGTACTTCTGGCGCAGGATGGTGATGACGTCGAACGCCGTGCATCCGGCTAACCCCACTGCCACCAATTCGATAGGCTTGGGGCCGGTAGCCCCGGCGGCATCGTCAATCAGCAGGTGATGTCCGCTTCCGCTGCGGGCCACAAATTGGCGTTCGTTCCTAAGTGGTTGAGCAAGAGTGACTTTGGCTTCAATCATGGCGTTTCCCCTGTTCGTTCTGCGGAATCACACCCCATAAATGCAATATGTGCGGATTTGTTACAGTCAGGGCGGAGGATGAAGAACGGGTGGTCTTGTAGAGACCGGATGAAAGTAGCCTGCCAGTTTGCTGGCGGGAACGTGATGCAACTAAGACGGAAGTCCCGCCAGGGACGACTGAGAAAAAGGACATGGGGGAGATTCAGTCGTCCTTACAGGACTGAAATTGTCCGATTCGAACCGTCCCGCCACTGAAGTGGCGCTCTACTCTCACAGCGTCCCTTCAGGACGCCTCCGCCAATCCCCTGCCGAAGGCCTGCATCGGATCCCGGCGATTTCCCAGCGTTTGGGGCGGGAATGACCAACTTTCGATTCTTTGCGGGCAGGGCTCTGCCCCGCCTCCATACCGTTTCGTCTGGGGTACAAACGAAAACGGCCCGCCTTGGCGGCGGGCCGGAGGTTGGGAAATGAAAATCTTGACTACTGATGTGCCGAGGGCTGATCGGGCGTGGGCGCGGTCAGCGGCGGCGCCATCGGCTGCGCGCCGGTTACGCTGAGCTCCTGCAGCGGCCGCTCCAGCGCCAGCGCCAGCACTTGGTCCATAGTGTCCACAAAGTGCAGCTTCATGGCGGTGCGCAGGTTCTCCGGCACGTCCGGAAGGTCTTTCTCGTTCTCCTTGGGCAGGATGACCTCAAACAGCCCGGCGCGGTGCGCAGCCAGTAGTTTTTCCTTCAGGCCGCCGATGGGCAGCACCTTGCCCCGCAGCGTGATCTCGCCGGTCATGGCCAAATCGCGACGAACGGGAATGCCGCTCAACGCGCTGGCGATAGCGGTGCCGATGGTAATGCCGGCCGATGGCCCGTCCTTCGGGATGGCGCCCTCGGGCACGTGTACGTGGATATCGAGGTTGCGGTAGAACTCGCGCGGCAGGCCCAGGCGGTTGGCGCGGGAGCGCACGTAAGACATGGCCGCCTGCGCTGATTCCTGCATTACGTCGCCCAGCTTGCCGGTCAGCAGCAGCTTGCCCTTGCCGTCCACCACCGTGACTTCGGTGGTCAGAATGGAACCACCCACCTCGGTCCAGGCCAGGCCATTGACCAGCCCAACCTCGTTCTTCTCATGTACCGCCAGATCGCGGAACTTGGGCACACCCAGGAATTCTTCGATGTTGTCAGCCGTGATTTTGATGGTGTAGGTTTCGCCCTCTTTCACCACCCGGCGCGCCACCTTGCGGCAAACGTTGCCGATTTCGCGCTCCAGGTTGCGCACCCCGGCTTCGCGGGTATAGGCGCGGATGACGCTGGTAATCGCTTCCTCGCTGAAAATGATGTTCTTGTCCGTCAGCCCCGCCTGTTCACGCTGCTTGCGCACCAGGAATTGCTTAGCGATTTCGATCTTCTCCGCCTCGGTGTAGCCGTGCAGGCGCAGCACTTCCATGCGGTCCTGCAGGGCTGGCGGCACCGTGTGCAGCACGTTAGCGGTGGCGATAAAGAAAACCTGCGAGAGGTCGTACTCCACATCCAGGTAATGGTCCACAAACATGAAATTCTGTTCTGGGTCGAGCACCTCCAGCAGCGCCGCCGAGGGGTCGCCGCGGAAGTCCATGGACATCTTGTCCACTTCATCCAGCATGAACACCGGGTTCTTGGTGCCCGCCTTCTTCATCATCTGGATGATTTGCCCGGGCAGGGCGCCTATGTACGTGCGGCGATGGCCGCGAATCTCAGCCTCATCGCGCACGCCGCCCAGCGACATGCGCACGAACTTGCGGCCCGTGGCCTTGGCGATGGACATGCCCAGCGAAGTCTTGCCCACGCCCGGAGGCCCGACAAAGCAGAGGATGGAGCCTTTGGGATTCTTCACCAACTGGCGCACAGCCAGGAACTCCAGGATGCGCTCCTTGATCTTCTCCAGCCCATAATGGTCTTCGTTCAGCACCTTTTCCGCGCGGGAGATGTTGCGGATTTCCTTGGAGCGCTTCTTCCACGGCACGGCCAGCAGCCAATCCAGGTAATTGC
The DNA here is from genome assembly GCA_035280205.1 of Terriglobales bacterium. Taxonomy (GTDB): domain Bacteria; phylum Acidobacteriota; class Terriglobia; order Terriglobales; family Acidobacteriaceae; genus JAICWP01. The sequence continues at coordinate 4,954 of DATEGI010000150.1, read as the reverse complement.
GTGAAACCGTGGATTCGGCCGACATCGGCGGCATGGCCTCCAGCTTCTTCAGTTCCTGGACGGCCTTCTCGTGAACTTCTTTGGGCATGCCGGCGGCATCCACCTTCTTCTTCAGTTCGTCGAATTCGCTCTTCTCGCCGCGCCCCAGTTCCTTCTGGATGGCCTTGATCTTTTCGTTGAGGTAGTACTCTTTCTGTGCCCGTTCCATCTGCCGCTTCACCCGCGACTGGATGGTGCGGTCCATGTTCAGCTTCTCGATTTCGATGTCGAGCACGTCGGCAATGCGGTTCAGGCGTTCGGCGGGATCGAAAATCTCCAGCAGTTCCTGCTTCTCTTCGATGGAAAGCTGCAGGTTGGCGGCGATGGTGTCGGTCAGCTTGGCCGGATCTTCCATGCGCACGGCCGCGATCATGGTCTCGTAGTTCAGCGACTGGCACAGTTTCACGTACTGCTCGAACAGGGAAGTCACCCGCTGCATACCGGCTTCAATGGCGGGCGTGGTCTCCAGGTTGTAGCGGGCCAGGCGCACGCTGGCTTCCATGAAGCCGTCGTGATCGGTCACCTGCAGAATTTTGCCGCGCTCGATGCCTTCCACCAGCACCTTGATGTTGCCGTCAGGCAGCTTCAGGCTTTGCACGATGTTGACCACCGTGCCTACCTGGTAAATTTCGTTGGGCTTGGGTTCGTCAATGCTGGCGTCATGCTGGGTGGCGAGGAAGATTTTCTTGTCGGCGGTTAGCGCTTCTTCCAGGGCCCTTACGCTGGAGGCTCGGCCCACCACGAAGGGTGTCATCATGTAGGGAAAGATGACCACGTCCCGGATGGGCATCATGGGCAACTTTCGGGTCTCGAATTTTTCCTTGGTGGTCACCGTGGCTGGCTCCCTGGTCTGTTAGATTCGTTCCGCTCGCAAGCGGCTTTCCCCTGCTATCCCGCTTTTTCCATCATAGGGATGGAAACGTCACGTTTCTCCACCATTTCGCGGGTGACCTCAAAGTCCTTCACCCGTTTCTGACCGGGGAGATGGTACATCAATTCCAGCATCAATTCTTCCAGAATCATGCGCAGGCCGCGAGCCCCCACCTTGCGGTTCATGGCTTCGCGGGCAACGGCGCGCAGGGCATCCTCGCTGAACTTCAGCCGCACATTCTCAAACTCGAACAGCCGCTGGTACTGCTTCACAATGGCGTTCTTGGGCTTGGTCAGAATTTCAATCAGGGCGGCCTCGTCCAGGTCGTCCAGCACGCCCACCACCGGCATGCGGCCCACAAATTCGGGAATAAGCCCGAACTTGATCAGGTCCTGGGGTTGGGCCTGTGCCAGCAGTTGCGTGTCCCGCTTCTTGGGAGTCGCAACCTCTTCCTGGCCTTCTTCTCCTGCCTTGAAGCCCATGGCCTTCTTGCCCACCCGGCGGGCCACAATCTTTTCCAGGCCGACGAAAGCGCCGCCGCAAATAAATAGGATGTTGGTGGTGTCTACCGGGGTGAATTCCTGGTGGGGATGCTTGCGCCCGCCCTGGGGCGGCACATTGGCAATGGTGCCTTCCAGAATTTTGAGCAGCGCCTGCTGCACGCCTTCGCCAGAGACGTCCCGGGTGATGGACGGGTTCTCGTCCTTTCTCCCGATCTTGTCCACTTCGTCTATGTAGATGATGCCGGTCTGGGTGCGACCCACATCACCGTCCGCGGCCTGCAGCAGCTTGAGGATGATGTTTTCCACATCCTCGCCTACATAGCCGGCTTCGGTCAGCGTGGTGGCGTCCACAATGGCGAAGGGAACATCCAGCATTTTGGCCAGCGTCTGCGCCAGCAGCGTTTTGCCCGTGCCCGTTGGGCCGATAAGCAAGATGTTGGACTTGGTCAGTTCCACATCGCTGTTCCGCTGCCGGTTCATGTAGATGCGCTTGTAGTGGTTGTAAACCGCCACCGCCAGCTTCTTCTTGGTGGTCTCCTGTCCGATCACATACTGATCGAGGAAGGTTTTCACCTCTTGCGGCTTGGGCAGGTGGTTGGGAGCGGCGGCCGCGGCGTGGGTTTCAGCGCGATCGTCTTCCAGGATGGAATTGCAAACCGCCACACATTCATCGCAGATGTAAGCCCGCGGGTAGTCACTGGGGGAGGAAATCAGTTTGGCTACCGCGTCCTGCGATTTGTGGCAGAACGAACACCGCAAAACTTCGTCCGAACCGGATCTGGTTTTCACTGAACTCCATTCCTCCCCGCTCTTGCCGGTCACATCTTGCGGCCAGTCCGGCAGCGCGTTTCGAACTCCAGCGGCCGCCCGCTCCTGGCGCGGCTCGTGGATAGGCGATATTACCTCTATCTGGTGTTGTAGATGATATCGTCTATGATTCCGTATTCCTTTGCCTGCTGCGCGTTCATGATGAAGTCGCGCTCTACGTCCTTCTCTACCTTTTCCAGCTTCTGCCCGGTGTGCTTGGCCAGCAACTGGTTGGTGATCTCGCGCATGCGCAAAATTTCCCGCGCATGGATATCAATATCCGTGGCCTGCCCTGACAGCCCGCCCATCGAGGGCTGGTGAATCAGGATGCGCGAGTTAGGCAGAGCCAGCCGCTTCTTGGGGCTGCCCGCGGAAAGCAGCAGCGCCGCCATGCTGGCCGCCTGGCCCACGCAAAGGGTCATCACGTCGTTCTTGATGTACTGCATGGTGTCGTAAATGGCCATGCCTGCCGTAATGGACCCTCCTGGAGAGTTGATGTAAAGCTGCACATCCTTCTCCGGATCTTCCTGCGCCAGAAACAGCATCTGGGCGATCACCAGATTGGCGACATTGTCGTCAATGGGGGTGCCAATAAAGATGATATTGTCCCGTAGCAAACGAGAATAGATGTCGTAAGCCCGTTCGCCACGTCCCGTTTGTTCAATCACCATTGGTACTAACATCATCTGTGGGTCTTTCACATTCACCTGCCTGCCACACTCCTCCCAACCACGCCTGGTCCTGTTGGGGGAGAATCGAAAAAAGCCTGCCTTTTCAGGCAGACTGATTATAGAGAAAATCGAGGGTCTTTTCGCTGCGGAGTCTATTTCGGATTCTATCGAGGGCCCCATCGCGTGTCAATCGAGCGCGCACTGATTCCACCGGCTGTTTAGCCTGGTGGGCGATGGCTTCCACCTCTTTCTCCACCTCCTGCTCGTCCACCTGGATGTTCTCGGCGTTGGCGATTTTCTCCAGCAGCAACGAAGCCTTTACCTCCTGCAGCGCGGTCTGGCGCTGTCCCGCCCGCAGGCGGTCAAAATCCATTTTCTTCACCTGCTCCGGACGCATCCCCTGAGCCACCAGCGCCCGCAGGCCGCGGTCCAGGCGCACATCCACCTGCCGCTCCACCATAGCTTCCGGAACTTCAAAATCGTGCCGCTTCACCAGTTGATCCAGCAACTTCTCCTTGCCCTCGCGCTCAGCGGTTCGCTTCTTGTCTTCTTCCAGGTGCTCGCGGACTCTCTTGGTCAGCTCTTCCAGGCTGGCGAATTCTCCCACCTGCTTGGCAAACTCGTCGTTGCGCTCGGGCAAGTGCTTTTGCTTGATCCCGTGAACTTTTACCGTGTAGGTAAAAGTCTTACCCGCCAGCCGCTCTTCACTGAAATCCTTAGGGTAGGTGACGTCAAAGGTGCGCTCCTCGCCGGCCGATGCGCCGCGTAGATTCTCGTTGAACTCGGCCATGGTGTTAGTACCACCGATTTCCACCATCACTTCGTCTACGTTCACCGGCTTGGAGCCCGGTTCCTTGGGCACGCCATTGAACGACACTTGCGCAAAGTCCCCGTCGGTCAGCGCCCGCCCTTCCACCGGCGTGTAGCTGGCGTGCTGCTCCTGCAGGTTCTTGAACGCGTCCTCCACTTCCTGCTCGGAAACGCCGGTGTCGGGCTTGTCTACCCGCAATTCCTTATACCCGCTGACCTCGATTTCGGGCAGCACCTCGAAGCTGGCCTTGAAGCGCAGCGGTTCGCCCTCATGAATGTGCAGGTCAGTGATGCGCGGCTGCGACACCGGGTGCAGGCCCTGCTTCTCCGCTTCCTCGCGGAAGTAGCGGGGCACCAGGTTCTCCACGATGTCCGTCTTGATGTCTTCGGCGAAGCGCTGGCGAATGAGGCCGGAGGGAACGTGTCCGCGGCGAAATCCAGGCAGGCGGGCCAGCTTCTGATAGCGCTGAATCAGGCTTTCCGTTTCGCGCGCCACCACCTCGGCGGGTACTTCCACCTGCAGTTCGCGCTTGCAGTTATCTTTGGTTTCGGTCGGACTCACATAACCTCAGGCAGCACTGATTCGAATATATAGAGAGGCGAAAGGCGCGGTCAAACCGACGGGAGGGGGGCAGGAGTCGTTGGTAATGACAAGGGACTTAGCCCCATTACGAAGGGCGTAGAACCCTAGCCCACCTTTGTGGCGCGGGCGCCTCGCCCGCGATCGCCTTCCGCAAGGAAGGCGTCATCCTGAGGGCCCTTGGGCCCGAAGGATCTCGCGTGCAGTAACACGAACCCGGGGACGTAAGAAGACACGTCTCTACCAATGATTGTCTGACGCTACGATGCCGCCGCCTTCTCCGGCGGTTCTTGTTCCTCGCCCTGCCTTTCCGGCCGCAGCAGAGGGAAGAGAATCACATCGCGGATGGTGGGCGAGCCGGTCAGCAGCATGGCCACGCGGTCAATACCGACGCCGCAACCGCCCGTGGGCGGCAAGCCATAGGAAAGCGCCCGAATGTAGTCCTCGTCCATCTGGTGCGCTTCATCGTCGCCGCGCTCGCGCTCCGCCAGTTGCATTTCGAATCGCCGCCTCTGCTCCTCTGGGTCGTTGAGCTCACTGAAGCCGTTGGCAATCTCCATGCCCCCGGCAAAAATCTCAAAGCGCTCCACCCACTCCGGCTCGTCCGGTTTGTTCTTCGATAACGGCGAAACCGCCGCAGGGAATTCGTAGATGATCGTCGGCTGGAACAGGT
>DATEGI010000149.1:0-9392 GCA_035280205.1 Terriglobales bacterium | reverse complement strand
GGAGCAACGAAAATGGTGCAGCACCCCTTATTCACCACAAAGGACACAGAGATCACCGAGAAAGGAAAATAGGGTCAAAGGCTTTGAAGAAAATAACAGGGTGTAGGACGGTAATGCAGAAAGCCTCAGCGCGGCTGATCTTTTGAAGTTCTTTCCTCTGTGCGCTCTGTGTCCTCTGTGGTGAAAAGCCGGTTTAACTCCTCCAGCGATTCCACCCGTGGCAAGCCGCTCTCCCGGTACGTGCCAGAAACATCGAACAGCATGGCCTGCATGCCGGCGCGGGTGGCGCCCACGTAATCCACGGAATAGACATCGCCCACGTAAAGGCTGCTCTCGGGCTTGGCTGCGAGCTGCTGGAGCGCGGCCTGGAAAATCGCGGGATGCGGCTTCTCATGGCCCACGTGACCGGAATCGGTGTAGCCCAAAAAACATTCGCCCAGGCCACAGCTGCGCAGAAGCTTCTCCATACCGCCATCGGAGTTGGAGATCACGCCCAGGCGATACTTGCGCCCCAACTTCAGCAGATTTTCACGCGTCCCGGGCCGCACCACATCCCAATTGCCCGAGGTGCGGCTGGCGGTCACCAGCGATTCCTGCAGCTTGGCGTCCTCAAGCCCCAGAGATTTCAGCAGGAAGGAGTAATAGGTATCCCAGTACTGCCGGTCGGTGTAGGGGCCAGGAGAAGCATTAGCGCGGTCCAGTTCGGTTTTAGCCTGGCGCTCAGCGGCATGCAACTGCTCCGGTTTCGGCCGAACACCACGCGCGTGCAACGCCGCCAGCGTGCGCTCCAGGTTCGCGAACACCAGCGTGTTGCCCGCGTCGAAGAAGATGGTGGTGAGCATGGGAAGCGATTGACGATTGATGATTGTAGATTGACAATTGCCCCGCAATTGCGTTCTGCCAATCGTCTATCGAAAATCGTCAATCTACAACTTGCTTAGAAAGTCCACAATCTCCGGCTCATTCCAATCCACCGCTCCGATGAACTTGCGACGCAAAATGCCGCGCCGGTCAATGATGTAGGTCTCCGGAAACTTGAAGGTGCCGTATAACGTGTTGGTCTTCTGGTCGGGATCGCGCAGCGTCAGAAAGTCCACATTGTGGTCCTTCAGGAACTGCTGGTAGGCCTTGCCATCCACGTCCACGCTGATGCCCACCACCTCCACGCCGCGGCCCTTGAACTTGTTCTGCAGTTGCTCCAGAGACGGCAGTTCCTGCACGCAAGGTGGGCACCAGGTAGCCCAGAAATTCAGCACGATTACTCTTTCGCGCAGGTTGTGCAGAGTCACAGCTTTAGCGCCGTCCTGCACAGTGAAATCGGGCGCCGGATTGCCGATGCGAGGCGGATGCGAGCCGCGATAACAGGCTGTCAGGGACAGGGTCAGTGCCAGGAGAAGAGGCCAGGAAATCCGCTTCACGCAGCTATAATAGCTGATTCGGCCTATGGTGTCAGAGTCAGAAGGACAGGTCGGCCGCCTCATCACTCCTACCGTTTCGGTGATCGTACCCGCACGCAACGAGGAAGCTTCGCTGGGCGCCTGCCTGCAATCTCTCGTGAGCCAGCGCGGAGTGGATTACGAAATCATCGTGGTGGACGACGGCTCCACCGACCGCACGCGCCAGATCGCTCAGTCGCTCGCCGGGGTGCGCGTAATTGAGGCATCGTCCCTGGCGCCCGGCGCCACCGGCAAATCCAACGCGCTGGCCTGCGGCGCCCGCGAAGCGCGAGGTCAGTGGCTGTTGTTCACCGATGCGGACACCGTTCACCTTCCCGGCTCGTTGGCCGCCAGCCTGCAGGAGGCCCAGGAGCATCAGGCTGCGCTGCTCTCCTATTCGCCGCATCAGGAGGTGCGCGGCTTCTGGGAGAAGGCGGTCATGCCTGTGGTGTTTGCGGAACTCACCCGCACCTACCGCACCGAGGACATCAACGACCCATCCTCGCCCGCCGCCGCGGCTAACGGCCAATATCTGCTGATCGCACGCGAGGCTTACGACGCGGTGGGTGGCCACGCCGCGGTCATTCGCAGCCTGCTGGAGGATGTGGAACTGGCGCGCGCCGTCAAGCGCTCCGGCCGGCGCATCCGCTTCCGTTATGGCGGCGACCGGGTGCGCGCCCGCATGTATCGCAACGTCCCCCAACTCCGCGAAGGCTGGACCAAGAACCTGGCCCTACTGTTTCATTCGCCGCTGCGGCTGGCCATTCTGCGAGGTGGCGAGTTCGTGCTTGTTGCCGGCGGGACGGTAGTGGCGATCGTCGCAGCAGTTCGCGCGGAAGGTGTCACCGCAGCCGTGGCGGGCGCGGTTGCCGCGATCACCTACGCCATGTTCCTGCGCCGCATTCGCCGCGCCCACTTTGCCTGGGACGCCAACCTCCTGGCCCTGCTCGGGTTGCCGGTTTTCGTGTCACTTTTGCGGGCTTCGGCACTCTCTCATAAGCACGGTTCGGTAACATGGAAAGGGCGCACCTATGGCGCAGCCAGCAATTCGGCCACTGCCGGCGAAAGTTCGCGTTTCCCGGCTGACGCGCGCAACCGCGACGCTGCGCCCGGGAGAATCTGACCAACACCATGGTTTACCTGACCCGCAAAGCCGAGTTTTCCGCCTCGCACTACTACCACAACCCCGAATTCAGCCCGGAAGAAAATCGGCGACTCTTCGGCAAGTGCAACAATCCCAATGGCCATGGCCACAACTACACCCTGGAAGTGACCGTGAAGGGCGAGGTGGACCCGCGCTCCGGCTTTGTGGTGGATTTGAAACAGCTGAAGGAAATTCTGAACCGGGAAGTGCTGGATGCGCTCGACCACCGCTTCCTCAACAAGGAAGTGCCCGAGTTCGCCACCCGCATCCCGACCACCGAGAACATCGCCATTTCCGTCTGGCAGCGGCTGCAATCGCGCCTGGAGCGGGCGCAGTTGCACCGGGTGCGGGTGTACGAAACTCCCGACCTGTTCGTGGATTACTACGGCGAATGAAAGCCCATCTCACCCGCCGCTATTGGTTTTCGGCCTCGCACCGGCTGCACAGCGACTCCATGTCGCCGGAAGAGAACCAGCGCACCTATGGCAAGTGCAACAACCCGCACGGCCACGGCCACAATTACGCGCTGGAAGTCACGGTGAGCGGGCCGGTGGACCAGGCCACGGGCATGGTGTGCAACCTGGTGGATCTGGACGAGTTTGTCCAGGGCCAGATTCTGGAACGCTTTGGTCACGAAAATCTGAACACGCTGGCCGCGTTTCGTGAATGTGTGCCAACAACGGAAAATCTGTGCCGGGAGATTTTTGAAGTTTTGCAGCGCGGATTCACCGCCGCTCATCTGGATAAGGTGCGGCTGGAGGAGACCATGATGAACTCCTTCGAGTACGCCGGAGATGCGGAAGTCCGTAAATAGACGAACACAGGGGACAACATGAAGTCCACAACCGATTTGACCACCATAACCAGCGCCACTTTTGAGGAGTTGGTGCGGGAAATGATCATCCGCCTGGGCGAAGACCCGCAACGCGAAGGCCTGGAGCGCACGCCGGAGCGCGTCCATCGCGCCCTGGAACAGCTTACCCGCGGCTACAAGGAAGACGCCGAAGCCATTCTTCGCGGCGCCCTGTTCACCGTCGGCTACGACGAGATGGTCATTGTCAAAGACATTGAGATGTTCAGCTTGTGCGAGCACCATATGCTGCCGTTCTTCGGCAAGGTGCACGTGGCCTACATCCCCAACGGCAAGGTCATCGGCCTGAGCAAGCTGCCGCGCCTGGTGGAAGTGTTTGCCCGCCGGCTGCAGGTGCAGGAGCGCCTGACCACGCAGATCGCGGAAACTATTCAGAACGCCATCGAACCGCAAGGTGTCGGAGTTGTGGTCGAAGCGCGCCACCTGTGCATGATGATGCGGGGTGTGGAGAAGCAGCATTCGTCGGCCGTCACATCCTCCATGCTGGGCTGCTTCCGTGATTGCCGGGAGACGCGGGAGGAGTTTCTGTCGCTCATCCGCCAGCGCTCCAACGGGGTGTGACCCCGTTTTCACCACTGAGGGCACAGAGGGCACAGAGATAAAGAACTCGAAAAGCAACGCCCGATACTCCCGCCTTCTGCAGCATTCGTTTGCGGTATTGCTAAGCGACCTGCGTAGGAAAAACACACAGAGGCAGCCGCTTTTGCAATTGGACTTCTTACCTCTGTGCACTCCGTGACCTCTGTGGTTAGATCAATCGGATGGCGCCGGCACAAAATCTGCAAGGACGAATTGCCCTCATCACCGGAGCCAGCCGCGGCATTGGGCTGGCGATCGCGAAGACGCTGGCCCGTGAACGCTGCCGAGTCGCAATCACTGGGCGCGACCGGAAAGCTTTGCAAACCGCGGAACGAGCGCTCAAGAAGATTTCGCCCACGCCGCAAATCCTCGCTCACACTGCCGACGTGCGCGATCCCCAATCTGTTGCCGCACTCTTCGCGGCCATTAAAAAACAATTCGGCCGCCTCGACGTCCTCATCAACAATGCGGGAATGTCCCACGCCATGGCGGAAGTTGAGCGCCTGCCGCTAGCCACCTGGCGCGAAGTCATCGAAACCGATCTGACGGGAATGTTTGTGGTCACCCAGGCCGCGCTGCCCTTGCTGCGCCGTGGCAGCAGCATAGTCAACAACCTTTCTGTAGCGGCTACCCGCGTCTTTGCCGGGCAAAGCGCCTACTGCGCCGCCAAGCACGGTGCGCTGGGTCTCACCCGCACGCTGCGAGAGGAACTGCGTCCGCGCGGCATTCGTGTAATTGCTCTCATGCCCGGCGCAACTGACACTGAAATCTGGAACCAGTTCTGGCCGGAGGCGCCCCGCAAACGCATGCTGCGCGCGGAAACCGTGGCCCAGGCGGTGCTCGATGCGCTTCTGCTGCCGCCACGGAGCACAGTGGAGGAGATCACGCTGATGCCCACGGGAGGGGCGCTGTGAGAAAGCAGCACTCAGCATTCAGCAAGTAAAGGTCATACGAGGGTGCCCCCAGCGTTAAAGCGAATCTCCTTCACGTCCGAACCAAGTGTAGGGAGCAGTTCAATGTGCTTGTTTCGCGGGCTGAATGCCGAGTGCTGAATGCTGAGTGCTGGTGTTCACCACGTTCCATACCTCAGCCGGCGCGCCCGGGCAGGGAAGAGCTTGATCATCACAATGCCCGCCACGAATCCGCCCACATGGGCCCAGAAGGCCACCCCGCCACTGGTCTGATGGGAAACTGCCACCGCCGTTGCGGCGCCACTAAAGAACTGGATCACAAACCAGTAGCCCAGCACAATCCACGCCGGCAGCCACCAGAAGGTGAAGATCACAATCAGCGGCACCAGGGTCAAAACCTTGGCCCTCGGATACAGAATCAGGTACGCGCCCATCACTCCCGCAATTGCCCCGCTGGCGCCCACCGTAGGAAGCACCGAGCCCGCGTTCAACAGAATGTGAGCAATGGCGGCAGCCAGTCCGCTCAGCAGGTAAAACACAATGTAGACGAAGTGTCCCAGGTAGTCCTCGATGTTGTCGCCGAAAATCCACAGCACCCACATGTTGCTGATCAGGTGCAGCCAGGTGGCGTGCAGGAACATGGAAGTAAGGATGGGCAGCAAGGCGGTCTCCGCGGAAACGTGCCGCATGCCGCCCATCAGACCAGTTATCCGCGCCGGCACAATCCCGAACTGGAACATTAGCTGATTGCGCGCGTGCGGACCGAAGCCCAGCACCTCATAAAGAAAAATCACCGTGTTCAGCGCAATCAGAAAGTAAGTGATGTAGGGCGTGCTGAAGCGCGGCGTGTCGTCCTTCAGGGGAATCATGCCAAATGGAGTGGCCGTCCGCTTCGGCGCCTGGGCAGGGAAGTCGCTTCCCCGGTTGACCGAATGGGCCTGCCGCCTTCACGATAACAGACAGCCCTTTATGGATGGAGTGCTGGTAATAGACAAACCGGCTGGCCTGACCTCGCACGACGTAGTCAATCGTGTGCGAGGCATCCTGCACGAGCGCTCCGTCGGTCACCTGGGCACCCTCGATCCCCTCGCTACCGGCGTCCTGCCCCTGGTAGCAGGGCGAATGACCCGCCTGGCCCAGTTCTACACCGCCTCGGAAAAGACCTACGAAGGCGTGATCCGCTTTGGCTTTGCCACCGATACTTACGACGCCGAAGGCGAGCCCCTGGCGGAGCCGCAAACAATTAAAGCAACACTTGAACAGTTGCGCGAGCTTTCAGCCCGCTTTCAGGGACGCATCCGCCAGATGCCGCCTCCGTTCTCCGCCAAGAAGATCCATGGCGTGCCTGCTTACAAGCTGGCCCGCAAGCACCGCGAAGTGGAATTGGAACCGGTAGAGGTCGAAATCAAAGAGTTTGACCTGTGTGACTGGGATGGCGAAAACGCCCGTTTTCGTGCTCGCGTGGCTTCTGGCACCTATATGCGTTCCGTAGCCCATGAAATGGGCCAGATCCTGGGCTGCGGGGCCCATTTGGCCTCCTTGCGCCGCACCGCTCTCGGCGAATTCGCCCTAAGCGACGCCCACTGCCTCGAGGATCTGGAACAGACCGCCCAGCAGGGTCGGGCGGAGGAGCTTTTTATCCATCCCCGTAAGTTATTGCCGGAAATGCCTGGCGTGACCGCAAATGAAGAGATGCTGGCGCGGATTCGCGTCGGTCGTGCCGTGAATCTGCCAGAGCTGTCGCGTGCGCGCCAAGTGAAAGTCTTTTACGGCCAGAGCGAACTGATCGCCATAGCCACGCGGGTGGCCGGCACACTCTTCCATCCCAAGATCGTCCTGGCTGCTGAACCACAGCCCACAGGAGAGCGGGCCCACTAGCCACAAGGCTTTAGACAGGAACCTGACACTCAACCCGATGCAACGATATTCAATGTCCGATAACAGGTATTATGTAAAGTTGGGGAATGTAGCTAGGCTTGGTCCACCACGCCTTGCTGCAGCGGCGGTTCCAGCCTAAGCTTGCAGCGAAGGAACCCTGTTTATGGCCAGATTTTCGGCAATCGTAGTCCTGCTAGTTTTGGCAATGCTTCTGGGCGCCTGCGGCGGTGGATTGAATTTCGGTACACCGCCTCCGCCACCCCCACCGCCGCCCTTTTTGCCCGCTTTCGTTTACATCAGCAATACTAGCGCCAGCACGCTGACCGGCATCAACGTTTCCGGCGGCAAGCCGACGCAGCTCGCCACCAGCCTGCCGCCTCCCGGCGCTGCTCCCATCGGCATGGTAGCTACCGGCAAACTGTTATATGTGGCCAATTCCGGCTCCGGGACCATCAGTGGGTTCAGCTTTAATGCCGATTCGGGCGCATTGCAGACCTTGCCAGGCTCACCGGCTACAGCCGCTCCAGGGGTCAGGCAGTTGGCCCTTTGTCCGGGCAACAGTGGTGGCGCCACGCCCCCCAAGTTCCTCTATGCGGCGGCTGATTCCGGCGTTCTGGGCTACAACATTACCGGCACCGGCCAGCTCACGCCGGTGGCTGGCTCTCCGTTCACTGCCGGCGCGCAGCCCGCGGCCGTGCTCACGGATTCTGCCTGCAATTTTCTCTTTGTTGCCAGCAAGGGCTCCAACAGCATTTCAGTATTTTCTGTGAACCTCAGCAACGGCTTTCTGACCCCCGTTTTTGGCTCCCCATTTCTGGCTGGTGCGGCCCCGGTGGCGCTCGCGATGGGCGACGGTTTTCTCTTTGCCGCCAATTCAGCGTCGAACAATGTCTCTGTTTATACGATCAGCAGTGGCGCAGGGAGCGGCACTTTTCTGACTCAGGTGCCAGGCTCGCCTTTTTCCGCCGGGTTCTCGCCCAGCGCCTTGGTTTACCAGAGTCCAACCCTCTACGTCGCCAATTCCGGCTCAGGAGACGTCTCCGCCTTTACGACCGCGCTGAATACCGGCAGGCTTACACCGGTGGTCGGATCGCCCTTCATGGCGGGTTCTCTACCCATGGCGATGATTGCCTTCTCGCCGCCCGCCAGCAACGTGGTGCAGCAATCCTTCCTATACGTGGCCAATGCCGGCTCCAGTACTTTGAGCGGCTTCACTATCAGCGCCAACGGCGCCCTGACGGTTGCGCCGGGCTTCCCCTTCCCTGCCGGCCCCAATCCTCAGGGCCTGGTGTTTGCTTGCGGCCACTGCGGATACCCGTGAACATTGACGATTGATGATTGTCGATTGACGAATGAAAACTGTCTCGCCGCTTGCGTCTCGCTTAGGCATTTCGCCGATATTGCCTGTTGTAAATTCTGGGATTCCCAACCGGCTACTTCGCAACGGGACCAGCCCGCTAGGGCGGCATAAGAAAGCCCAGGACGGTAGTCCTGGGTAAGGCTGGCAAGGACCACCGAGTCCCGTAGGGACGGCACCACGTTAACGTTTTTCCCCCAGCAGCTTCTCCAGTTCCTCGCGCACCCGCCGCACCGTCTCCAACCGCTCCGGCGTGGCTTCCAAAATCTCCTGCTTGTATTGGAAGACTTGCCGTCCGCCCATCTGGATGAGCACACCCATGGCCTCGCCCATCCGCCAGCCGGGCGTGCCGATCATGCGCAGACCTTCGGGCGTCGCCTCCAGCAGCGCGATCACGTTATCGCGTACGGCGCCAATGGCTTTGGGAAAGCGTTCGAAAGTTTCCAGCTGAAATCCGGCGAGATAGATGCGCTGCAGTTGTTCGGCGGGATCAGGCATGAGGGATAAGCGATTCCGATGGTGGAGGCGTCATGCTGAGCGGGCTTTAGCCCCGAAGCATCTCGCGTGCAGCCGTGAAGAGTTCGGCGGTGCACGCCAGATCCTTCACGCCTGAAGGCGTTCAGGATGACGCCCTCAGATGCCCGCAAACCGGCGTCACATCTTGTAACGCCCCAGGTCCTCGTCGTTCAGGTTCTCCAACCACTTGCGCAGCTCTTCGCTGGAGACGCGGTCGGAAACCGAGCTGGCCAGCTTGGAAGACTTGAGCACGTCATCCTCGACGAAGATGGGGCAATCCACGCGCAGCGCCAGAGCCAGCGCATCCGACGGCCGGGAATCAATGCTGATGATGCGCCCGTCGCGCTCCAGCCAGATCACGGCGAAGAACGTGTCCTCGCGCAGTTCTGTCACCACTACCTTGTGAACCGCAGTATCCAGGCCCGTAAGCACGTTTTTGAGCAGGTCGTGAGTCATGGGCCGCGGCGTGGTCACCTTTTCAATTTCCAGGGCGATGGCATTGGCCTCGTAAATCCCCACCCAGATGGGCAACACCGCATCTCCGGCCACATCCTTGAGGATCACGATGGGCATGTTGGTCACCGGGTCCATCATCAACCCGCGAATTTTCATCTCCACTTCCATCGTGTCCCTCCTGGCCGCCAGAGTGCCCAGTGCCTCCTACATTAGAACGCCAATTGCTGCGATTGGCTGTTTAAAA
>DATEGI010000148.1:0-5576 GCA_035280205.1 Terriglobales bacterium | reverse complement strand
TGGGAGAACGGCATGCAGACCGAATTTATCGGCCTGGATGGCGTGGCTTCCATCAGCTTCACTACCACGCGCAACGAGAACACGCGCTGCTACTTCTGCAAGAACAAGTGCCTGCGCACCTTCATTGACGTCAAGACGGTATCGCCCAACCCGAACTACAAGCCGCCTTCGAAGACCAAGGTCCCGCTGGCCGAGGGAGCACAGCGGCTCATCATCGCCACCTGCGAAAAGGGAACGGTGGAGAACGTGGACGAGATGCGCGTCATCAAGGGCAACATTGACGCCATCAAGAAGGAGAATCCCAACCTGGTGGAAGTGGCGGCCAAGGCGGCATTCAAGGATTACGAGCCGCCGGTAGTCGCTGATCCGCTGCCTAAATTCGCCATCACCTCGGCGCAGAAGAAGCGCATGGAGCTGATGAAGAAGCGCGCCGAGCTGAAGATCGGCATGCCCAAGGCGCTCAACATGTATTCCTGCGGGCCCTTCTTCACCGCCTACTTCCAATCGCTGGGACTGAAAGCGGAGAATCTCTTCTGGTCCGACTACACCAACGAGCAGCTCTATAAGGAAGGCGCCAAGCGCGGCGCCATTGACCCCTGCTTCCCCTCCAAGGTGGGCATACCGCACGTGCACAACCTGCTTTACGTGGTGCACCCCAAGAAGCAGCTCGACGTCATCTTCTTCCCGATGATTGACTCGCTGCCCACCTTCCTGAAGCACACGCAGGCTAGCCGCGCCTGCCCTACGGTGACCGCCACTCCGGCCTCGGTGAAGGCGGCATTTACCAAAGAAGCCGACCTGTTCAAGGAGAAGGGTGTCATCTGGAAGGACACGCTCATCGCTCTCGACGAGCACAAGATCGCACACCGCCAGATGTTCGAAGACTGGAAGGACATCCTGGGCCTTAGCGAGGAAGAGAACTACCGCGCCGTAGAGCAGGGCTTAAAAGCGCTGGATAAGTTTTCTGACGACATCATGCGCAACCAGGCCCGCGAAATCCTGAAGAAGCTCGAGGCCGAAGATCGCCTGGGCATCGTGCTCCTAGGCCGGCCTTATCACCACGATCCCGGTATCAACCACGAGATCCTGGAAGAGTTCCAGAAGCTGGGCTACCCGGTCTTCTCCCAGGATTCTCTGCCCATAGATGACGAGATTATCTGGAAACTGTTCGGCGACGAGGTCAAGGCCGGCATCATTCAGCACCCGCTGGATGTCACTGACGCCTGGAAAAATTCCTATTCGGAGAACACTTCGCGCAAGGTGTGGTCGGCTAAGTACGTCGGTCGGCATCCGAACCTGGTGGCGCTGGAGCTCTCCAGCTTCAAGTGCGGCCACGACGCGCCTATCTACACCGTGATCGAAGAAGTGGTGGAGCACACAGGGACGCCCTACTTCTGCTTCAAGGACATTGACGAGAACAAGCCCAGCGGCTCCATTAAGATTCGCGTGGAGACCATCGGCTACTTCCTGAAGCGCTACCGCGAAGACATGGTGCGCGACCGGCAGAAGCGCGTGGCCATTGATGAGCAGCTAAAGAAGTTCGAAGAGCAGCTGCGGCAGGAAATGGCTATTGCCGAAAAGTACAAAAACGTGGAACGGCCGCAGGCACCTGCCGACGGGTTGGTGCAAATAGGCAGTGTTCCGCTCAGCGAGGCCGCCCAGTCGAACGAGTTGGTTGAAATGAGCGGCGACTAGCTCTAAAGCTTTGGGCCATGGGTGATGTCGAGATGAAGGCCCGGCGGCCACGCCGGGCCTTTTGATTTGTTTTCACCACCGAGGCACAGAGACACAGAGAAAGGCGATTGACGAATAATGATTGAAGAATGACGATTGAAACCTAATTCGCACTTGGCCAAATCGTCAATCTTCAATCATCAATCCTAAATTGGCTTCCTCCGGGCCTCTGTGTCTGTGTGGTGAGCTGGTTTTGGGTAAAATAGTGCCATGTTGATGGAAGCCGACAAGGTGATGTTCGAGATTTACCGCGAGACTGCCTACACCGGCAAATACCGCGTGGTGTACTTCACCGAACTGAACGAGGCCAACAAGGAGTACGAGATCAACCGCGCCCTCTCTGGCGAGCACTTCTACGACGGCTTCATCAAGAACTTCCGCAAAGAAGAGGCCAAGGACCGCATTGACGGTCTGCTCAAGCGCCTCAACGAAGGCGAAAAGCTTACCCCCGCCGACGTCGAGCGGGAGTTGGCGCCCTACACGCCCGAACCCAGCAACTGACAAAGCCACACTTGGCACTTAGCAGTTGGCATTTGGCTGTGAAGGCATTGCCGATTCGGGGTATGGAACTGCCCCCGACTGGCCAAATGCTAAGTGCCAAATGCCAAGTGCCAGCCGCCTGCTAAGTGCTTGTCACACCTAAACTTTGCTCCATTTCGACCCGCCTGCGGTATAATCGCCTCCACCTATGGCGAGTGTACCCGGGACAGAACCCAAGGCCCCCGGCATGGTGCCGGATGAATTGAAATCAGAGCCCCGCTCCAAGGGCATAGTCACTCCTCGCAAGAAAAAGCCCAAAGAGCTGGCAGTCATAACCGAGTGCTGCACGGGCTGCGCCGGCTCACCCGCCTGCGTGGAATACTGCCCGGTGGAAGACTGCATGTTCTGGGTGCCGGATGAGGATCACCCGCCCTTCGGCCGTATCCAGGTGGATCCTATCCTGTGCATCGGCTGCAAGAAGTGCACTAGCAAGGGTCCCGATGGCAGCTTCCTCGACGGCTGCCCCTGGGACGCCATCGCCATGGTGGACACCACCGAGGTGGAAAAAGAAGTCGGCGTAATGACCTACTGAGCCCGAAGAACTGACGAAATGAGCAGTATTCCTGGGTAGCTCTCCCGGAATATACATCCAGCATCTAAGCAAGAGATACGGGCAGCTGGGACGCGGGCAGGGCGCCAGATGCTGGCCCGCGAATCTCACTCATGCCGCCGGCTCCTTACAAGCGGGGCAGCATTATGCTCGCCTCCATCTTTGCCCTGATTGTGATCTTTATCCTTGCGGGCTTTTGGCTCCGCTACCACAAGACAGCCCCCACGCCTTCGATGAAGGGAACGCCGACTGCAGTCCAGTAGTCAGGAGTCAGTAGTCAGGAGTCGGTGGACTGGGGCGCAGGAAGGTGAAGAGTGTTCAGCAGGAGTATTCGCTGACTCCTGAGACCTGACTCCCGACTACTGGTTGTCCGCCCTTTGCCTGATGGCATGCTCGGTGAGAATCGCCTGCTGGCGGATGCGGTCGGAAAGGCCAGGCTGCTCGTGCTCATAGCGCGCAATGACGGGCAACTCATCCGGGGTTCCCACAACGTAGAGGGCGCGCAAGGCCTCCCAAACCTGGTCTTCGCCGGGATCAACCACCGCCAGTTGCGCGCCGGCTGACACCTCGGCTCCGCGCGCCATATTCACCAGCGCCACGCGGCCGGTTAGCGGGGAGCGCGCTTCCAGAGTCTGGCTGCCGCTCTGGACTTTTCCGATCAGCCCGCCTTCGCGCACTGCCGTACCCGGTTTGGCCGTGTCCGTCAGCTTCCCCGTCGCGGGCGCAACCACGTTTGCGGACTGAAGCAGAGAGACAATTTGCGGACGGCCGCTGGCGTCGCCAAAGCGGACCAGCGCCAGGGCAGCGTTGCCCCGCACCATGAGCGCCGGATCCTGCAGCATCTTGAGCAGCGTTTGGTGGAATTCAGGCACGGAGGTGTCTTGTCCCATAGCCCAAGCGTCGGTGTTGCGGATCTCCACCGCAGGATTAGTCGCGAGCGACACCATCTCCGGATAATACTTTTTCGCGACCGGATCGTTGCGCGACATGCGGTCCGAGAGTTGCACCAGCGCGTGTTGGATGTGCCGCGGCTTGTTGACATCGTGCAGGTATTCGTTCAGCTTGGCGTCTGAGAGCTGCCGGCCAAACCAGGTGCTCCACCAGAACAGGAAAGGCATGAGCACGATCAGCCAGGCAATGCCGAAGAAAAGCAGCCGGCTGCGAAATGACATGCGCGGGTGCTTCGCGCGCGGTGAACCCGGATTGGACTCGACTTCAGAGGGCATCTGAGGAGGTTGGGTGCTCATGGGAAAGTCTAGGCCGGCTTTGCCTCTTCCAGCACGTCGGCGTCGAGCACGCGATCCTGCTCCAGGTAATGAGAAACCGCATACTGCGCCAGCAGCGGCGTCTGCAGCCGGATTTCCGCCCCCATCCATTCGCCCTTGGCGTGGGGGGTGCCCTGGGGATGGTGGCACGGCCCGCTGCTGCCAAACTGCGGCCCGAAAGCCGCGCTCTGGATCTGGTCAAATTGGCGCAGCCCGCGCCAGGCCTCATCCCCGCGCGTCCCGGAAATATCAATTTTCAGCCGCACAACCGACATATGCTGGAGTCAAAATCATACACTACTCGTCGCCTGCTTCTGGAGCCGGTGGCAGCAGAATAATGGTGTACCTTCTTTGTTGAGCTTGCATCACTTAGACAAGCAGATGCCGCCCTGCACGCCCCATCGCGGTTTCACCTGACACTAGCACTCGCCTCACCGCCGGTCGGGCAGTCCATTCCGCTTCTACGACCCCTCATTCCCAGGAGGAACGTATGTTCTCCAAGGCGGCAGCATTTGCATTTTGCCTGTTAGCCTCCCTGAACCTGCTCGCGCAGACTGCGACTCGGCATTTTACTTTTCACTACGCCTTTGTGGTGCGAAATACGTCGCCGGGAGCGCGCCTGAGGGTGTGGATTCCCCTGGCGCACTCGGATGCCAACCAGCAGGTAAAGGTCATTTCCATTCATTCCGACCTGCCGGTGAAGCGGACGGTTGAGCGCGCCTACGGAAATCGCATGCTCTACGCGGAAACCGCCAAAGCTACCGCCTCGGACTACCGTTTCGCGATTGACTACGACGTGGAGCGCAAAGAGCGCGCGGCGCTGGCCAATAGCAAACCCGTGGCTCGCAACGCTACCGTTACCCAGGCTGACCAGGAGCGCTTTCTGCAGCCCGATCGCCTGGTGCCCGTGAGCGGCGTGCCAGCGCAGATTGCCGCCCGCCAGGTGGCTGGCGCGCGCAGCGAACTCGAGCGCTCCCGCGCGCTCTACAATTACGTGCTGCGCAACATGCGCTACGACAAGACCGGCACAGGCTGGGGGCATGGCGATGTGCTCTATGCCTGCAATGCCAGGAAAGGTAATTGCACCGACTTCCACTCCTTGTTCATCTCCCTGGCGCGTTCTCAGGGCATCCCCGCGCGCTTCGAAATCGGCTTCCCCCTGCCGGCGGACCAGCGCGCCGCTGAGATCCCCGGCTACCATTGCTGGGCTGATTTTTATCTGCACGGAGCGGGCTGGGTGCCGGTAGATATTTCGGAAGCCTGGCAGCAGCCGGACAAGCGCGATTACTTCTTTGGCGCTCTTGATGCCAACCGGATGCAGTTCACTCTGGGCCGCGACCTAATCCTCAGCCCGCGCCAGGACGGGGAGCCGCTGAACTACTTCATCTATCCTTACGTGGAGATGAACGGCCGCGAGTACCACAACATCTCCAACAACTTTTCCTTTACGGATGTGCGAGGGACTATTTCAGCGGCAGGGAAGTGAC
>DATEGI010000147.1:0-13984 GCA_035280205.1 Terriglobales bacterium | reverse complement strand
GCACTTGTTCTTGCAGAAGTAGCAGCGCGTGTTCTCGTTGCGCGTGGTAGTGAAGCTGATGGAAGCCACGCCATCCAGGCCGATAAATTCGGTCTGCATGCCGTTCTCCCACAGGCGCACCGCCTCGAAGGCGCAGCCGATAGCGCCGGCCTCCCCGCAGTGCTGGTGGACGATTACTTCCGCCTGCACGTCCTTGCCCTTGAAGCGGGACTCGATGAAGTCCACCTGCGACTTCACAGCTGCCAGATTGTGCTGCGTGCCGCCCTGTAGGATGAACTTGCGCCCGATGGCCGACAGATTGGGAATCTGGGAAACGTACAGCCAGATATTCTTGGGCAGCACGTTGCACAGCCCGGCCATGATCTCTTCCGGCTTCCAGCCCTGGCGCTGGAAATCCACAATGTCGGATTGCATGAACACGGCGCAGCCGTAGCCGAATTGCGGGTAGCCCTTGGCGCCAAAGGCAATTTCGGCAAACTCTTCCACCTTGAAGCCGAAGCTTTCGCAGGTTCCCTGCAGGAAGTAGCCGTTGCCGGCGGAGCACTGAGTGTTGAGCTTGAAATCTTTTACCCGGCCATCCTTGAGGATGATGATCTTGATGTCCTGGCCGCCTACGTCACAAATGACATCGGCGTCGGGATAGAAGTGCAGGGCGGCCTGGGTGTGGGCCACGGTTTCCACCAGCGCCACGTCCGCGCCCACCGCGTCCTTCAGGATGTCCTTGGCGTAGCCGGTAGTGCCCACGCCCAGGATCTTGATGGTCGCGCCCTGGTCGGTCACCTGCTTGGCGATTTTGCCGATGACCTCCTGCGTGTCCTCAATGGGATTGCCCTTGGAGAGCTGGTAGGTCTTGCACAGAATGTTGCGGTTGCGGTCCACGAGCACAGCCTTGGTCGAAGTGGAGCCGCCGTCTATGCCGATGAAGCCTTCCACCACCTGCCCGGGCTGGAACGTCGTGGGCACAAATTTCTTCTTGGTGTACTTCTGCTTGAAGGCTTCCAGTTCGTCGGGTGTCTTGGCCAGGGCCTGGGCGCCGCCCTTCTTGGCCTTCTCGATAGCGCGGCCCTCGGTGATGTACCACTCCAGCTTTTCGTAGCCCAGGTACACGCCCACGCCGGGATCTTCCTGTTTGCCGAACTCAACCGCGCCAATGCAGGCAAAATACTGGGCGTTATCGGGCGTGCGCACCAGGTCCTCGGGATTTACGCCCTCGGGCAGGGGGTAGTTGCGCTCTTCCCAGATCTTGGGAATGTTGTGCTTCCAGCAGTCGCGCATGCCCTTGATGTAGCAGTTGGGGCCGCCGAGCAGCAGCACCACCGGGCGCAGCGTGTTGCCGCGGGTGAGAACGGAAAGGTTCTGCTGCACGATGGACTCGAACAGGGAAGCCATCAACTCTGGCGGGGGAACGCCCTGTTTCTGCAGGCTGTTGATATCGGTTTCGGCGAAGACACCGCACTTGCCGGCGACGGGGTGCAGCTTTAGGCCGACGTAGCCCATCTGGCAGAGCTGGTCGGAGGGAATGCGCAGCTTGGCGTTGATCTTGTCTATTACCGCGCCGGTGCCGCCCGCGCACTTGTCGTTCATGGAGGGCAGCTTCTTCTTTTTGCCGGTCTCGGGGTCTTCCTTGAAGATGATGATCTTGGCGTCCTGGCCGCCGAGTTCAATTACCGAGCCACACTCGGGATAAAGCTTCTCCACTGCCAGCGAAACCGCGTTGACCTCCTGCACGAACTTGGCGCCAATGTGCTTGGAGACGGTACTGCCGCCCGAGCCGGTAATGAACACCCTGAAGTTTTCATATGGGGTGGCGGGGAAATCGGCACGGATGGCCTGCAGCATCTCCAGCGTCTTCTCCGGCTGCTTGGTCTCGTGGCGCTGGTAATCCTGCCAGAGGATGTCGTCGTTCTCGCCGTCAATGACCACAACTTTGACCGTGGTCGAGCCCACGTCCACGCCCATCCACAGCAGCTCGTATTTTTTCTGAGAATTCGCTTTTTCCGTTATTCCCGGCATTGACACCCCATTGTTGGTCGTTGGCTATTGGTCTTTGGCCCCGGTCACCGTAGCCCCGGCGTCCCGCCGGCTGTCCGGCGGGGCGTCTCGCCCGCCGCCAGTGTGAGGGCAAGATGCCCCCACGACAGCCGCCAAGATGGCTGCGCTACATCCTAGTGCGCTTCCAGGTGGTACGGCACCTGGGCGCCCATTTTCTCCGCCACATGAACGGCGAAGTTAGCCGCTGTCCCGATCACGCCTTTGTACTTGGGCACCTGGTAGATGGCCTTGGACATCTCCGGATGCTCGGCCACGTAAGCCTTCAGCTCGTCGGTACTCTTGCCGATCTTTTGCAGCACATCTTTGAACTCCAGCTTGGCCTTGGCCTTGGCTTCGCCCAGCGCCATCTGCACGCGGCTATGGGCATTGATTTCGCCTTCGCCGGAGGTCTCGATGGGCAGGTAAATCATGTCCTTGTAATGCGCCACCACGGCTGACTGCGCGCCATCAGACTGCGTGGAAGGCATGCAGCCGAAGGGCTTGAGCGAGAGCACCATGTGGGCCAGTTCGTGGTTGGTGTAGTAAATGTTTTTGGCGACCTCGAGGTGGCCTTCGCCGCCCTCTGCACGGGTGTTGTAGTAGGGATGGCCCACGCGCTGCAGTTCATACTGGTTGACCAGCTTGTGCGCGGTGCCGCCCAGGGCCTCGATGATCTTGTGGTACTCGCGGGCGAAGATCTTCTCCGCCGCCTTCAACTTGAGCTGCTTGTTGCGGTAGGCCCACTCAATCTTGGCGTGCTTATCAATGCGCCAGGCCGCGGGCATCACCGCGCCCTCTTCCAGGCCGCGGCGGTCGCGGCCCTTCTGGATGACCTGGTGAATCAGGTAGTTGATCCAGGTGGCGATGGGCTCGACGATAATTTGAGCCCCTTCCTTGTTCAGGAAGCTGAACATATTGAAGTTGCCATCGCCCTCCGTGGTCTGCGCCCAGAACTCGCCCGTAATCTTCACGATGGGCTTTACCTTGAGCCGATCCACGGGGATGGAGTCGAAGCGGTCGCGGCAGTGGTGCAGAGCCTCCACATAGTCGTCGCTATAGAGCTGCTCCAGGAATTTGCCCAGGTACTCCACCGCCGCCTTGGCGGGCAGCTTGCCGGCGAACTTGCCCAGCTTGGCTTCCACGCTCCAGGGCGACTTCTTCTTGAGCACCTCGTGCATGTAATCAATCACTTCGTCGAGCACGGCGTCGGTGTCGCCAGGGTTGAGTTCGAAAGCGCGCACCTGGTGGGCCAGTTCATTGATCACGTCGCCCATGTTCAAGCCATTGAGAATGCTGAGGAAGAAGTCCAGGTTCATGTCCAGGCCTGCTTCGGCCTCAGCCTGGTTCAGGCCGCCAGACTGTTGGAACAGGAGTACGCGGAAACCATCATAGCCGGCGTTGCGCAGGGCCAGCCGGTACTCGGATTCGTACATGCCGAAGCGGCAGGGACCACAAGCGCCGGCGGTCAGGAAGACGTAATTGTTAATCAGGTCCTGCCGCTTCTGTCCCGATTCTTCCAGCGTCTGCAGGTACTGCACCAGGTTGCCGACAGTGAAATATGTAGGATTGCACTGGCCGTTGTTGCCGTACTCCTTGCCCAACTGGAAAGCTTTCACGTCGGGCGTAGGCACGACTTCGCAGCGGTAGCCCAGACCTTCGAGGGCGCCGTGGACCAGCTTTTCGTGCTTCCATGTAAGGCCGCCAAAGAGCAGGGTGGTACGGTGGCGCTGGTCGGCGGTAAAGGGGCGCTCAATGGGTTTATGGAAGTGATGCGCCTCTTTTTGGACAATGCCGGCTTCCCGCTCCAGGCGGGCTCGTTCTTCCGCCACGCGGTGGCGAATCATGTCTTCTACCGTGGTGATTTGCACGAGCTCATTGCCTGATACCGGATGCGTCGAAGTGCTCATAACCTCACCTTCCCTGGCAAGCATTGTTGGTCATTGAGAGTCAAGGACTTGCAAGATACACGTTTCCCTTAAAATCGCTACATATTGTTGCCCGGTTTGCTGTTGAGCCGAATCGCTTTGTAGCGAACGGCGGAAATTAGTGGTTCAAGGGCCGGATGAGGGCGCTAAGCGGATAATAACCATCCTCATTTTCAGTGACTTACAAGCTCTTATCACACTCCCTTGTGATAAGAACCTTTCCTCGACCCGCCGTGGTTTCTGCTTTTTGGGATGCTGGAGGTACCGGTCTGCGCAGCCACACCCCTCGCTTGAAGCTCTTCTCCATCGGGGCCCGCGCGCCGATGGTCGTTCTGCCTCCCTTCCAAGCGGGCGAATTATTGCCCGCATCGGCGCTCGCCATTGCCGTTGGCGGGCGAACAGCATAGGCTGGGCAGATGTCGGAAGTTTTACCCGCTGCTGGCGACAGTATCTCCGGGCCCCGGGAAGGCCCGGGCTCGGCGGACCCCGGGCGATTTGTGGGCCGGCAGTGGCGAGTTTTGGGAGTGCTGGCCCTCATCAACCTGGTCAATTACGTTGACCGCCAAGCTATCTTCCCTCTATTCCCCTTCCTGCGGCATGATTTTGGACTCACCCACCTGCAGTTTGGCTCGCTGGCCACCGCCTTCACCATTGTGCTTTCGGTCGGCAGCCTCCCTCTGGGCATGCTGGCGGACCGCACTTCCCGGCGCAGGGTGGTAAGCGCGGGGGTGCTTTTCTGGAGCGCCGCCACGTTCCTGAGCGGACTGGCCACGTCTTTCCGCTCCTTGCTGCTGGCCCGGTCGCTGGTGGGAGTAGGCGAGGCCGCCTACGCGCCCGCGGGAGCCGCCATGGTCACCGCCAATTTTCCCCGCGAGATGCGCGCCCGGGTGCAGGGCGTTTTCGATATCGGCATGTTTGCCGGCGGCGCCATCGGAATAGCTCTGGGGGGCATCATGGCGCAATACTGGCTGGCGAATGGCCTTTTTCCTGGTGGGTGTGCCGGGTGTGCTGCTGGCGTTCGCGGCTCTGCGTTTGCCGGAAGGGGTTCATCAACATAGCGAGCAGCGATTCCCACTGCGCGACTTGGCGCGTGTCCCCGCCTATATAACCATGCTGCTGGCCGGGTGGTTCAGCAGCTTTGCCGGTTATGCCTACGTAGTGTGGGGACCAGAACTGGTGGAGGAATACAAAGGCTTCAGCGCCGGCCAGGCCGGAATCGTGCTGGGTGCAACGGTAATTGTGTGCGGCGGCTTCGGCGTGGCGGTGGGAGCCACGCTTTCTGATTGGCTGGCGCGCCGAGCATCCTGGGGTCGGGCCTGCACGATTCCGGTAGGATTTTTGCTGGCGGCGCCGCTGATCTATTGCGCTTTACATACCACCCAGCGGGCACATTTTGTTGTCCTTTTCGGGATGGGAGCCTTTTTCCTGAGCTGGTACCACGGTCCGGTGACCGCCACGATCCATGACTTGATTCCCGAGGAGGGGCATGCCACGGCCCTGGGCATGTATTACCTCTTCGTGAACCTGTTCTCCATGGCTCTGGCGCCGGTGGTGATTGGCGACATCGCCGACCATTCCAATCTCATTTCCGCGCTGCACGCAGCCATCGTGGCGCAGCTCATTGGCGGCCTCCTGTTTGTCGTAGTGGTGCTGCAGGTGCGCCAGCGCGGCGCTCACAACGACGGTGAGCCGGAGACTTGCGCCGGCGAACTCGCCTGAGCCGACGATTCAAGCACCGACTAGTTCGGCCTCCAGGCGCTTCTGAATCAACGTGCGGCCGCCAGCCACGTTTTCCGCGCAGTCCTAGCCCAGCCTTCTGCTAAGATTGAGATAAATCCCTAGCCGCATCGGCAGCATTGGTCTCCCGGCCCAGGTTCGCGCGGACGGGGTCAGAAGGAGCATCTCCCATGGCAAAGAGCGTCAACAAAGTCATTCTCATCGGCAACTTGGGCAAGGACCCCGAAGTCAAATACACGCCCAGCGGCACGGCGGTGGCGAAATTCACTCTGGCCACCAATGAGCGCTACAAAGACAAAGACGGCCAGTGGCAGGATCGCACCGAGTGGCACAACATCGTCGCCTGGCAGCGCACCGCCGAAATTGCAGGTGAGTACCTGAAAAAAGGGCGCACGGTTTACGTTGAAGGACGCCTGCAGACACACTCCTGGGACGACAAGAACACGGGCCAGAAGAAGTACATGACGGAGATCGTGGTCAGCGACCTGGTGCTGCTGGGCGGCGGGCGGGAGGCAGGCGAAGGATCGTCTGCCGGTCGCAGCCGCGGCGCCGCCGCCTCGGGTGCCGATTTCGACCAGCGCGCTCCCGAGCCCGATGTGGCCCACTCCACCACCATCACCGACGAAGACATACCGTTCTAGGTTCGACGTGTGTAGCGCGGCCCCCCCGAGCTACACACGTCAGTTTACCGGTTGGTCGCTTTTCCCCAGTGGCTCCTGATTGGGCGGTAACCTGTTTGATCTTTTCCACCACAATAATGCGAGTTAGGATTTGTGCCATTCTGTAGGTGGCATAGCTGCGTGCTTACGACCATTGCAATCTCTAACTACCGTTCGCTCCGGCACCTGGTAGTTCCATTAAAACGACTAAACCTCATCACCGGCGCGAACGGGACGGGAAAATCTAATTTGTATCGCGCCCTGCGGTTGCTGGCGGATGTCGCACAGGGCCGCGTGGTCTCATCCATCGCTCGGGAGGGCGGCCTACAATCCACACTCTGGGCGGGACCAGAATCTATCGCCAGGTCAGTACGGCAGGGCGATTTTCCTGTACAAGGGACACGCCGCAAGCAACCTGTCAACCTGCGGCTCGGCTTTGCCGGTGAGGAATACGGATATGCAATCGACTTGGGATTACCGCCTCCCAGCGCCTCGGCGTTTGCTCTTGATCCGCAAATAAAACGTGAATGCATCTGGCATGGAGATCGGCTGCGGTCCAGCACGCTACTGGTAGATCGCCACGGACCGCTAGTTCGGATTCGCCCCGACAGCGGGGATTGGATTATGGTAACGGACCGCTTGTCTGCATTTGACAGCATGATGACGCATGTCTCGGACCCACGAAATGCGCCTGAAATGCTGATCTTACGAGAGTCTATCCGTGCGTGGAGGTTCTACGACCAGTTTCGAATGGATGCGGATTCTCCGGTGCGATCGCCGCAGATCGGAACGTGGACGCCAATTCTTGGGAACGACGGCTCTGACCTCGCCTCTGCGATCGAAACAATCGTCGAACTCGGCGACGGACAACTGTTGGCTTCGTCATTAGAAGATGCGTTTCCTGGCAGCACGCTATCAGTGAACGCGGAAAACGGGCACTTTGCGCTGCAGATGTCACAACATGGACTTCTGCGCCCGCTTTCCGCAGCGGAACTGTCAGACGGCACCCTACGGTACCTGCTATGGATCGCTGCTCTCCTTACCCCCAGGCCGCCCTCTCTCATGGTTTTGAATGAGCCCGAGACAAGCCTGCACCCAGACTTACTCCCAGCTTTGGCACGGCTGATTGCTGAAGCGGCGAATCGAACCCAAATCATCATCGTCACCCATGCAGCACGACTCATCTCCTGCCTGGCGGAACTGCCCGGGTGCCATTCCATTCTGTTAACAAAAGAGTTCGGAGAAACTGCCATAGCGGGGGCCCGCCAATTGGGCGCTCCCGCGTGGGAATGGCCCACGAGATGATCAGGGCCGACTACATTCAAAATCTTTTGCTTCCGCTGCTCTGACCAACACCGCTTCCCTTCCTGCCATCTAAGAGCTTTGAACCTGGTATGAAAATCGGCCCCTACTGGTTGCGTTTACTAGTCTTTCCCTGCGTTTTGGCGGCGGCAATGGCGCCGCTGGTGTCCTGCGCCCGGCCCAATCTCAAACAGGCATTGCGTGCCAGCACGACTGCGGCGCCCAACTCCTGGCCTCAGATCCTGGCGGCCTACCAACCCTGGTTTGGGGAAAAGAACCACGCCAACGTGGGCTATTCCTCGAATGATCCGGTGGCGCTGCAAAAGCAGATCACCGAGGCCAAGAACCTGGGCATCGTTGGATTTGTGGTGAACTGGTACGGGCCAGGCAAAAGCTTTGAAGATGGGAATTACGCGGTGCTGCAGAATCTGGCGGCCAAGAATGATTTCCAGACAGCCATCCAGTATGACGAAGCCGTGGACTCGCCCGGCTCAACTACTGACGCAGCGGTGAACGACCTGCGCTACGCTTACGACCGCTACATCGGGCCGCAAGCGGGACCATCGAGCGGGGCTTATTTGCGCTACGACGGGCGGCCGCTGATCTTCATTTTTCCCAAGAACTCGGGAACGGACTGGAACCAGGTGCGGCAGGCGGTCGAGTCCTGGCCGGAGCCCGACCGGCCACTGCTGATTACGCAAGCCTATGGCGGTCGCTTTGCCGACGCCTTCGATGGCTTTTATGCCTGGGTGGGGCCAGGCAGCCAGGGCTGGGCGCCTGATGGCAGCCATTGGGGCGGACGGTACCTGGACAACTTTTACCAGACCATGATCGCCAGGTATCCGGACAAGATTGCGGTGGGCGCGGCCTGGCCCGGCTTCGACGATTCACATGCACCGTGGAGCCAGAACCGGCACATCAGCCCGCGCTGCGGCAAAACCTTCGACGACACCCTGCGCATGTTTCGCGCCTACTACAGCGACACCCATCCTCTGCCGTTTCTTATGATTGATACCTGGAACGATTATGAGGAGGGCACGGCGATTGAGAAGGGATTGCCGCGCTGCTGAGGCTCGATGGCTGTTGGCTGTTGGCTCTTAGGTATCAGCCCTGGGGCGGGCCTTTCGGCCCAAGAGCTAAGAGCTAATAGCCAAGAGCCGGCCTTATGCTGGTCCGGTGGTTAACTTCTGTTGCAGGTCGGCCGCGATAAGCTGTCCATGGAAGCGGCCGTTCTCGATAAAAATTTCGTTGGTGCGCGAACCGGCCACAATCACGCCTGCCACATAGATTCCCGGCACATTGCTCTCCAGGGTTTCCGGATCGCACACCGGGCGGCACTGCTCGGGCGAAAGCTCGATTCCCATGCTGGTCAGAAAATCGTAGTCGGGATGATAGCCCGTCATAGCGAAAACGAAATCGTTTTTCAGCACGCGCTCGCCCTCGGGCGTGTTAATGCGCACCGCCTCGGGTGTCACTTCCAGCAAATGGCTGCGGAAGAACGCCTCAATCTCGCCGTTCTTGATGCGGTTTTCAATGTCGGGCTTGATCCAGTACTTCACGTGGCTGTGAATGCCCTCTTCGCGAATCACCATGGTGACGCGCGCCCCATGCCGCCACAGCTCCAGGGCGGCGATGGCGGCTGAATTCTTGGCCCCCACCACCACCACATCCGTGTCATAGTAAGGATGCGGCTCCTTGTAGTAATGCATCACCTTGGGCAGATCCTCCCCGGGAATGTTCATGTAGTTAGGAAGATCGTAGTAGCCGGTGGCCACAATCACCTTGCGGGCGCAGTAGTCGTGAACCGCATCCTTGCGGTCCGCTGTAGTCACGCGAAATTCCCCGTCTGAGCCGGTAACCGTCTTCACCCACTCGTACTGATGAACCTTTAGCTGATAGTGCTGGGCCACGTTGCGGTAGTACTCGAGCGCTTCCTGGCGGGTGGGCTTCATGTTGGCCGTGTTGAAGGGAATGTTGCCGATCTCAAGCAGCTCGGGAGTAGTGAAGAACGTCATATTGGCGGGATAGTGAAAGAGCGAATTGACCAGGCAGCCCTTGTCAATCACTACAACTTTCAGGCCCGCGCGCTGCGCCTCAATGGCGCAGGCCAAGCCGGTGGGGCCGGCGCCAATAACCAGCACGTCCGTCCAGGCATCCGGCCGGGCGTGAGCCTGCCTGCGCGCGAGAGGTTCAGGAGACTTCCGGGTTTTGAGCATGGAATTGCGCGCCTTGTTGCGGGGGGAGCGTGGCACAGATATTTCCCTATGCCCGCGATTCTAGCATGCGCATTTTTGCGCTCCGGCGCAGCTACACGCGTCACAGCGCCGTGTGCGGTGCTGCCTGAAGCGCCCGATGACGCTTGTTATAATTTTTGGTTCTCGATGGCCTCATCTTCGCCATTGCGTTCATCCCTCTTGAGGAGTCAGTAATCATGGCGACCGCAACCAAGAACCTGACGCGTACGGAAAAGGATTCGCTGGGCACCAAGGACATTCCCGCCGGCGTTTATTACGGCATTCAGACCGCGCGCGCGGTGGAAAACTACCCGATTTCCGGGATGCGCGCACACTCCACCTTCATTCAGGCGCTGGGCATGATCAAGCAGGCAGCGGCCGAAGCCAACCAGGAACTCGGGTTAGTTGACGAGAAGCGCGCGCGTGCCATCAGCCAGGCGGCCAAAGAGGTGCAGCAGGGCAAGTGGGATCCCGAGTTCGTGGTGGACGTCTTCCAGGCCGGCGCCGGAGTCAGCCTGCACATGAACAGCAACGAGGTGATTGCCAACCGCGCGGTGGAGATCCTGGGGGGCGCGCTGGGCGACTATTCGGTGGTTCATCCCAACGACCATGTCAACTACGGGCAGAGTACAAATGATGTGATTCCCACCGCCATGCGCGTCTCGTCATTGCTGGAACTGGAAAAGCTGTATCCCGTGCTTGATAGCCTGGCAGCTGCGCTCGACGCCAAGGGAAAGGAGTTCTGGAACATCCTGAAATCTGGCCGCACGCACATGCAGGACGCGGTGCCCATGCGACTGGGCCAGGAATTCGCCTCTTATGCAGGCGCGATTCGGCGCGCCAAGGACGCCATCCGCCAATCTTCTGACATGTTGCGCGAGCTGGGCCTGGGCGGTTCGGCGGTGGGCACGGGCATCAACACCCATCCCGACTACCGCGAAAAAGCCATCGCCAACCTGGCGCGCATCTCCGGGCAGAAGCTCAAGCCGGTGGATGACATGCGCTATGCCATGAATTCCAACCTGGGCATGGCGGCAGTTTCCTCGGCGCTGCGCAACCTGGCGCTGGAAGTGATTCGCATTTCGAACGACCTCCGCCTGCTTTCGTCGGGCCCCAACACCGGCTTCGGCGAAATCAATCTGCCGGCGTTGCAGCCCGGCTCCTCCATCATGCCCGGCAAAATCAATCCGGTCATGCCGGAACTGGCGGCCATGGTTTCCTTCCAGGTGGTCGGAAACGACGTGGCAGTGGCCATGGCGGTGCAGGCTGGACAGCTGGAGCTGAACGTCATGATGCCCACCATGGCCTACAGCGTGCTCCAGTCCATCACCATTCTCACCAACATGCTGCGGCAGTTTAGCGAGCGCTGCGTAAAGGGTATCACTGCCAACGAAAAGAAGAACGCGTTTTACGCGCAGAGCACCGTCTCGCTGGCCACGGCGCTCAACCCGTACATTGGCTATGCCAAGGCGGCGGAGATTGCCAAGGAGTCGGTGGCCACCGGGCGTTCCATTATTGAGATTGCCCGTGAGAAGAAGCTGCTGAGCGAAAAGGAAATTGCCGATATTCTCGACCCCAAGCGCATGACCGAGCCGCAGCGCCCTCTGGAGGCGGCAGCCAAGCGCGAGGAGATCAAAGCAAAGAAATAGGCCACGGATTTACACCGAGATTCACGGATCTCTTCCAGGAATTCAAATCGGTCGATACAGAAGTGAGAATTTGATCCGTGGGAATCCGTGCGAATCCGTGGCTGATTAGAACGCCCAGCGCAGCAAGGTTGCGCCCACGGTAAAGCCGGCGCCCACCGACGCGAGCATCACCAGATCCCCTTTCTTCAGCCGCCCTTCCTGGCGCGCGGTTTCCATGGCCAGGGGAATCGTTCCGGCGGTGGTGTTGCCGTAGCGGTCAATATTGATGATTACGCTCTCCTTCCGCAGGCCCAGGCGGTCGGCGGTAGCGGTAATGATGCGCTTGTTGGCCTGGTGCGGAATGAATGCGTCAATATCGCTTCCCTTCAGATTGTTTCGAGTCAGCACCCGCTCACAGACTTCCGCCATCTTGCGGACCGCGTATTTGAAAACCGCCTGGCCGTCCTGATGGACGTAGTGCATCTTCTTGTCCACGGTTTCGTGAGTGGAAGGATGCAGGCTGCCGCCGCCCGGCATGTAGAGCGCGCAACCGCCGGAGCCATCCACCTCGTGCAGGAAGTCAATAATGCCTTCGGAATCGCCGCTGGCCGGTTCCAGCAAAACTGCTCCGGCACCGTCGCCGAAGATCACGCAGGTGGCGCGATCGGTGTAATCAATAATGGACGACATCACGTCGGCGCCGATGACCAGCACATTTTTGTGCGCGCCCGTCATCACGAACTGGGCGCCGGTTTGCAGCGCGTAGACGAAGGCGGAACAGGCGGCGGAAAGGTCGAATCCCCAGGTGCCGGGAGCGCCCAGCTTGTGTTGCACCAGGCAGGCGGTGGAGGGAAAGAACATGTCGGGCGTAACCGTGGCCACGATGATGGCTCCAATATCCTTGGACGCCAAGCCGCGCTGAGCCAGCGCCTTGCGTGCCGCTTCCACTGCCAGGTCGCTGGTGGCCATGCCCTTCTCCACCAGGTGGCGCTGCCGGATGCCGGTGCGCTCGGTGATCCACTCATCGGTGGTATCCACCAGTTTTTCCAGGTCCTGGTTGCTCAGGATTCGCGGAGGCACATAGGTGCCCAACGCGGTGATTTTCGCCCGCTGCAGATTGCTCAATGAGTTCTCCCGAAACAAAAGAAGTATTTTGAGGGATGAAGGGCGGAGTTGTCTAACGCATTTGCGGGCGGCGACTGAGGTGGGAACCAAGGCACGCAGCAATCAGCCGAGCAGTTAGCAGTTAGCACTTAGCAATTAGCATTTAGCCCCTAGAGCGCCGATGCGCGTGGCTGGCCAAATGCTAAGTGCTAACTGCTAATTGCTGACGCGCTGAATGCTGAATGCTGAATGCTGAGTATCGGCGAGAACTGCTAGAATTGAGCCCGTCAGGCATCGGTCCCGCGCGACGCAATCCCGCCAACCCCGCCAGGTCCGGAAGGAAGCAACGGTAACGGGCTCGTGCGTGTGCAGTGGGTTGCCGGTGCCTGGCTTTTCAGCTGCACAGCTGGTTGGCCCACTTGCTGACTGGCTTCTTCTCTGTCTCGGCCGCAGACATCTAACAACAATAGAGACGATGCCCGCGAGATGCTTCGGCCCCAAAGGCATGACGCCCTCTTTATCATTATGTCTGCTCAACCAAGCCAGGCAGCTACTCTGAGGAGCCGGTACAGGTATCGGAAATTTTGCTGACCCCGGCGACGGTCAAGAGGCGCTCGGGCCGACTGAAGCTGCTGGCGGTCTGTTTCTCTTTGCGCGGGATGCGCTCATCCACTTTTCCCGTTACTTCCACCTGCTGGCCGTCATATCCGCTCAATTCCTTATCCTGGCCGATCAATCGGTAAACGATGTGATTGTCGTCCACCAGGCGATACTGGCCGGTGGCTCCGGTGACGCAGCCGCGAACGGCGGCCTGGCTGGGGTTCGACGAATCCGCGGGAGCAGTATTCTGCCGCTGAGCTGTAGCCAACGTTATCAGGAGAGCAAGGATTGCGGCGACCAGAAATGTGTTTTTCATTGCTGATTTTCCTGCCCAATAAGAGTAGACATTCTGTTGTAATGTTGCAACAGGGAAGATTCGCTTTCTATCGTGAGGCGATATTATCGTTACAGAAGACAAAATGCCTTTCTATGGGGGGCGTCGTCTCCCGCTCATTCCGCCGCGGGCTATTCTCTCCTGCCCAGAGCGTAAAAGGATGTTGTGGCCGGTCACTCGCCAGGAGGCGCCTAAACCAATTGGATATTCGAGCCGCGTCCCATAGGGACGCCGTGAGAGTAGCCCGCCAGTTTACTGGCGGGTAGGCAGCTTTCCGATGATGCAGTCCCGTAGGGACGACTGATATATCCATATGCAGAACTTTCTTTTCGAGCCCTTCTTCAGCCGTCCCTCACGGGACTTCATCTGCTCCCGCCATCGTTTCCCGCCAGTA
This sequence comes from Terriglobales bacterium, assembly GCA_035280205.1. Taxonomy (GTDB): domain Bacteria; phylum Acidobacteriota; class Terriglobia; order Terriglobales; family Acidobacteriaceae; genus JAICWP01. The sequence continues at coordinate 36 of DATEGI010000147.1, read as the reverse complement.
AACTGGCGGGCTACTCTCATCCGGTCTCTACGAGAC
>DATEGI010000146.1:0-34255 GCA_035280205.1 Terriglobales bacterium | reverse complement strand
ATCAAGACTGAAAACGTATTTACGGATGAAGCCGGTGGGGGCGTGTCCGTGAACCGCGGCCTGTGCCGCGCCTGCTGGGCCCTGTGACTGTGTCATTGCTTGTCCGCCTCCCGTTCCGCCAGCCATTTTTCGAAATCCTGCTCACTGACCACGCGCATGATGCCGTGCATCTTGTAGTGCCCCAGGCCGCATAGCTCGGCGCAGGCAATTTCATAGTCGCCGGTCTGCTCCGGGCGGAAGTGCATGTGGATCATTAGCCCGGGCACCGCATCCTGCTTGAAGCGCATGGCGGGGACAAAAAAGCTGTGGATCACGTCCTGGGCACGCAGGGTAAGGTCCACCTCGCGATTCACCGGCAGCTCCAGAACGCCGCTCACCACATCGTCTTTCGATGCGGGGTCGGCCGGGTCCACCCCCAACGCGCTTAGACCGCCCAGGGAGGCATCTTCAAGCTCCGGCCGGGTGTTACCGAACTTGCCGTCCGCCCCCGGATAGCGGAAGTACCAGGCAAACTGCAGGCCGGTGACCTCCACCTTCATGGCGCCCTGGTCCGCAGGCTGGAAGCGCTCTGCCGCCCAGATGGGGCTGCCGATGGCGTTCAACCCCAGAAAGAGGATGGCAGTCAGCACCGTCCAGGTCAGTTCCAGGGTGTTGTTGCCGTGCGAGTAGCTGGCCCGGGCCGCGTCACCACGGTCGCGATAGCGAAATACCACCAGCCCCAGCGCCACCTGCGCCGCAATGAAGATGATCCCCATGGCGATGAAGGTCAGGTGCCACTGGTGGTCAATATAGGGAGCGCTCGCTGAAATTGCGTGTGGCCACCAGGCGTGAGCTACGAAGAAGTAGGAACTGAGAAAGGTGATTAGCCAGATAATCAACAGAAGTGCCAGGCCCATCCCCTCGCCTCCAGGGTTCGAGAAATTTCCTTGCTAGGATCCAGGTTGTAAGCGCGAAAACCTGAGTTGCTTGTTGGGGCGGAAGTGTATCACAGGGTTACGTGAGCAAAGCAAGAGGGGATGTGGAAGGACTCTATGAAACGGATTTCTGTTGAGGGAGGATGAAAAAGTAGCGGGTAGCTAGTGGTTGGTAGTTGGCTTGGCACAGGTCACGAACTACCAGCTACCAACTACCAGCTACTGATTTTTTCCGTTTTTCTCAATTTCCCGAATGTAGAGCCGCAGGGCCACCAGCACGAAGACGATGGCCACCAGCGACATGCCCAGCCCGGTGCGGCGGTAGTCACGCTCGCGCAGGGCAGCCTGGCCTTCGCCGTAGGTCTTGGCGGTGATCTTCAGGCCGGAATCCACATCGGCCTGCACCGGCTTGCCGGCGAAAGTATGCACGCTCACTCGCGCCTTGGTCAGCGCGTCTCGTGCCTGGTCCAGTTCCAGACGCGCCTGGCTCACTTCCATGCCCGAGGATTCGGCTTGGCCCAGAATGTGATCTGACCGCGTGATGGAAGCTTCCAGGCCGCCGATCTGCCGCTGCATGTCGCCCGCCGCCTTGTAGCCGGCGTCACCCTCGGTGTGGCAGTTGGTACAAACCGACTGCGCGCTGGTGCCGAGCATGGCATCGCTCGGCTGGGTGATTCCGTGATTGCTGTGGCAGGTGACGCAGCCCGGCAACCCCGCGGAAGCAAAGGCCGCCTTGTGCGGGCTGCCATCGAACAGTTGCGCCTGGAAAACGTGGCAGGTCGAGCAGACATTGGCCACCGAGCCCACTCCCGGTGGCGTTGCGCCGTGATTGCCGTGGCAGGTGGTGCAGGTAGGAGCGCTCAGGTCGCCGCGCTCCGTCAGTGCTGCGTGGTGCACGCTGGTTTTGTAAGCGGCGAATTGGTTGGTGGGAATCTTGTAAGCCGCCATGTACTGCGCGTCAGCATGGCAGCGCGAGCAGGTGGTAGCGATGTTCAGGGGGTGAACTTTGGACCGCGTATCGCTGGCCGGGCGCAGGTCGTGCACGCCGTGACAGTCGGTGCAGACCGCCACTTTGCTATCGCCCGCAGCCAGTCGCTTGCCGTGAACGCTGGTCTGGTACTGGCCCAATTGGTCGGTGCGCAGGGAAGGATTGTACTGGCGCATGAAGCCGGGGTCGGAGTGGCAGGACCCGCACAGCTTGGGCACAGCGGCGTGTTCAATTTTGCCTTTGAACCCGGCGGCCTTGCTCATCGCGCTCTCGTCGGTCTTGCTGGGATCGCCGCCGTGACAACTGGCGCACGTCAATCCCTTCTGCGCGTGAATATCTTGCGTGAACTGCTCCTGGGTAACGTGCAGTTCGCCCTCCAGCGCGGAATGGCAATCCACGCAGCTGTTGGGCTGCTGCGCCTGCGCCAGCGCAACCGCGGTTGCGAGCACCAATAACGCGCCGAGGCTCCTATTTCGCCACATATCCGTATGCCGTCATCATTCCCATGTAAGCCACCACGAACATGGCCGCTCCCGTCACCAGCCGCTGCGTGCGCTTAGTGCCGTCCAGGAACGGCACCAGAACCCAGATAAGCCCGGCCAAAGAAAATGTGAGGATGCCCACCACTTCGCCATCCAGCCCAGCCAGCTTGGCGGGAATCATTTTCAAAGTCTGGAACATGAACAGGAAGTACCATTCCGGCTTGATGCCGGCGGGAGCGGGAGCGAATGGATCAGCCTTCGTGCCCAGGCCCCAGGGCGAAAACGCCGCCAGCGCGCCCAGCACGCCCAGGGCGATGTACCAAGCCATCAGTTCGCGCAGCAGGAAGTTGGGGAAGAAGCGCATTTCGCGCTTTTCTGGCGGCAGAGCCTTCCATTCCGGCTCGATACGCGCGGGCACGCTGATGCCGAAACGCTGGATCAGCAGCAGATGAATGGCCACCAGCAAAGTGGTCAGCCCGGGCAGCACCGCCACGTGAAAGCCGAAGAAGCGGCTCAGCGTGGCTCCAGTCACCTCTTCGCCGCCGCGCAGAAAAATCATCAGCCGGTGGCCAACGAAGGGCACCTGCCCGGCGATATCGGTTCCCACCTTGGTGGCGAAAAAGGCCAGCGTGTTCCACGGCAGCAGGTAGCCGCTAAAGCCGAAGCCCATGGCCAGGAACAGCAGCAACATGCCGCTCACCCAGGTGAGCTCGCGCGGCTTGCGGTAAGCGCGCAGGAAGACCACGCTGAACATGTGCAGGAAGGCGGTAAAGATCATCAGGTTGGCGGCCCAGGAGTGTACCGAGCGCACCAGCCAGCCGAACTGCACTTGGGTCATCAGGTACTGCACGCTCTCGAAGGCTTCATTGGCGCTGGGCCGGTAATAAAGCAGCAAGAGGATGCCGGTGCACACCTGCACGCCGAACAAAAAGAGTGTGATGCCGCCCAGAAAGTACCAGTAAGAGTAGCGATGAATCGGAACTGTTTTGTGGCGGAGGGGAGCCACCAGTTCGTCCCAGCCGAAGCGTTCATCCAGCCAGTTGCGCACACGAGCCAGAGGCGCCATCTATACCTCCCGCCGGCGGCTGACGATGATTTCGTCGCCGCGGACGTGCACGTCGTATTGCTCCAGAGGCCGGGGTGGCGGGCCGGACAGGTTGCGCCCAGCCAGGTCGTACATTCCGTTATGGCAGGCGCACCACACCTGCCGCAAATCGCCGCGATATTGCACGGTGCAGCTCAGGTGCGTGCAGGTGGCGGAAAGAGCTTTGTACTGGCCATCGGGGCCCAGCATGAGCAGCCCGGGGCGGCTGCCGAAGCGGAAAATCTTGCCCGTGTTGGGCCGCAGTTCGCCCACTTTGCCGGCTACTACCGTGTCGCCTCCCATGTCGGTGAGGCGTGGCGGCACCAAGTAGCGCAGTACGGGATAGATGAACGACAAAGCCGAGGCAAACAGGCCGCCTCCCAGCAGCATGCCCAGGAAGCGCCGCCGGCCCGGCGATGCTACTTCGGTCGGTTGTGGAGAGTGCATAGTTCTCGCCTACGGTTTGCGTCCTCCCGCCGGTTTGGCTGCCGGGCGCTCCGAAAATGTTCCCGCGCGCCAGATCAGCCAGCCCAGCAACACCCCGAAACCCGCAAACCAGATACAGGTTCCGGTCATCCAGTACACCCAGGTCAATTCGCCTTCCGAGCCGGTAAGAAACAGCACGGCTCCCGCCACCAGCATGCCGAGGCCCGCAAACCCGATCACGTCCGTGCGTCGGAGCATGGCCGGCCTCCTTGCTTGCGTGTCCGGCGGCAGCGGTACCGTGCGGACATGCGCAGGCCCAGATTAGTCACGGCTTGGTGTGATGTTATGCCGCAGGACGTCACGCCCTGTCTGTGACCTGCATCACCGACCACCTGTGGCCTGGGTCACGTTGGCTGTGACAAAGAAGGCCGCGTCGTATTTGGGGGTGGGACAGCAACACCGCAGAATCAAAACCCCATCGCGGCCCATATAATGCCGCCATGCGCTACGCAATGCTGTTGTTTCTTGTCCTCGGGGCTGGTGTGGCTCACGCCGCAGTCACGCATATTCCCATCAAGTCGGGAGTTGTCCTGAAACCCGGAGAGGCGCACATCATCACGGTTCAGGCGACCACACCAGTGGAGATCGGCTGGCTGGCGGTACAGGCCAAGCGCTGCACAATGAACTGTGTCCAGGCCACGGACCTGACTAGCGGCATGAAGTATTCGATTGCCACGTCGCTGGGGGCCTCCAAGGAATACCAGCCCGTATCCGGCAAGGTCTCAGTCGAATACAAGAACGTATCCAGCGAACCTGTCACTATCAACATCTACCGGGTCAAACGGACTTGTGAGGCGGAAGCCTGCAAATTCCTCCCTCCAGGACAGAAAGGCCGCTGGCTCGTGTTCAAGGTGGACGAGTTCAGGTCTATTACAACCGGCAAGGATGGGTCTTACTCCATGATTTCGGGCGTAGCAGAGTCGGGACGGCCTTTCCGATTCAGAGCAGTGTGGTGGACGGACGAGAAATCCGCATTCTCGGTCAACTGCGCCCCCTTCATCAAAAGGTTCCTGGAGAATCACACCCCTAAGGATCAATATCGTCCCTATGTGATTTCGGGACAGGCCATCGGCGAGCCGAACAACATCATTTTGACGTCCGTCGATACCTGCGCGCCGAAAGCGGCGCATTTCGGCGTTCCTGAAAAGAATGTCTTCAAGTAGTCTCGCCGCATTTTCTTCGCCGCTCCCGGCGGCAACAACCCCGTTGTGAGGCCACAAACAAGACAAGGGGGCGACGTATGCCCTCTGTGTCCCCGGTGTGAAACGGTTTTGCGCATCACAATAGGGTGTGACGTGCGTGGCTGCAGGGCCCCTGAAGAAGGCGAACAATATGAGGTTCGCGGGCCTCAGCGGCCCATTTTTGGAGGCGGGGCATGGCTGGCCGAGGGCTGGCCGGGTCGTATAATGCCCTGTTTATGCGATGGCAACTATGAGCAGAACCATTCCTGCGTTGCGTTTAGCCCGCCGCATGTCGCGGCTGGGCACGGAAACTGCCTTTGAGGTGCTGGTCAAGGCGCGCGCCCTGGAAAAGCAGGGCAAGCGCGTGGTGCATCTGGAGATCGGTGAACCCGATTTCGCCACTCCCTCCAACATCGTGGACGCCGCCGTGGAAGCCCTGCACAAAGGCTGGACGCATTACGGCCCCTCCGCCGGCCTCCCCGACCTGCGCCAGGCCATTGCTGACGAAGTCAGCCGCAGCCGCGGCATACCTGTGGCTGCCGAGGAAGTGGTCGTGGTTCCTGGCGGCAAACCAATCATTTTCTTTCTCATAATGGCGCTGGTTGAAGAAGAAGATGAAGTAATTTATCCCAATCCCGGCTTCCCCATTTACGAATCCATGATTCGTTTTATCGGTGGCAAGCCGGTGCCCATCCGCCTGCGCGAAGAGCTCGATTTCTGCCTGGACGTGAACGAACTGGCCGACCTGATTACCGACCGCACCAAACTCATTATCCTGAACTCTCCCCAGAATCCCACTGGCGGCGTGCTCAGCGCGCGCGACATTCGCAACATTGCTGAAGTCATCGGCGATCGCGACATCATGGCGCTCTCCGATGAGATTTATAGCCGCCTGATTTTCGAGGGCGAACACCATTCCATCGCCGCCCAAGATGGATTCAAGGAACGTACCGTCATCTTGGACGGTTTCTCAAAGACGTACGCTATGACCGGCTGGCGCATGGGCTATGGCGTGATGCGCGCCGACCTGGCCACGCACATCGCTCGCCTGATGACCAACTCCAATTCCTGCACCGCCAGCTTTACCCAGGTGGCGGGCATCGAGGCGCTGCGCGGCGAGCAGTCTTCCGTGGAATACATGCGGCGCGAATTTCAGCACCGGCGCGATATTTTTGTGGACGGCATCAACCGCATTCGTGGTTTCACCTGCCGCCGCCCCAAGGGCGCGTTCTACACTTTCCCCAACATAAAGCAGACAGGTTGGCCCTCGAAGAAGCTGGCTGACGCATTGCTGGACGAAGCAGGCGTGGCCTGCCTTTCGGGCACTGCCTTCGGCGATTTTGGCGAAGGGTACCTGCGCTTCAGCGTGGCCAACTCCATTGACAACATCCAGAGCGCGCTGCGATCCATCGAGGAGTGGACCAAGAAGAACCTGTGACCCCCTTTTTCACCACAGAGACACAGAGACACAGAGAAAAGCAACTGAAGATTGATGAATGACGATTTGACCGACTGGGCGGATCGTGTTTTCAATCGGCAATCTTCAATCCACAATAATCGACAATCGTCAATTTTCTTTCTCTGTGCCTCCGTGTCTCTGTGGTGAAAACGATCGTTTGCGGTGTGATGCCCATCACTGACCCCCGGTACAAGGCGGAATAGCTTTATAGGTTGGACTACGTGTGTACAGGGGCGCTCCATGGCACTAATTGATTCCCAGAGCGGCAAGCACATCCGCGACTATTCCATTCAGCAGTTAGCCGAGGCCGCCAACCTGATGCGCGGCTACGACCTGGTGGCGCTGGCGGCTGCGGGCTCCGGTCACGCCGGCGGCACGCTTTCCATCATGGACATCACTGCGGCTCTCTACCTGCGCGTGGCCGACCTCGATCCTAAGAATCCCCAGTGGGAGCAGCGCGACCGCATCATCTGGTCGGTGGGGCACAAGGCGCCTGCTCTTTATCTCGGTCTGGCCTTCGCCGGCTTTTGCAAGCCGGAAGAGGTAGTCACGCTGCGCAAACTGTATTCGCCTTTTCAGGGACATCCGCACTGGCCCAAGCTGCCGGGCGTGGAAGTTTCCAGCGGCTCACTGGGACAAGGGCTGAGCGTGGCGGTTGGCGCCGCGCTCGCCGCCAGGCTCGACGGTCGCAAGAACAAGGTGTTCTGCCTGATGGGCGACGGCGAGCAGCAGGAAGGCAACATCTGGGAAGCGGCCATGGAAGCCGCGCATTACAAGCTCGACAATCTGATCGCCATCGTGGACTTCAATCGCCTGCAGATTGACGGCCCGGTGTGCGAGGTGATGAATATCGAGCCGCTGGAGGAAAAGTACCGCGCCTTCGGCTGGGACATTGTGCGCATTGACGGCCACGACATGAAGCAGATTGTTGCCACTCTGGAACAGGTCAAGGAGCGGCCCGCCACCGGCAGGCCGCTGCTGGTTATCGCCGCAACCGTTAAGGGCAAAGGCGTCTCCTTCATGGAAAACGTGGCCGGCTGGCACGGCAAATCCCCCAGCAAAGAAGAAATGCTTAAGGCACTCGCTGAGCTGGGCCTCACGGAGAAAATTCCTTACGAACAACTGCTGGCAAAAGCTCGCCTCTACCAGGCCGAAGTGGAAGAGAAGCTTGCGGCCAAGCAGCCCAGATTCCGCCACGATTACTGGTGGAACGCCGGGCCCAACATGAAGGTGAAGATGGAGCCCACACGCAAGGGCTTTGGCCAGTCGCTGGCCGAGAACGGCGGCGACCCGCGCGTGGTTTGCCTGGGACTGGATATTTCCGGCTCCATCACCATCAGCGAGTTCTACGCCGGTCATCCCGAGCGCAAGCCACGCTGGCTCAGCATGGGCATCGCCGAACAGTCGGCGACCGCGGCTGCGGCCGGCTTGGCCAAGGAAGGCAAGCTGCCGGTGCTGGGCACCTATGCGACGTTTGCTGCGGCCCGCAACCTCGACCAGTTGCGCGTTTCCGTCTGTTACGGCAACTTCAACGTGATGGTGGCGGGAGCGCATGGCGGCGTTTCCGTTGGCCCCGATGGCGCCACCCACCAGGCGCTCGAAGACCTATTCGCGGTTGGCGGGCTGCCCAACATGGTGGTCGTGGTCCCCTGCGATTCGATTGAAACGAAGAAGGCAACTGACTACTTGCTGCTGGAGCATATCGGTCCGAAGTATGTGCGTTTTGCGCGCGAAGCCACGCCCATCGTCACTACCGAGGAAACGCCGTTCGTCTTCGGCAAGGCCAACGTGGTCCGCCTGCGCGGCGAAGCCGAGCAGTTTGTAGACGCCTTCGAAATCACCCTCGCTTCCGACTACCGCAACGAGTCAGAAGACCTGAGCATCATCGCCTGCGGCCCCATGGTCCCGGAGGCGATGCGCGCTGCCTGGATTCTGAAGCGGGACTTCGATTGCGAAACCCGCGTCATCAATCTGCACACGCTCAAACCTCTGGACCGAACCGCTATCATCCGCGCTGCCAAAGAAACCGGCGTGGTCATCACCGCCGAGGAGCACCAGATCGGTGCGCTCTCCGGTCGCGTGAGCGAAGTAATTACTGGCAGCGGCCAACTCTACGGCTTGCCCGTGATCACCGGCGCTATCGGCGTGAAGGACCGCTTCGGCGATTCGGGCGCGCCTTGGGAGCTGATCAAGGAATTCGAGGTCAGTGCCGAACACATCGCGCAGAAGGCGGTTGAACTGCTGGCCATCAAGAAGGCGCACGCCCGCGAGCACGCCTTCGCAGCCATGTAGCGCCGGCATCTTGCCGGCTGTCGCGAGGGCGCCCCGCCCTCGCGTGCGGACGAGGACGCCCGCACGGACAGCCGCCGAGACGGCGGCGCTACGAAAAAGCGGCGCTGATTGCTGAGTGCTTTTCCCACGCTCTTGTCCCGCCCGCGATAAAATCTTCAGTTTCGACTGTGGGGCACTGTTCAGCCAGAGGAATCATGTCCGAAAACAAGAGCTTTCGTGTGTTTGTCACCTGTGACATTGGCGGCGAGGCGCTGGACCGCCTGCGCCAGCGCGGCTATGAAGTTGAGGTTTATCCCAGCCCGGAGCCGCCGCCAAAGAAGCTGATTCTCGACAAGCTGCGCCAGGGCGTGGACGGACTCATCACCACGCTGCGCGATCCCATTGACGCGGAAATTTTCGAAGCCGGGAAACCGCGACTGAAAGTAGTGGCCCAGTATGCGGTCGGCTTCGACAACATCAACCGCTCCGACGCCAACCGCTACCACATCCCCTTCACCCATACGCCGGATGTGCTCACCGAGGCCACCGCCGAGTTTGCCTTCTTCATCATGGGCGCCCTGGCCCGCAAGCTGTGGAACAGCGAAAAGCTGGTGCGCGAGAACAAATGGGGCTCGTGGCACCCCTATCTGCCTTTCCTCGGCGACGAAGTAACCGGCAAGACCATCGCCATCATCGGCACCGGGCGCATCGGCCTGGCCATGATCAAAAAGTCCACGGGATTCGACATGAACATCCTGTGCTACGACCCCGTGTACCAGAATCACGACTACATCCAGGCCGTCCAGCAGATCAAGGACCTGCGCTACGAGCGTCACCTCAACTCCGAGCGCACCTCAATCAAGTACACCAGCTTTGAAGACGCCATTCGCAACGCCGATTTCGTCAGCGTGCATGTGCCCCTCCTGCGCGAAGGCGAGGCCAAGACTCCCACTTATCACCTGTTCAACGAATTCACGCTGCGCATGATGAAAACCTCGGCCTACCTGGTCAACACTTCCCGGGGTCCAGTAGTGGATGAAAGGGCGCTCTACAAAGCGCTGAAAGAAAAATGGATTGCGGGTGCGGCGTTGGATGTGTTTGAGAAAGAGCCGCTCCCGGCTGATTCACCCCTGCGCGACCCGGCGCTGGCGGACCGCCTGCGCTTGTTTAACCACTTTGCCAGCGGGGCCACCATCACCCGCCTCTCGCCCGACCCCAACAAGGGCATGGCGGGCCGCTGCGTGCAGGCCGTGATTGACGTGCTGGAGAAAAACTACGGCGGCGACCTGACCAAGGTGCCGAACGTGGTGAATAAGGAAGCGTTTGGGAAATGAGTTCGCAGTACCTGGTAGCCAGTACCTAGTACCCAGTTGCCAGTACCATTTCCTAGCTATGCTGGACCTGACGCATCAACATTGGTTTACCTCAGGGGCTAAAGCCCAGATTCTCGCTGGTCCCGGACGGCGCGGCTGAAGCCGCGCCCTTCCGAAACCACTGCTCGAGCCAACCCCTAGGTACTAGGTACTGGTTACTGACAACTACAACCCGCTCGGCCGCTTCACCTGCAACTCATTGATCACCTGCTGCACATTGGGCACGCTGGAGGCCAGTTGTTGCGCCGTCTGCCGGTCGTCCGTCGTATCCACCTTGCCACTCAGCGTAAGCACGCCGTTCTTGGCCTTGTAGTGGATGCTCTGGTTGTCCAAGTGATTGGCAATCAGCACCGCCTGATACTGCTTCTCGATGGCGGTATCCACGTCGCCGGAGATTTTCTTCGCAGCCGATTCCTGGTCCACCGGCTGGACGCTGATCTGGTTTGCGATCACGCGTGTCGGGGCAGCAGCTTTGGCCACATCCATGGCCTTGTTCTTGGCGTCGGGGGAGTGCACCGCGCCCCCCAGGGTGATGAGGTTCTTACCGCGGTCCTCGTCAACCGTAACATTCTGCAGATCAGCCTGTTGCAGGGCTTTCTTCACATTGTCTTTGAGCGCCGGGTTGCTGGAGGGGTTGTTGCTGCACCCCAGGGCAAAGAAGATTGCCAAAACCGACAGCGCCACCATTGTCCGTGCTGGACGCATAGCTCTCTCCTGAGTTGGTCTGGGGAACGTCAGGACACTCTGATGCTGGCTGGCCCTACGGGGAGGGCTGGGTTTAACATCCGGGAACTTACCTCCTCCTGAGTGCGTATAGTCCGGCGAGAGGACCACATGATAAATCGCGCCCTGTTACTGGCTTTAGCGTTAGCCGGCATATTTACGGTTTCGCGAGCAGCTGCCCAGAGCACTTCCTGCCCGGTTTCGGCTACCCCGGTTCTGCTGCTGGGCACCTGGCACATGGATAATCCGGGCAAGGACATGCTGAATCTGAAAACTGACGATGTGCTCGCGCCTCGGCGACAAAAGGAAATGGAGGAACTGGTTAATCGCCTGGCCAATTTCCGTCCTACCCGGGTGCTCATCGAGGCTCCCTTTGGCGATCCCGCCCAGCCGAACGCATATACCGATTACCTCGCCGGCAAGCACCAGCTCAGCCGCGATGAACGCGAGCAGGTGGCCTTCCGGCTGGCGCGAAAGATGAACCTTTCCACGGTCTCCGCCATTGATTACCCCATGGACCTCGACGACAGCCAGCTCAACTTGCTCATGAAGTCCAGCCCCGAACTGGTGGGCAAAACGATGGAAGGCTTGCAGGCGGAAGGTCAGAAAGAGATGGAAAAGCAGCAGAGCTTGCTGGCTCGCAGCAGCGTTCTGGAGTTCTATCGCTATCAGAATTCAGAACAGGCCATCGAACTCAACCACCAGTTCTACTTCAAGTACCTGGTGCCGATTGCTCAGGGACAAAATTATGCTGGCGCTGACATGGTGGCCAGTTGGTACAAGCGCAATTTGCGGATTATGAACAATCTGGAGCGGCTGCAGCTTGCCAGGACGGAACGCGTCTTCATCCTGTTTGGGCAGGGGCACGTCAAGCTGCTGCGCGATTTCATTAACACGACGCCCGGCTTTTGCGTGGTCAGTACGAAAGCTTACTTGCAGTAAAACGCCTTACTTCAGCGCCATGGCGGCCACCATGGAATGGAACACTTTAATTCCATCGGCGCCGCCGAGCACGGCTTCGCTGGCGCGCTCCGGGTGCGGCATCATGCCCAGCACGTTGCGGCCCTCGCTGCAGATGCCGGCAATGTTTTGCAGCGAGCCGTTGGGATTAGCCTCGGGCGTGATCTCTCCTTCAGGCGTGCAGTAGCGGAAAATGATGCGCTGGTCGCGCTGCAGAGCCTCCAGCGTGGCCTGGTCGCAGAAGTAATTGCCGTCCATGTGGCCGATGGGAATGGTAAGCACCTCGCCCTGCCGGCAATCGTTGGTGAATGGCGTGTCGGTATTTTCCACCCGCACCTGCACCGGCTTGCAGACGTATTTCAGCCCCACATTGCGCATCAGCGCTCCCGGCAGCAGCCCTGACTCGCAAAGTATCTGGAAGCCGTTGCAGATGCCGATCACCAGGCCTCCGTTTTGGGCAAACTTGCGCACCGACTCCATGACCGGCGCGAAGCGGGCGATGGCGCCCGTGCGCAGGTAATCGCCGTAGGCAAAGCCTCCGGGTACGACGATGGCATCGCAGTTTTCCAGGTCATGCGACTCGTGCCACAGGAAGGTCACCGGCTGCTGCGCTACCTGCGAAAGAATCCAGTAGGCATCGTGATCGCAATTGGAGCCGGGAAACACCAGCACGCCAAATTTCATGAGCTTGGCCTTTCGTGGGATCGCTTATTCGAGTCTAGCACGGAGGAAAACAGAAGTGTCCTGCTGGACAAGGTACGGAACCGCACAAGTGCTGCCAACGTAAAAATGGAGTAGGGAGGGCCCCTGCACGCATCCAATAGCTATGGAACTCCAGGCCATGGATTGGCGCGAGCACCTGCGGATTACGGGCGGGGCGCTGCACCGCTGGATCGTGGCGCAGACCTATGATGCCCTCATCGTAGGCGCCCTCTGGTACATAGGCCTCAGCATCATTCACGTGCCCTGGGCACCATTGTGGGCACTGCTGGGCGCGATTCTGCAATTCGTGCCCAACATCGGGCCGGTGCTGGCGCTGATTGGCCCCGCGCTTACTGCCGCCATCAGCGGCGGCGGTATGCGCACGCTCTACGTGCTGATTCTCTATGCCGTGATTGTGGTGGTGGATGGCCTGGTGCTGCAGCCCGTGCTGCAGAAGCGCATGAACCGCGTCCCCATCTGGGCGTCGCTGCTGGCCCCGATCGTGCTCGGCATCCTTATCCCGTTCTGGGGAGTGCTCATCGCCGCGCCGCTGCTGGCGGTGGTTTACGCCTACAAGGCGCGCATGGCCGGCGACGGTGCCTCTATCAGGCAATAGTCAGGCGTGTTCCCGACCTTAGCTTCCTTATCCGTGGCTGTGGTCGGATCAATGACCGTCTTCACTTCGGAGATCCAGTTGGCGGGGAATCCCCCCTGGGAAGCATGCTTTCGGATGCAGTCCTCGTTGGGTGCTATATAGTCAGGTTGGCCCACACTGAGATTGCCTGCCCTGGGAATCTCGCGTTCAATCACGTACTTAGGCATGGTTATTCCCCCTCATAAAGAGAGCAACAGGTCGGGGAATTGTAGTACCGCGAGGCCGATTCCGGCGGGCCTTGCCGCTGGGGGCCCATGCTATAATTCGTCTTCGCCTGCATCTTTTTGAGGCACCTGTTGCGCTCCCCACGGGCGAACCCTGCGCATTCATAGAAACGAGGTTCATCATGTCTGGCCACTCAAAATGGGCCACAATCAAGCACAAAAAGGGCGCACTGGACGCCAAGCGGGGCAAGATTTTCACCCGTCTCATCCGCGAAATCACCATGGCGGCTAAATCCGGCGGCGACCCCGACAAGAACCCGCGGCTGCGCAAAGCCATCAGCGATGCCAAGGCGGAAAACATGCCCGCCGACAACATCAAGCGCGCCGTCCAGCGCGGCACCGGCGAGCTGCCCGGCGCCACCTATGAGGAGTTCACCCTGGAAGGTTACGGGCCGGGCGGCGTGGCGGTGCTGGTGGAACTCTCCACGGACAACCGCAACCGCACGGTCAGCGAGGTTCGCCACATCTTCACCAAGCATAGCGGCAACCTTGGCGAGGCCGGCTCAGTGAACTGGATGTTCCACAAGAAGGGCGACATCACCTTGCCCAAAGCCGCGGCCAAAGAGGACGACCTGATGAACATCGTCCTGGAGGCCGGCGCCGAGGACATGCGCGAAGATGGCGACAACTGGGAAGTGCTGACCGATCCGCACGCCTTTGAGCCGGTGGTGGAGGCCATGAAGAAGGCGAACCTGCAGCCCACTACCGCCGAGGTTGCCATGATTCCCCAGAATTACATCAAGCTGGAAGGCCCCACTGCCATGCAGATGATCCGCCTGGTGGAGGCGCTGGACGAGCAGGACGACGTGCAGCACGTCTACTCCAACTTCGATGTGGACCAGAAGTTGCTGGAGGAAGTAGCCAGCTAGCGCAGCTCATGTTTAGCAGATCGGGCCGCCGTAAGAGGCGGCCTTTTTTTGTCGGAAGCACTCAGCATTCAGCCGTAGACGGACAGCCATTAGCAGTTAGCAATTAGCATTTGGCCCCTGACCTTCATTGCTGGGTTCCAAGAGAATCGTGAATGGCTAAATGCCAAGTGCTAATTGCTAAAGTTGCTGCCGGCTGATTGCTGATTGCTGCTTTATGGAGCAACGATGAGACTGGCCGCAGCAGCCGTCCTGCTCTTTGTTTCCCTCGCCGCCTTCGCCCAGGAGCGCCCGGTGGCGGGGAACAACGAACTGGGAGTTTTTGTCAGCGGTGGTCACGGGACGACCGGCGCCACTTCCGGCACCGGCATTCTCAGCTTCGGCTTGCGTTATGGCTGGGTGCTCACCAATTCGCATGGCCCCGGCCCGTTGCGCGGCCGTTTTGAATATGCCGTGGATGCGGTGCCGGCCACGCTCGTTTTCCAGCGCAACAATACCTTTGGCACCGGTATTGATCCCGTGGTGCTGAAGTGGAATTTCGAGCGCCACGGCCGCTGGGCTCCTTACATGGAGATTGACGGCGGCCTGCTTTTCACCACCGATCAGGTGCCGCCCGGCGCCTCCAACGTGAATTTCACCCCCGGGGCGGCGTTTGGCGTTCAATTTTTCGGGCATCATTGGAATCCGATGATTGCGGTGCGCTACCTGCACATTTCCAATGCCGGCCTCAGCGAGCCTAACCCCGGCATCAATACGGTGCAGGTCATGGTCGGGTTGGGGCGCTTCTTTCACTAGCTGGAATGCAACGCCAGTTGCGTCCCGGCTGTCATCGAGGTCAGAAATCCGGCATTGCTGTGACCCACGGAGAGTGATTTTTCTTTGCAGGGGCCCTATAATCCGCGCTGCTAATGGCATTAAGCAACGGCACTAGATTGGGTCCCTACCAAATCGTCGCGCCGCTAGGTGCGGGCGGAATGGGAGAGGTGTACCGTGCGCGGGACACTCGTTTGGAGCGCACGGTAGCCATCAAGATTCTCCCGATAGAAGTTTGCTCGGATCCTGTACGCAAACAACGTTTTCAGCGTGAAGCAAAGATCATTTCCAGTCTGAACCACCCGCACATATGCGTACTTCACGATATCGGCAGTCAGGAGGGCATTGACTTCCTCGTGCTGGAATGCATTGAGGGGGAAACGCTCGCCAATCGATTGGAAAAAGGCCCACTTCCAGCCGAGGAAGTTCTCAAGTACGGCACGCAGATAGCCGATGCTCTGGACAAGGCACACCGTAGCGGCGTCGTGCACCGCGACCTCAAGCCCGGCAACATCATGGTGACTCCCGCGGGCGCGAAACTGCTAGATTTTGGCCTGGCAAAGCCCACCGCTCCTTTCACTTCCGACGCAACCCTTGTCGTCGCTTCGAAGCCATCACCGGTCACCGAGCGGGGTGTCATCGTCGGCACATTTCAGTACATGTCGCCCGAACAAGTGGAAGGGAAAGAGGCGGATGCGCGCACCGACATATTCTCGCTAGGGGCAGTTTTGTACGAAATGGTGACGGGGCAGAGGGCGTTCGATGGCAAAAGCCAACTGAGCGTCGCAAGCGCGATCTTGGAGAAGGAGCCGACGGCCGTCAGTTCGGTCAAGCCCCTAACACCACCAGCCCTGGATCATGCGATTCGTCGTTGCCTGGCAAAGGACAGGGAGGAGCGCTGGCAAACCGCGAGGGATCTGAAACTGGAGTTGAAGTGGATCAGCGAAAGTAAGCTGCAAGGCGCGTGGCCCGCGGGCGTTTCGGCACAGGAAGTGCGGCCAGGCCGGCGAAGAACCTTGCTCTGGGCAGCCCTATCCGTGTTGCTGGCGGCTGTCGCGGGGGTGGCGGGTTGGATGTTGAAGCCCTCACCGCCACAACCAGTCAGCCGCGCCGTGATCACATTGCCCCCTGGCCAGCGCCTGGCAGGACTCGAGGAACCAGCCGTGGCTCTCTCTAACGACGGCAAAGAACTCGCCTATGTTGCCCGCCAGGGAGACTCGCAACAGATTTATTTGCGATCGATGGATAACCCCCAAGCCAGGCCAATTCCAGGCACGGAAGGAGGTATCGATCCGTTCTTTTCGCCAGATGGGCAATGGCTGGGTTTTATTGCAGACCAAAAGCTGAAGAAGGTCGCATTGAGTGGAGAAGCGGTAGTCACCCTTGCAGATGTAGTCAGTCCCCACGGAGCCAGTTGGAGCAGCCAGGGAACGATAGCCTTCGCAGATACGCAAGTCTCACCTGTATTGAAGGTGCCGGACGCGGGAGGCACGCCACAGCCTGTGACTCGCTTTGCACCAGGGGAGGTCAGCCATCGTGGACCAGAGTTCTTGCCCGGAGGCAAGGCCCTGCTGTTTGTGGCGGCAAGGAGCAGTTTTAATTGGAGCAACGCCCAAATTGCCGTGCAGTCTCTGAGTACCGGCGAAAGGCGGGACCTGATCAAAGGGGCATTTCCTCGGTATGCGCCCTCGGGCCATCTGCTGTATGCACAGGGGGGCAATCTTCTTGCTGTGCCATTCGATACCCGGCGACTGGCAATCACCGGAACTGCCACGCCTGTAGTGGAGGGCGTGCTGCAATCCACGACTACGGGGGCCGCCCAGTACAGTATTTCCAGCACGGGATCGCTCGTGTACATTGCGGGAGGGTTACTGGCGGATCAACGCAGACTGGTGTGGGTCAATCGGGCTGGCAAAGAGCAACCGCTGGAAGCACCGGTGCGAGCGTATCTTTTTCCCCGGCTATCGCCCGATGGCAAACACCTCGCAGTAGGCATCGCAGAAGAGGGGACAGACATCTGGTCGTATGATCTCACCCGCGCGACACTGACGCGACTCACATTTGGGGGAACCCAAAACCTCAACGCCGTCTGGTCGCCTGATAACGCGAAGATAGCCTTTCAATCACAAAAGGAAGGAGCGAGCCAAATCTACTGGCAACCCTCCGACGGAACTGGCCAGCCGGAACGATTGACAACCGGCCAGTATGCCAATGTGCCGATGTCGTGGTCGCCGGACGGGCGGGCGCTGGCCTTCATTGAGGTCAACCCCGAGACGGGATATGACCTGTGGATGCTGACTGTGAAGGACCGCAAAGCCAGGCCGTTCCTGCGAACTCCGTTTAACGAAAGTGCGCCACGGTTCTCGCCTGACGGGCGCTGGCTTGCCTACATCTCAAACGAATCCGGGCGCTATGAAATCTATGTCCAGCCCTTTCCCGGCCCTGGCGCCAAGCTGCAAATCTCGACGGACGGCGGCACCGAGCCGGTTTGGAACCCCCGTGGACGGGAGTTATTCTATCGGAACGGAGACAAAATGATGGTTGTAGATGTCACAGCTACAAAAACAACCCTTACTGCCGGCAAACCTCGGTTACTGTTTGAAGGGGAATATCTGCCAACGCCGGCGACGACGCCCAACTACGACGTCTCTTCGGATGGCCAGCAGTTTCTAATGGTCAAGGCTGGCGGGACGGGTGAAGTGGCGCCAACACAGATCAATGTGGTGCTCAACTGGTTCGAAGAGCTAAAGCGCCGCGTGCCTTCAGGGAACAAGTGAGCACCGCTTAACCGCAATCCAGTTGCTCCCACTGCGCGCGCCCCGTTATTCTTGTCGCGTATGTCCACGCTGGTTGAATGTGTCCCTAATTTTTCTGAAGGCCGCGACAAAGCCAAAGTTGACGCCATCATCGAGGCCATGAAGGTCCCAGGCGTCTACCTGCTGGACCGCGAGATGGACGCTGACCACAACCGCTGTGTCATCACCCTGGTGGGCGATCGCGATTCCATCCAGGAGGCGGCCATTCGCGGTGTGGGCAAGGCGGCGGAACTGATTGACCTCACCAGGCACCAGGGCGCCCACCCGCGCATGGGCGCAGCCGACGTGGTGCCTTTCATCCCCATCGAGGGTGTGACCATTGAAGACTGCGTCGCCATAGCGCGGCGCGTGGGCGAGGAGATCTGGAAGCGCTTTCAAATCCCTGTGTATCTCTACGAAGCGGCGGCGGCCACGCCCGAGCGGCAGAACCTGGAGAATATCCGCCGTGGCCAGTTCGAGGGACTGCGGGAAGAAGTGAAAACCAACCCCGCTCGGCGCCCAGACTTCGGCGAGGCGCGTCTTCATCCCACTGCCGGCGCCACCGTGGTGGGAGCGCGCAAGTTTCTCATCGCCTATAACATTTATCTGAACACCGCCGATGTGGACATCGCCAAAAAAATTGCCAAGGCGGTGCGCTTCTCCAATGGCGGCCTGCGCTACGTCAAGGGTGCCGGCTTTCCGGTTCGCGGGCAGGCGCAGGTTTCCATGAACCTGACCGACTTTGAGCAGACCCCCATCGCGCGCGTATTTGAATTCGTGAAGCGGGAGGCGGCACGCTATGGCGTGGTGCCCACCAGCAGCGAAATTGTCGGCCTTATTCCCAAGCGCGCCCTGGAAGACGCCGCGGAGTGGTTCCTGCAGGTGGAGAATTTCGAATCGTCGCTCATCCTCGAAAATCGTCTCGCCGCGGTGATGGGCGGCAAAATGGCGGTGGGCGGCCTGCGCGCGGGCATGGAGCCGTTCGTGGAGCAACTGGCCGCGCCCACGGCGACTCCGGGCGGGGGCAGCGCTTCGGCGGCGGCGGGAGCCATGGCCGCTGGCCTGGCGCACATGGTAGCCGCCATGTCGCGCGGCAAGAAAAATTACCTGCAGTACGAGCGCGAGCTCAGCGAAGCCATCGCCCGCCTGGCGCAGTTGCGCGAGGAACTGAAGGCGGCAATTGATGCCGATGCCGAGTCCTATAACGCCGTGGTCAAGGCCTACAAGCAGGCGAAAGACTCGCCCAACGGCGCGGTCACCGATGCCCTTAAGGGCGCGACCAATGTTCCGCTCGGTGTGGCTGAGCGTGCGCGCGAAGTGGCAACTCTGGTAGAGAAGCTCCGCAGTATTACCAATCCGCGCATGGCGTCGGACCTGACCGTGGCCGCGGCGCTGGCGCGTGCCGCTGTGGAAGGCGCGCTGGCCAATGTGGAGATCAACCTGGAATCGCTTAGCGATGAAGGGTTCACCCGCCAGGTTCGCCAAAAAACCGCCGCGCTGCGGGGCTGATTCCCATGTTTTAAAGAAGGTGTCTTGTTGTGTTGGGGTGGGCAGGAGTTTCAGGCCTGCCGAAAAGCTCTCCTTTTAATCACGGGGGGCTTTAGCCCATGAGTAGTTCCTGATCTGCTGTACCTCAGCGGCTGAAGCCGGGTACCTTGGGTTGTGGGCTACTGCAGCGCTAAACCGCTGCTCCACTCAAGCGGGCGCGATGACAGTCGAACATTTGTTCTTGTTATGTATTCCAGCAGCTGCGCATACTGCCGGCTGAAGACCTTATGACAGCACAGGTTGATTGACAAACATTCGCAACGCCGCATAATCTGCCTGCGCAGAAAACCTACTCTACGGGCGTTCATTATGAAAATTACATGGATCGCATTTGTGGCTTTCGCTGCCGCAACATTTGGTTTCGCACAGCAGTTTTCTCCCTCTGACCGCGCTGCCGCCGAGCAGGCCATGAAGCAGGTACGGCCGGATGGCATTCGCGCCCACATGCGCTTCTTAAGCGACGACCTGCTGGAAGGCCGGGGTACGGGCACGCGTGGCTACCAGATCGCGGCCAAGTATGTGGCTTCGGAAATGGAAGCCATGGGCCTGCAGCCCGCGGGTGTGAGTGGCACCTGGTTTCAGCCGGTGAAGTTTCGCGGCTCCAAGCTGATGGGCGATCAGAGTTCCCTCGTACTAGTGCGCGATGGCAAGGAGCAGGCGCTCAAGGAAGGGGAAGACTACGAGACTTCTGGCGCCGTGTCTTTTACCGATGTGAGTATGGACGCGCCCGTAGTTTTCGTCGGCTATGGCGTGAGCGCGCCAGAGCGCCACTACGATGATTATGCGGGCGCGGACACGCACGGCAAAATCGTCGTTGTCATCTATGGCGCGCCCGCCAGCTTTCCTTCCACCGAGCGCGCGTATTACTCCGATGGCATTGTCAAAGCTGAGAATGCCGTGGCTCACGGCGCGGTGGGCATGCTGGCTATTTTGTCCCCTGAGGACCAGCAGCGCTATCCCTGGCAGTGGATCGCTCCGCAGATTCGTTCCGGTGCGCTGCGCTGGCTGGATGACAAGGGAAAGCCGCACGACGTGTTTCCGCAACTCAAGGCGGCAGGACTGCTGAGCCAGAGCGGGACGGAGGCGCTGTTTGCCGGCGCTCCCAAAACGCTCGATCAGGTTTTCGCCACCGCCAAGGCCAGCCAGCCGCAGGCCTTTCCTATACCGGTAACGGTAAAGCAGCACATGGTCAGCAAGCACACCGAAGTCGAGAGTTCCAACATTCTCGGCGTGCTGCGTGGCTCCGACCCCAAGCTGCGTGACCAGTACGTGGTTTACACCGCGCACGTGGACCATCTCGGGCGCTGCACTCCTGCCGACGGCGACGACATCTGCCATGGGGCTTTTGACAATGCGTCCGGAGTGGCGGCCCTGCTGGAAGCGGCTCGCGCCTTCACCAGCCTGCCCCGTCCACCGCGCCGCTCCGTGCTGTTCGCCTTTGTCACCGGGGAAGAGAAGGGCCTGCTGGGCTCCGACTACTTCGCCACTAATCCCACTGTGCCAAAGCAGGACATCGTGGCCAACGTTAACATTGACAGCGCGCCCGGGCTGCTCTATCCGCTGAAGGACATTGTGCCCCTGGGCATGGAACACTCTTCGCTGAACGCGGATGTGCAGCAGGCGGCCAAAATGATGGGCTACCAGATCAGTCCCGACCCCATGCCGGAAGAGGTGTTCTTCATTCGCAGCGATCAGTATTCGTTCGTGCGCCAGGACATTCCAGCCGTGAACGTAACCGACGGTTTGCAGAGTTCCGATCCCCAGCTGAACGGGGAGAAAATTATCAAGACGTGGATGACCACCCTCTACCACACGCCCAAGGACAATATGAACCAGCCGTTCTATTACGATTCGGCAGCCAAGTGCACGCGGCTGAATTTCCTCATCGGCTACGATGTGGCGGAGCAGGCGCAGCCTCCGGCGTGGAACCGCGGCGACTTCTTTGCTCAGAAGTTTGGCAGGCAGACCAGCGCGGGGGTGGGGAAATAACCAGGCGCGTTGATAAAGCGCACCATTTTTGGTGCAATTCTCCAATTTTGTAGCAAAACTACTCCATTTTTGGAGTTTTCGCCGCCTTGCGGCTTCCGACTGTGCCTGAAATTCTCTACCTGACGGGTGACGAGGTAGCGGCCGCCGCACCCCCTCTGCCAGAAGTAATTGAGGCGGTGAAACTTGCGCTCACCGAGAAGGCGCACGGCCGGGTCTTGATGCCGCCCAAACACACCGTTCATCCCTATCCCGGCACCTTGCTGCAGGCGATGCCGGCCTGGGTAGAGGCGGCGCGTGCGGGCGGAATGAAGTGGGTGGCAGCGTTTCCCAAAAACAAGGAGAGAGGGCTACCGGCCCTGAACGGGCTCATTATCCTGGCGGACCCGGAAAGCGGCTTGCCCGACGCCATACTGGATGCCGGCTGGATCACGGCGGCGCGAACCGGAGCGGCAACGGCAGTGGCCGCGCGAGCGCTGGCCCGCCAGGACTCGCAAACCGTGGGTGTGCTGGGCGCAGGCGTGCAAGCGCGCTCCAATGTCGCGGCACTGAAGCAAGTTTTGCCGCGACTGAAACGCGTGCTGGTTTATGCTCCGCGAACCGAGGCGGTGGAAGCCTTCCGGCGGGATGTAGGCAAAACGAACGGCCTGGAAGTGAAGGCAGTCGCTTCACCCGAATTGGTGGTGCGCGATGCCGACGTATTGGTGACTACCACGACGTGGCCGCGCGTAAACGGCGAGCCGCCCATTGCGCCGGAGTGGTTGCGCAGCGGCGTGTTTGCCTCTGTGGTGGACCTGGATGCCAGCTGGCCGGCCGCCGCCGTGGCCCACTGCGACCGCCGTTTCACGGACGACCTGCCGACCATGGCCCTGGCACGGGAGAAGGGCACGTTCCGCACCTGGGCAGAGCCAGAAGAGCTGGGCCGGGTGATCGCGGGTATGCGGCCGGGGCGACAGAACGATGACGAACGGCTGCTGGCAATTATTCTCGGCTTGGGCATCTACGATGTGGTGGTAGCGCGGCGCGTGGTGGACGAAGCGCAGCGGCGCGGCATCGGCACCAAGCTGCCTTTCTGACCGCCGGCAGCCCACCCCCAGGCTGGCTATATTCCAGCGGCCAATCACTTCCGCCACTATTTACGTACCCGAACTGAGCTAAAATATCGGGAGCTACTCCGGCCCGGGCATAAGTATGGAACTACTGCTCAATGTGGCATGGCTGCTGGTTGCAATCGGCGCCATCATCCTCTGGTTGCACCAGAGAGGTCGAAGTGAGTCCACGGGCCGGACGGGTCTGCTGTTGCAGTCGGTGGCTCTGGCCTGCGCGCTGGCGGTTCTGTTTCCGGCAATTTCCGCCACGGATGACTTGCACGCCGCACAACTGGCAGTGGAGGCGTCGGACGTAGCGCGTAAGGCGCTGAGGAGCATGAACACGGTAAGCTCCTCGAGCGCGGTTGACTGGTTGCACTTTCTGCCGGCGTTGCTGTTGCTGGCGGTGATGACGGCCCCGCGACGCAGATTCATCCACTCAGTTAGAGAATTCTCTGTCTTCACCCTCGATGCGGCATTCTTGTCCTCCCTTACCAGCCGGGCCCCTCCTGTTCAGCTAAGCGCGTAGGCTCCCTGCTTTTTCAAGCAATCTGAAGTTCCAAAACGCTGCGGGTTCCAAACGGGCACTCGCGCAAGCTCTCATGGGCGCCATACGGTACCCGGAGAATTGAGCTATTCGGGAGAGAAGTTTGTGAAGCGCAATTTAATTTTCGGCTTGGCGCTGGCAGCACTGGCGGCTGGTTTCGGTTGCTCGCGGGGTGAAGTCTCAGCTAAAGCGCCGCCAGTGAAAATAGAAGAAGTCTCGGATGTGAACCTGCTGACTGTCGCCCACCCGGAGCAGTTCGCGCTGGTGAACGTGGCAACACGGCAGATGCGTGACCAGTTGAACGTCAACGGAGTGGTAGCTCCGGACGTGAATCGAACCGTGCCGGTGAACTCGCTGGCTTCCGGGCGCGTGGCTTCGCTGCGGGTGCAACTGGGAGGCGACGTCAAGAAGGGCCAGCTGCTGCTGACCATCCACAGCCCCGACCTGGCCACGGCGGCGGCCAATCTGAAAAAGGCCCAGGAAGACGAGTGGCTGGCGAACAAGGGCCTGGAGCGGGCACAGGGACTTTATGCCAAGGGGGCCATGGCAGAGAAGGATTTGGAAGCCGCCCAGGACGCCGAGCAGAAGGCGAAGGTGGATGTGGAGACCGCGCAGGATGCAGTGCGGGTGCTCGGCGGCGATGTGAATAATCCTTCGCCGGTGGTGGCGCTGCGCGCTCCCGCTTCGGGGACGATCATTGAGCAGAACGTGAACCCGGCGGCGGGGGTGAAGTCGCTGGATAACTCGCCCAACCTGTTCACCATCGCCGACCTGTCGCGCGTGTGGATTCTGTGCGACGTGTACGAGAACAATCTGGCGCAGGTACAGGTGGGCGACATGGCGGACGTGCGCCTGGTAGCTTATCCGGATGCGGCGCTCAAAGGCCGCATCAGCAACATAAGCCGGGTACTTGATCCCAATACACGCACCACGAAGGTGCGATTGGAGTTGGCCAACCCCAAGGGCATTCTCCGCCCTGGCATGTTCGCCACGGTTACGTTCGTATCGCGAGCTGATCACGCGCGCTCAGTTGTGCCAGCTTCCGCCGTCATGCGGTTGCACGACAAAGACTGGGTTTTCGTGCCGGAGGGCGGGAATCACTTCCGCCGCACCCTGGTACAGGCGGGCGCACAAGTGCGCGACGGCTGGCGCGAGGTGGCCGGCCTCAGCCCCGGCCAGCGAGTAGTGAAAGACGCGCTGCAGTTCGCAAGCACGGTGGAAAACCAGCAATCCGACGAGCAGGAGCAGGTGCATGATCAAGTGGCTCGTTGATATCTCGCTACGCAACAAATACATGGTCCTGTGCGTAGGCGTGCTGTTGCTGGTGTGGGGAACATTCTCCTTCCACACGCTGCCGGTGGAAGCCTATCCCGACGTGGCCAACAACTGGGTGCAGGTAATCACGCAATGGCCGGGACGGGCGGCGGAGGAAGTGGAACAGCAAGTCACGGTGCCCATCGAGGTGCAGATGAATGGCATCGCGCACCTCACCAGCCTGCGCTCGACTTCGGTGTTCGGTCTTTCCACGGTGACCATGATCTTCGACGATGAGTCGAATGATCTGACCAACCGGCAGCAGGTTTTGGAGCGGCTCGCGCAAGTGAACCTTCCGCCCAACCTCAATCCGCAGCTCGGCCCCGACTACAGCCCGGTGGGCCAGATTTACTGGTACACGCTCACCACCACTAATCCCAGCTACGACCTGATGGAGCTGAAATCGCTGCAAGACTGGGTGCTGGAAAAGGAGTTCAAGTCGGTTCCGGGCGTGGTGGACGTGAGCAGCTTTGGCGGGCTGACGCGTGAATACCAGGTACAGGTGGATCCCAACAAGCTGGTGGGCTACGGGCTGACCATCGGGCAAGTGGAGCAGGCGCTGGCCGCCAACAACACTAATGCCGGGGGAAGCTTTATCGAGCAGGGGAGCCAGGAAATCAATGTGCGCGCCGTGGGCCTGATGAGCAGCACCGACGACATCGGGGCCACGGTGCTGAAAACGCAGAACGGCACGCCGGTGCGGGTGCGCGATGTGGCCGTGGTTACGCAAGGGCCGAAAATCAGGCTGGGCCAAATCGGAAAAGCGATTCACCGCGAAGCGGGACGGGTGATTGATAGCGATGATGTGGTGGAGGGAATTGTCCTGCTGCGCAAAAGCGAGGAAGCAGACACCACACTCGCTGCCATTCACGAAAAGGTCAACGAACTGAACGATCATGTGTTGCCGCCGGGCGTGAAGATTGTTCCGTTTCTCGACCGCAGCGACCTGCTGCACTACACCACGCACACCGTGCTGCGGAACCTGACTGAAGGGCTGCTGTTGGTTTCGGTGATTCTGTTCGTGTTCCTGGGCACCGAGCGCGGCGCGCTGATTGTGGCGTTCACGATTCCATTCTCGCTGCTGTTCGCCTCCATCCTGCTGGACCTGCGGCACATTCCCGCCAACCTGCTGTCGCTGGGGGCGCTGGATTTCGGCATGGTGGTGGATGGGTCGGTGGTGATGATCGAAAACATCGTCCGCCACCTGAATGATCCCGCCGGCGAAGGGCTGAGCACGTTCAAGAAGATTGCGCGCGCGGCGCACGAGGTGCAACGGCCGGTGTTCTACGCGCGGGCCATCATCATCACGGCGTATTTGCCCATCTTCACGCTGCAAAGCGTGGAAGGGCGGCTGTTCCGGCCCATGGCGTGGACGGTAGCCTTCGCCCTGATTGGAGCATTGCTGTTCTCACTGGTGCTGGCGCCGGTGCTGGCCCTGCTGGTATTTCGCAAGCAGGCTCGCGAGAGGCGTAACCCGCTTCTGCACTGGCTAAATGAGCACTACCGCAGTTCGCTGACCTGGGCGCTTGACCACAGCACGATAACGGTTGGCATTTCGCTGCTGGCGCTGGCCGCCAGTTTGTATCTGGCCTTCGGGGGCGCCATCGGTTCCGAGTTTCTGCCGCATCTGGATGAGGGCGCCATTTGGGCTCGGGGCACGCTTGCGCCCAGCACCGGCCCGACAGAAGGCGAGCGCGTGGTGAAGCAAGCGCGGCTGATCTTCGCCAGCTTTCCCGAGGTGACGCAGGTGGTGAGCCAGGTGGGACGTCCGGATGACGGCACCGATTACACCGGCTTTTTCGATACCGAATATTTCGTGGATCTCAAGCCGCGGTCCCAGTGGCGGCCGCAGTTCCATACCAAGGATGAATTGATCGCCGCCATGGATGAGGCGGTCTCACGCATTCCCGGAGTGGTCTGGAATTTCTCGCAGCCCATCTCCGACAACGTGGAGGAGGCGGTCAGCGGCGTGAAAGGCGAGTTGGCAGTGAAGCTCTACGGCGACGACCTGAAGAGCCTGGAGGAGAAGGGCGAAGAGATCGTCAAAACTTTAAGCGGCATTCCCGGGGTGGCTGACTTGGGCATTTTCCGGGTGATGGGCCAGCCCAACCTCGACTTGGTGGTAGACCGGGGGAAGGCGGACCGCTTCGGCATCAACGTGGCAGACGTTCAGGATGCGGTAGAGACAGCGGTGGGAGGCAAGGCAGTGAGCCAAATCCTGCGCGGGGAACGCCGCTACGACCTGGTGGTGCGCTATCAGGAACCGTATCGCACGACGATTCAGAACATCGAGAACATTCGGCTGGCAGCTCCGTCCGGAGAACGCGTTTCGCTGGGACAACTCTGTGATGTGAGGGTGGAAGACGGCGCCTCGCTCATCAACCGCGAAAACAACTCACGCTATGTGGCCATCAAGTACAGCGTGCGTGGGCGCGATCTGGGAAGCACGGTAGAAGAGGCCATCCGCAAGGTGCAGGAGCAGGTGAAGCTGCCGCAGGGCTACCGGATTGACTGGGCCGGGGAATATGCCAGCCAGAAGCGCTCCGAGCGGCGGCTGATGCTCATTGTGCCCATCACGCTGCTGGTGATTTTCCTCATCCTCTACCTGGGATTCAATTCCTCAAAATGGGGGCTGCTGGTGCTGTGCAGCGTGGCCATGGCGCCCATCGGCGGGCTGCTGGCGCTGTTTATCAGTGGCACAAACTTCAGCGTCTCTTCCGGCATAGGTTTTCTGGCGCTGTTTGGAGTATCGGTTGAAATCGGCGTGATCATGGTCGAGTACATCAACCAACTGAGGGCCGAAGGGCGCTCCATTAAGGATGCAGCCAGGGAAGGCGCTATTCTGCGGCTGCGCCCCATCATGATGACCATGCTGGTGGCCACGCTGGGGCTGCTGCCGGCGGCGCTTTCACACGACATCGGCTCCGATTCGCAGCGGCCGTTCGCCATTGTTATTGTCGGCGGACTCATCACCGACCTGCTGCTCAGCATCTATGTGCTTCCAACCCTATACGTATGGTTTGCGCGGCCCGACGACAAGCTGCCGGAAGCTCCCGGCCACGAGCACCGGCGCAAAACCGACAAGGAGCAGATGGAAGCGAGTTGGGCGGATTAAGTTCGTTCGCTTGGGACCGCGAACGAGTTCGGAGGCAGGCGGAAAGCCGCGGGTGGCTTCTCTGCTTGCCCTCGAACAATGCGGTGTGCCGCCCTTACGGGCTTGGGTTTTGAGCTGGAATCTTACCCAGGGCTCACGCGCCCTGGCCCAAATTCTGTTTCACCCCCGGGATGCGGCGGTTGTTCTTGCTATCCCTTTCCCACATCCGGATTGGGCTGGTGGCATCCAAGTGGGAAGGCCTGGACTATGCACAAGCTGGTCGTGAAGACGCATCGCAAGCGGGAAGTGGTTGACATCACCGACGAGGTAAACCGGATTCTGAAAGAGTCGTATGCCGAGCAGAGCGGCATCTGCCACCTGTCTATCCTGCACACGACCGCCGCCCTGACCACTGCCGATCTCGACCCCGGAACCGACCTGGATATGCTGGATGCGTTTGAAGCGATGATTCCCAAGCTGCGCTACCGCCATCCGCACAACCCGGCGCATGTTCCGGACCACATTCTCTCCGCGCTGATTGGAACCTCGGTGGCGCTGCCAGTGGAGCGGGGAAGCCTGGTACTGGGGACGTGGCAGCGCGTGGTGCTGATGGAGTTTGATGGGCCGCGCGAGCGCCAGGGCGTGCTGAGCGTGATTAAAGCCGGCTGAGAAGTACTTTGAGCCGAGCAAAACACCGCTTCTGCGGGACTGTGAAATCCTGAGTCTTGAAAACCTTTCTTCACTGTGAGCACATCCCACTTCCCAGGAGTACTCTTAATCTGAAGCAAAATTTCCGCAGTTGCGGGCCGAGGAGGAATGGTGTTTCGAGACCGAGCAGAAGCAGGCCGGGGGCTGGCTACGAAGCTGATGGGCTTTGCCGGGCGAGGCGAAGTGGTGGTGCTCGCCCTTCCCCGCGGCGGAGCGGTGGTCGGGTATGAAGTAGCCCAGGCGCTGAATGCGCCCCTGGATGTATTTGTGGTGCGCAAGCTGGGAACGCCCGGGCAGCCGGAACTGGCCATGGGCGCCCTAGCTTCGGGCGGAGTGATCGTGCTCAACCCAGATGTGGTGCACGGGCTGAACATTTCCGACGAGGTGATTCGCGAGGTGGCCACTCGCGAGCAGCAGGAGGTGGAACGCCGTGAGCGCGAGTATCGCGGCAATCGTGCGCCCCTGCCGCTGCGGCACCAGGCCGTCATTTTGGTGGACGACGGTTTGGCAACCGGCTCAACCATGCGCGCTGCGGTGACAGCGGTTCGCGACCGCGATCCGTCCGCCATCGTGGTGGCAGTGCCCGTGGCTGCAGCTTCCACGTGCGACGAGTTGCGCACGGAAAGCGAAGTGGACCACGTGATCTGCCTGGAGACGCCCGAGCACTTCCAGGCTGTCGGACAGTGGTACAAGGAATTTTCCCAGGTCAGCGATGAGGAAGTGCGGGAGTTGCTGGAACGAAGTGCCGCAGAACAGCGCCCGCTGCGAACGGCATGAGGTTTTTGTCATCCAATGCGGCAGCCAGCCTCGTTGGAACGATTTGAAATAAGGAGTGGATAAATGGGTGAGCGCATTCATGAACATGCCAACAAAGCGCCGGGCCAGGAGATTCCGCGAGGCGAGTGGCTGTCGTTTCTTGATGGGTTCAGCCGCCAGCACGAGGGCTGGCTGATGACCCTGGAGACCTCCGGGGACCGGAGCACGAGCGGGGTGGAAGCTGAGAACCTGAAACTGGAAGGCATCACCCCGGAACATTCCGAAGATCACGACCGGATCTCAATTGCGCTGGGCAAGGCGCCCGATGACCATCTCACCCACCTTGTAAGCGATCCCATCCGGGTGGTGTTTCTGGAAACAAAGACCGGCGAGCACGCGGGGCTGCAGATCGAAGCGGCAGATGGCAGTCGGACCGTGGTGCGCTTCCGGGGGCCGGCCAAACCGGAGACGCTGGACGACGTCGCCGCTTGAGGTGGTCTGCCGCTCCGCCCTAAGGAGGCCGCAGTGGCGAACGGAGCCCTAAGCGAGGTACGGATAAATGCAGGCTTGGTGGAACTGGAGGGCGAGCTGGCGGTGCCTGACTCACTACTCCTGGGAGTGGTGGTATTTGCTCATGGCAGCGGAAGCAGCCGGCACAGTCCGCGAAACCGCTATGTCGCGCGGGCCCTGCAGGAGGGCTGCCTGGGAACTCTGCGGATGGATCTGCTGACTCCCGCCGAGGAGCAGATTGACTCGCGCACTGCCGGGTTGCGTTTCAGCATTGATTTACTCGCCGAGCGGATGATCGCGGCCGTGGATTGGATACGCAGCCAGCCCGCCCTGCAGCCACTGGATATCGGGCTGTTCGGCGCCAGCACTGGTGCTGCCGCTGCTCTGATGGCCGCGGCCCTGCGGCCCGCAGAGGTAAGCGTGGTGGTTTCACGGGGAGGCCGTCCTGATCTGGCCGGCGCGGCTTTGGGCCAGGTACGCGCCGCAACGCTGCTCATTGTAGGCGGCGACGATTTGCCGGTACTGGAATTGAATCGCGCAGCTTTGCAGGAGCTGCGGGGAGAGAAGGAGCTGAAAATCGTGCCCGGGGCTACACACCTGTTTGAAGAGCCGGGCGCATTGGAGGAAGTTGCGCGGCTGGCACGGGAGTGGTTCCAGACGCATTTGCGCCGGCAAAACGTGAATGCGGCGTGAATCAGGGAGTGTTACGTCGTAGGGCTTTTTCCAGATCGGACTTCTTCAGCCCGGTCTGTTCCCAGAAATACCAGCAGTCCGGCGAGCCCGCCAGCTTGCCGAGAGCAATGTAGGCTTCGCCGGGAGGTTCATTGATGCCCCGCTCCCAGCGCGAGACCGCCATGGCCGAAACCCGCAACAACTCGGCGAAAGCAGTCTGGCTGAGCTCTAATTTGTGGCGCAATTCCTGAATCTTTCTCGCCCACTCCGGGTGTGCAAGTTTCGCACCAGTGCGCATATACGTTCCCGCAGGGTTGCCAGCTTTTAGACAGCGTGAGTGGGGAACAGGGTGTCACCAACGGTGACAGTGGGAAGCATCCTAACAGAATTTCCGAGCTGATTCCAATTAGTAGGGCCTACTCCACCACCCAGGCTCGCGAGCGCGATACCGCCTGCTCCCACCTGCGGAAAAGTTGTTTGCGAGTGGAGGCGGTCATGCCAGGAGTAAATTCGCGCTCCAGCGACCAGTGGGCGGCAATCTCTTCCTGGTTGTTCCAGTAGCCCACCGCCAGGCCGGCGAGGTAGGCCGCACCGAGGGCGGTGGTTTCCAGCACTGCGGGCCGGCGCACGGGAACGCCCAGGAGGTCAGCCTGGAATTGCATCAGGAGGGAGTTGCAGGCGGCGCCGCCATCCACTTTCAAGTGAGGCAGGAGCAAGCCGGCTTCCTGCTGCATCAGGCGCAGCACGTCGCAAGTCTGGTAGGAAATTGACTCCAGAGCCGAGCGCGCGATGTGCGCTTGTGTCGTATCGCGAGTGAGGCCGATGATGGTGCCGCGAGCATAGGGGTCCCAATAAGGCGCGCCCAGGCCGACGAATGCAGGCACGAAGAAGATGCCGGCAGAATCGGGAACGGAGGCGGCCAGAGCTTCGACGTCGCTGGAATTTGCAATGATTCGCAGGCCGTCGCGCAGCCACTGCACCACCGCTCCGGCGATGAAGACGGCCCCTTCCAGGCAATAGTTCACTTCTTTGCCGATCTTCCAAGCCACGGAGGTGAGCAGCCCCTTTTGCGAGAGGACAGGCTTGGCCCCAGTATTGAGCAGCGCGAAACAGCCGGTGCCGTACGTGTTCTTAGCCGTCCCCGGCTGGAAACAGGCCTGGCCAAAGAGCGCGGCCTGCTGGTCACCGGCCACGCCGGCAATGGGCACCGGCGCGCCCAGCAGAGCAGCGTCGCTGTGGGCGTAGATTTCGCTGCTAGAGAGCACCTGCGGCAGGATGGGGCGGGGCACGCAAAGAAGTTTTAGCAGGTCATCGTCCCAGTCCAGTTTGTGGATGTTGAAGAGCAGAGTGCGGCTGGCATTGCTGACGTCGGTGGCATGAAGATTGCCGCCGGTAAGGCGCCACAGCAGAAAGGTATCCACGGTGCCGAACAGAATTTCGCCGCGTTCGGCGCGGTCGCGCAAGCCAGGAGTGGAGTCCAGCAGATATTTGATTTTTGTGCCGGAGAAGTAAGCGTCCACCACCAGGCCGGTGCGCTCGCGAAAGGTTTTCTCCAGACCTTCGGCTTTCAGGCGATCGCAAATTGGAGCGCTGACGCGGCTCTGCCAGACGATGGCATTCGCCACCGGGCGGCCGGTTGCACGCTCCCACAGGATAGTAGTTTCGCGCTGGTTGGTGATGCCGATGGCCGCCAGTTCACGGGCAGAGATGTTGGCGTGCTGCAGCGCCTGGCGCGCCACCGCCAGTTGCGAGTTCCAGATGGCCTCGGGGTCGTGCTCCACCTCGCCGGGGGAGGGATAGATTTGCTGAAACTCCTCTTGCGCCAGGCTGACGATTTGGCCTTCATGGCCGAACACGATAGCGCGGCTGGAGGTGGTGCCCTGGTCGAGAGCGAGAATGTATTTGGGTTGGGGCAATATGACTCCAGTGCCGCCCCTACGGGGCTTGTGCTTTTAAGCTGGCAATTACCCAGGGCTCACGCCCTGGGCTAAATTCTGTTTCGCCCCCTTCGGGGCTGGCGAGTGAGCTAGTCTGCCAAGAAAAAACAAAGCGGCGACCGCAGCCGCCGCTTCGGTTGACGAACGAAACCCTATGTCCGAATGCTCTTGGAAGCCTCATCCCAGAAAACCGGCTTCTTGCGGAAGTAGGCTTCGTTGGCCATGTGGCAGGCGATGGCGGCGTGGTTCCCGAACACGGCATCTTCCACCACCGGCTTGCGCGACTTCACCGCCTGGAAGAAGTTCCACAGGTGGGGCTTGACGTCGTCCCAGTCGTGTCCCGCGTAAACCGTGGTGGGATACATCGGCTCCTTGCCCAGCGGCGGATCGTTCTTGGCGTGCCACTCGGCAACGTATTCCTCGCGCATCTTCTGCGGGAAGCCGGAGGAGTAGTAGCTGGGCGCCAGATCAATGCCAGGCTGGAATTGATGGCGGAGCTGGTACTCGCCGGTGTCCAAAATGCCTTTCGGACCCATGAAGCGCGCCAGTTCTTCGGACTCGCAGCCCAGGTCGAGACGCACATACACGGGAACGCCGTGGTAATCGAAGAGCACTATGTGGAAGTCGGGCATGTTGCGTCCGTCGGGGAAGCGGAAAATACCACCCAGGGCCTGCGCCGAGCGTGGCGGTTCGTTCCAACCCAGGGTGACCATCATGCCGCTGAGCAAGTGGACCATGAGGTCGCCGGCCACGCCCGTCCCATATTCCTTCCAGCAGCGCCAGCGCGCGAAATGATACTTGTTGAAGGGAATCTTGGGGGCGTCGTTCAGCCACGTGTCCCAGTCCAGGGTTTGCGGCGAGAGGTCGGTCGGCGGCGGATATTCCCAGGCGCCGGTGGGATCGTTACGGCCCAGCGTGAGCTCGACCATCTCGATGTCGCCGATGGCGCCACCATGGTAAAGCTCGTGCGCCTTGGCAGCCAGGTTGGAGCTGACGCGCTGGGAGCCGATCTGCACGATGCGGTTGTTCTTCTGCGCCGCTTCCACCATGGCGAAGCCGTCGGGAATGGTGTGCGACATGGGCTTTTCGCAGTAGATGTCCTTGCCGGCGTTGCAGGCGTCCGCCACCACCCGGCGGTGCCAATGGTCGGGAACGGCGGCCACGATGCAGTCAATGTCTTTGCGCTCCAGCAGATCATGGTAACGGCGGGAGGCGGGCAGGCTGGGATTGTTGGTGATCTCACGGGCCAGGGTGTGACGGCCGTCGTACAAGTCGGCGGCGCCGACGCATTCCACGCCCGGCAAGGTGATGGCATTGGTGAGCAGACCCGAACCCTGCATGCCGATACCGATCATGCCGAAGCGCACGCGATCGCTGGGCGCTACCGGTTTGGTTTGCGCGCCCAACGGCTCCGGGTCGAGAAGAATGGTTTTGGCGGCCAGCAAGCCGCCCGCTGCCACAGCGCTGCTCTGCAGAAACTGACGACGGGAAAAATCATTTTTCATAGCAAATATCTCCTCTGCGAATACCTGCAAAAAAAATGTCCGGCCGCGCCTACTTGAGTGGCTTGATGGCTACTTCTTTGAAAAACACAATGTCGTTGTCGCTGTGGTTCTGCAAGCCGAAGTAGCCGAAATTCGGCCGTGGGCCACGCTCCGGCTCAAAGGTGAATTTCTTGGCCGGCACCGGGTCGCCGTCCTTGTAGTCCACTACTTTTTTGCCGTTGAGCACCACGATGGTGCGCGGCCCATCCAGCGTGATGTCCATGGTGTTCCACTCCGGGCCCGCCTTCCAGGCATGCGGCACCAGAGGCTTGGTGAGCGAGTAGAGCATGCCGGTCTGGTGGTATTCGTCCTCCGATGGTTTGGAGCGCTCGGGGTGGTTATCAATCTGGACTTCGTAACCGTAGTTCACCGGCATCCAGGGTTCGGTGGGCGGTATGGGAATGCGAATGAAGACGCCGGAATTATCGTTTTCGTCGCGCATGCGCCAGACAGTGTGCAGGATGCAGTTGCCGATTTTGCCGCCCGTCCAGTAGAGCAGGCCCATGCCGCCATGAGTGCGAATCAGTCCGTCTTCCACCGTATCGCCGCCCGGACCGACATGCTTCCATCCCGTC
>DATEGI010000145.1:0-19906 GCA_035280205.1 Terriglobales bacterium | reverse complement strand
TGCCGACGCGGCACATCGCTTGTACGAACACTTGCGGGCGCCGCTGCTCACCGACATAGCGCTCGATTTCGGCCGCCTGCCGGTGACCGATATCTACCCGCGCCACATCCGCGACCTCTACAGCGGCCGGCCGGTCGTGGTCACAGGACGCTACACGGCCCCGGCGCAGGGGGTGGTTCGCCTCGTAGCCAAGCGGGCGGGCGATTTCTACAGCCGCGAGATTCCTGTAAGTTTTCCCGCCCAGGAAAACCACAACAACGCGATCGCCAGCTTGTGGGCGCGAGACAAAATTGATGATTTGATGTCGCAGGACTGGGCAGGCTTGCAGCAAGGCACGCTGCGCGGCGATCTGCGCCAGCAGATCACCCAGCTCGGCCTCGATTACCACCTGATGACTCAGTTCACGTCTTTTGTAGCAGTCGAGGATCGCGTGGTCACCGATGGCGGCAAACCTAGGCGCATCCAGGTGCCGATCGAAATGGCGGAGGGCGTTCAGTACGAACCCATCTGGTCGGGCACCGTGCCGCCGGGCATGATCGTGAGGAATGGAGCCGCACTACAGTCCATGTACATCACGCCCATGACCTCCACCTTCGCTGGTCGAGCAGCGGCGCCAGCAGCAATGCCGAGCTCAATCAGTGCTGCCGGTGGTGTTAGAAGCGGTGGAGCTGTCGGTAGCGGTCACGGCGCAGGCATTGGACCAGGCTCTGGCGGAGGCATTGGCGGCGGAGTGTATCGCGTAGGCGGCAGCGTAACCGCTCCCACGCCGATTTATTCGCCGGCTCCAAAGTGCCCCAAGGCAGGATGCCAGGGCATGGTAGATGTGTGGGCTTTGGTCGGCCCGGATGGAAAAGTGCGCGACGCCAAGATCGCTCGGGCGGCCGGCGGCGGAATGGATGCGGCCGCATTAAATGCAGTGCGTCAGTGGAAATTTCAGCCGGCAATGAAAGATGGCCGGCCAGTTGCATCCCAGATTACCGTTCAAGTCGCTTTCAACGGAACCATGCCCAGCGGTTCGACTGCAAGCTACGCGGTGAACACGGGCAAACCGCCGCGTGTCATCGAACTAAAAATGCACCCGCAACTGGTCGCTGCGTACGACTGCTGGCGGGCGCACTCAGATAAACGAGAGGCACGGCGCGCCTGCAAGCTGAAGGCCGACAAGCTGCGGGTGGATGTAATGGTCAGCGGTGATGCAGAAAGCATTCTGCCGCAACTGAAGGCCAACGGTTTCCAGCCTGAGCGGAAGGCCGTCCACGCCCACCAAATCGCCGGCCGCATCGCCGTGGGCAAACTCGATGCTCTGGCAAGAACCGCCGCGGTAGTATTTGTTGCTCCGGAACCTGCCGCCGTTATTGATGTCGCTGCCGTGAAGAGATGACGTTGGCCAAAGGGACGAAGATACCCGGCCTCACCTGCTTCGGCGTGAGTGGCAAAGTCAAATTTTACGGATTTATCGCAGGGGACGCAGGCAGCACGTCAGGCGCAGGCTTCGCACCATTGGTGAGCAGAGGAGGGCGCCGGCTCGGCGGCGGCTTCGGCCGCCGGGCCGATAGCAAACACTGACGTCAAATTGGTGAGTTCCAACACCTCGGCGACCGGCGCCGAAGGCCGCATCAGCTTCAGTTCGGTGCCCAGGCCGTTCACGCAGGTATGCAGAAAAACAAGCGTTCCCAGGCCGCCAGCGTCAACGCGCTCCACACGTGAAAGGTCCAGGACGATGGACCGCTTGCTCAGTTCGCAAAGCACGGCCTCGCGCAGCGCAGAAAGGGCGCTCCCCACGACGATCCTGCCGTCGCAATGAAGTATGGCCGCCTCCTCAGTTCGTTCTATCCTTATGTTCAACATTCTGAACTCCTCTATTCTTCTATACCATCCCGTACGCAAATTAGTCGTTAAGAGTTCATTAAAGTGTGCTCTCGCACGCTCAATCTGCAGTAATGGACGTCTCAGGGGGACAGAAGTTAGCTAAAATCCTAAGCTTTGGTTCCGGCGCGCCCTTGAGGTGAGCGGCAAAGTCCTGCACAGCCGAGACTTACACGATTACCGCTGGCTGGCTTCGCCGGCGGCCACGCGCTGGTTGAATTTCGCCGACTGATGGCGCGGAATACTGAGCGATTTCCAGTTGTCGTGCCGCAAGTGTTTGGCCAGGAAGACGATTTGCCCGACATGGTAGGCGTAATGGGCAAGCTGGCGGTTCACCGCCTGCATAACTGAGTGGGCTTCGCCGCGAATGGTCACTTTGCGATCAACGTCGGCTGAGCCCAGCGGCTCCAGCGTATCAAACAGGCACTTCCAGCCCGCTTCCCACATCTTCATCAGCGCCGCGCGGGTGGCGGGCGGCTCCTCGAACTCGCTGTCGCGGTTGCGGTCCGCCTTTTCCCCGTCGCTGGTCAGGAAGCCGGTCCAGCGTGAGCGCATGTTGCCCGCCATATGCTTCACGATCTGGGCGATGGAGTTCATCTCCGGATCGAGCACCGCCAGCAACTGCTCATCGCTGACCTGCGTGATCGCCCCTTCCCCCAGCTTTTTGTAGTAGCGGAACAGCGAGAGGGAATCCTCAAGGTAGGAGGTGGTGAACTTGAGCGCCATGACGGCAATTCTATATGAGCGGGCGCGGAAGAGTCCCTCGGATGAAACGGGTCGCCTAACCCAGTCCCCGGATGACATCGCTGCAGTATCAACCCTTGCACTGAGTGAAGGCTTCTTTACGGAACTGGAGATTCACCGGCATGATAGATTCGCGCTTGAATTCCTCTAAGACGCGACCTGAGAGAATGCGCGATGAAGTTGTGGAACGAATTTATCTATAGCCTGCGAATGCTGCGTAAGACCCCGGGGGTGTCGTTGCTGGTGGTATTCACGCTGGCGCTGGGGATGGGCGCAACAGCGGCCGTCTTCAGCGTTATTTACGCGGTGCTTCTGAAGCCGCTTCCATACGCCGATTCGGGGCGCATTGTTGCGCTTTACGAAATCAAAACGGCCCATGATGAGGCCAGCCAGTCCGACGTTGCGCCGGGAAATTTTCTGGATTGGCGGGAACAGAGCCGGTCGTTTTCCGCCATTGCGGGTTTTGCCGGATTCCATTACATCCTCACCGGCGATGGTGCTCCGCAGCACCTGTGGGGCGGAGCGGTTTCGGCGGGCTGGTGGAAGGTGTTTGGCGTGCAGCCGGAAGTCGGACGCGTTTTCACGGCTGAGGAAGACCGGCCCAATGCCCCGCAGGTAGCCGTGCTGACCGACCGCTTGTGGCGGACTCTTTTTCACGCTGACCCGCAGATTGTGGGCAGCGTAATTCGGCTTAACGGCGAGCCCTATACCGTGCTGGGCGTAATGCGCCCCGACCCGACTACTCTGCACACCAAAATTGATTTCTGGACTCCGCTGCAGCGGCAGATCCTTCCCCAGCGGATGCTCTGGCGGGACTTGCGGTTCCTGCGGACATTCGCGCGTTTGCGTCCGAGGGTCAGCCTGCAACAGGCAGCCGACGACCTCAACCGCATCAGCGCCGCAATCCAGCGCGAGCACCCAACCGCCGATGTCTACGGCGGCGCCATGGTAATGCCCCTGCGGCAGATGCTGACGGGCGACGTGCGCGGCCAACTGTTCGTCGCCTTTGCTGTTGTTGCCCTGCTGTTGCTGGTGGCGTGCACCAATGTGGCTAACCTCATGCTGGTACGTGTAAGCAACCGGGGACGCGAGCTAGCGATTCGCACCGCCCTGGGCGCTCGCCCTCGGCATGTTTTGCGGCAGCTTCTGATGGAGAGCCTCTGCCTTGCTTTGTTGGCCGGCGTAGCCGGTGTGGCATTAGCCTCGGTTCTTATCCAGGTGGTACGCCACTTCGGTGAAGCCCAAATGCTGGAGCTCGGGTTCGCACAGATCAATCCTTACGTGGTTGCATTCATCTTCGCCCTGGCAATCTTAACCGGGGTAATTTTTGCTGTTGCGCCGGCCATGCCTGTGCTGCGCTCCAACGCCGAGGATGTGCTCCGGAAGGCCAGCGTCACAGTCACAGCTCATCGCGGGCACCGGCGGCTGCGCCACGGCATTGCCGTTGCCGAAATTGCCTGCTCGCTGGTTCTGCTGGCGGGCGCCGGCCTGCTTCTGCGCAGCCTTGGAGCTCTTGAACGCGCGCCCCTGGGATTTTCAACGGCTCATCGCGCGCTCGCTTCCATTAGCCTGCCCCGCATGAAGTATCAGCAGGACCGGGACGTGATCCGGTTCTATGACAAAGTTGTGGACCGCGTGCGCGCCATTCCCGGCGTCAGCGATGCCGCCGTGATTGATCCGCCGCCGCTATACGACGATGAGTTCGGTACCAGCTTCGCCATTCCCAGCGCCGCCGGATCTCCTCAATACGAACCGGTCGGGTTGCGGCTGACGGACGCGCATTATTTTTCCGTGCTGAAGATCCCTCTACTCCTTGGCCGCGGCTTCACTGACCACGACAGCATTGATTCAGCCCCGGTATGCATCGTCAACCAAGTGATGGCGCGAGATTATTGGCCGAAACAGGATGCCATCGGACGCTTTGTGGTACTGACCCGGGGAGATGCTGCCGGCCTGCAGCGGCCCCGGCAGATCGTTGGCGTGGTCGCCGACGTGCGCGATGAAATCAACCTGGAGCCGCAGCCGACGGTCTACGTTCCTTACCGACAGATGCCCTTTCCCTCAATGAAGATTGTGATGCACACCGATGCGCCTCTCGGCTCGCTACAAGCAGCAGTCGAGAGCGCTGTGCAGGCAGCGGATGTGGATGAACCTTTGGGTTCTTTGCAAACACTGGATAGTCTGGTGGCCGAAGCGCAGCAGCCCTGGCGGCTGGCACTCAGCCTGCTGGGCGCGCTGGCTGGGCTGGCCTTGCTGCTCAGCGCAGTGGGTGTGTTCGGGGTCATGTCTTATCTGGTGCGGGAAAAGACGAAGGAATTGGGGATTCGCCTGTCTCTCGGCGCGACCCCAACCGACATCCGGCGGGACATATTGGCCGTAACAGCGGGTATCGCGCTCACC
Organism: Terriglobales bacterium; assembly: GCA_035280205.1. Classification (GTDB taxonomy): domain Bacteria; phylum Acidobacteriota; class Terriglobia; order Terriglobales; family Acidobacteriaceae; genus JAICWP01. The sequence goes on along the minus strand of DATEGI010000145.1, from coordinate 14,896 downwards.
GGCATCGCGCTCGGGGTCGGCATCTCCGCCTTGGTGACGCGGTTTCTTGGAAGCCTGATTTACGGCGTCGCACCTGCCGACCCTTTGACTTTCACTGCAGCCGCCGTGCTGCTCGCTGGGGTTGCTCTGCTGGCGAGTTACATTCCGGCCCGCCGCGCCACTCGGGTGGATCCCATGGTGGCTCTGCGCTACGAGTGAACTCTGCTATCTCTGGCAAGGACGGTTTCTAATAGCAGCCTGCTCGCGTCAGTAGTGTGCTAAGTCTCACAGTGCTGTGGTGATGGCCATCACGGCCGCGGCTGACAACACATCGGTAGGCTGGAAGTGGGCCGGTTCGTTCCAGATCCGGGGAGAACAATTCCTATGGCTTACGTGATTACCAGCAGCTGCATTAAGGACGAGCTCTGTGTGGATGTGTGTCCTACCGACTGCATTCATCCCAAGAAAGACGAACCGGGCTTTGAGGCCGCGACCCAGTTGTATGTAGACCCGCAGGGCTGCATTGATTGCGGCGCCTGTGTCCCGGTGTGCACTTCCGATTCCATCAAGCCCACCGAGGACCTGACGGAAGAGCAGCAGGGATTCATCGCCGCCAATGCGGCTTTCTTCGCAAGATAGGAACAGCGGGAAGGGGTGGCAGCAGGAGTCCCGATGGTACCGCCACCTCGGTAATTTTCCAGTCCGGCGTCCGCAGGCTAGCATTAAAGCTGGAAAACTCTAATGGCAACACCTGCGCACCAGTCCATCCCCGGAGTGCAGCAGTCCCCAAAGCCACACGCTCTTGCCGAGCGGCGCCAGCCCACCATCGAAGACATGCTGCGGGAATGCATCGAACTCTGCGCCCGGGTGGCGGAGAAGCACGCCGCGCCGCAAGCCGCCCAGCACATCCGCAAGCTCAAGCCGCCAAGCCGCTGGCCGTAACCTCACTTCCTTTTGGCAATTTTGCGCGAACGCTCCATCCACACCTGTCCACGGGGCAGGCACAATGCCGCCGAGCCCACCAGGCTGGACTCAGTGCCGTAGAGCGCGCTCAGGATGGGAATCTGCTGGCGGCCGGGCGTCACCGAGCAAGTATCCAGGCGCCCGCGAATGTGGTTGAAGAATGAGCCCATCAGTTCGCCCAGGCCGCCGCCAATCACGATGACCTCGGGTTCAAGCAGATCAATGATGTTGCCCAGCCAGAGCGCGAGATAGTCTGCCGCCTCACGCAGAATTTCGTTGGCCAGCGCGTCGCCATCCAGCGCGGCTTTGCCCACAATTTCCGAAGTAACGGCCGCAGCCCTGCCCTCCGCCAGTTCCAGAATTCGCGTGTGCGAGTTATGCGCCACCAATTGCCGTGCACGTGCCCCGATCGCGCTGCCCGAGGCGTACATCTCGATGCAGCCGCGCTTGCCGCAAGCGCACTGCGGACCGTTCAGATCAATGGTCATGTGCCCGCCTTCGCCGGCGGCGCCCGTGCGGCCGTAGTAGAGCCGGTCCTGCAGCACCAGGCCGGTGCCGATGCCCGTTCCCAGGCTCACGTAGAAGACGTTCTTGTAGCCCACCCCCGCGCCCCACACCGCCTCGGCCAGGGCGGCGACATTGGCGTCGTTAGCCAGCCGGGTCGGCAGTTTGTAACGCTGCTGGATCTTTTCCGCTAGCGGATAGTTGCGCCAGCAGGGCAGGTTGGTGGCGCTGAGCAGTACGCCGCGTTGGGAATCCACCCACCCCGCCACGCTGATGCCGATGGCCGCAACGGAACGGGCGCGGCGGTTACCGAGCACCGCCTCGATGGCATCGATCACTGCGCGCAAGCCGTCTTCCGCCGTCTTGTTCACCACCATGCGCCGGCGGGCGGTGACCAGGATTTCGCCGGCAGCGTTGACCAGACCGGCTTCGGCCTTGGTGCCGCCGATATCAACTCCCAAAACAACGTGTTCGGCTTTCGCCATCCGTGTTTAGTTTAGTTCGCGGGAGGGGAAACTACGTAGCTAAAAGGCCCGGGCGGCGCTTCCCGCTCCCCGCACTAGTTCGTTGACGAGCGAGTGGTTCCTACATAAGATTAGCCGACTCGAAAGGCGCCTATTCTCCGGTGATTGACCAGATTTCCCACTATCACATTGTCGAGAAGCTGGGTGGTGGCGGGATGGGTGTGGTTTACAAAGCCGAGGACACTCGGCTGCACCGGTTCGTCGCCCTCAAATTCCTGCCCGAAGAGGTGGCCCGCGACCCGCAGGCGCTGGTCCGTTTTCGCCGCGAGGCCCAGGCGGCTTCGGCCCTGAACCATCCCAACATCTGCACCATCCACGATATCGGCGAAGAGGACGGCCACGCCTTTATCGCCATGGAGTTCTTGGATGGCATAACCCTGAAACACAAGATTTCCGGCCGTCGCCTGGAGACCGAGGAGATTCTTGCCTTGGCCATTGAAATCGCAGATGCGCTCGATGCCGCCCACAGTGAAGGGATCGTGCATCGCGACATCAAGCCCGCGAACATCTTCATCACCAAGCGGGGGCACGCCAAAATTCTCGATTTCGGGCTGGCAAAACTTACGCTGGCACCAGCCAAGGCAGCAGTGGCCGAGGTTGAAGCTACAGCCGCGGTGAGTCTGGAACACCTGACCAGTCCGGGCACGGCGGTGGGAACCGTAGCTTACATGTCGCCGGAGCAGGCGAAGGGCAAGGAGTTGGACGCCCGTACCGACCTGTTTTCTTTTGGCGCCGTGTTGTACGAAATGGCCACCGGCACGGTGCCCTTCCGGGGTGACACCTCGGCCGTCATCTTTGAGGCAATCCTTAATCGTGCGCCGGTGCCGCCGCTGCGCCTGAATCCGGATGTGCCGCCGCGGCTGGAAGAGATCATCAATAAGGCCCTGGAAAAAGACCGCGACCTGCGCTACCAGCACGCCGCCGACATACGCAGCGACTTGAAACGGTTACAGCGGGATAGTGGTTCGGGGCACCTGTCCGCAGCGCAAACAGTATCGACGAGCACTCTCGCGCCAGGCGCCGGATCATCCACGTCGCTGCCGGTAGCGACCTCCTTCCCACTGCCCGCAACTGGCCAGGCCAGCCCAGCCAGTTCTTCCAGCGTGAGCACGGTGGCGCGCGAACACAAGTTTGGGGTGGCGACCATTGCTGTAATTGCGGTGCTCTTGCTGGCGGCGGGCGGATTTGGCGTTTACACCTTCCTCAGCCGCAAGGGGCCAGCTCCCTTTCAGAATTTCACCATCACCCAAGTGACAAACACGGGCAAGGCGCTGGCGGCGGCGATTTCACCCGATGGCAAGTACATCCTGAACGTGCAGAACGATGGCGGCCTGCAGAGCCTGTGGTTGCGCAATGTGCCCACCGGCAGCGACACGCAGATTGTCCCGCCGGCTGCCGCAGTTTATGCGTCGCTGGCTTTTTCTCCCGACGGGAACTATGTCTACTTCCGCAAAGCGGACATCGCCACCCAGAGTTCGTGGGGACTTTACCGTACCCCGGTTCTCGGTGGCACTCCACAAATCATTGTCAGGGATGTAGATACGGATATTACCTTTTCCCCCGATAGCAGCCACATCGCTTATGCTCGCGCCAACGATCCTGATATTGGCAAGTATCGCCTGCTGATGGCCAATCCGGATGGCAGCGACGAAAAAGTAGTACGCATAGCGGCCGCCACGCCGGAAGATTTGCCTCGTTCTGTGAGTTGGTCGCCGGACGGGAAACGGGTTGCCTACAGCGTATACGCGCAGGGGGAAGCGTTAGGGTCAGTTAAGACGTTCGACGTTGCCGGCCAGCGCGCTCAACCTCTAGTGTCGTTCCACGATTCGCTGGTACACGAAATCAATTGGCTCCCGGGAGGTCAGTGGCTGCTTGCCAGGTACCGGGAAAAGGGACCGAGTTACAACCGCGCACAAATTGGCCTGATTTCCACCGCCGGAGGACCAATCCAACCCGTTACTCGCGATACCAACGATTACGCGACGCTCAGCGTATCGGCCGACGGCAGGACTGCGGCGACAGTTCAAGTGAGAGAAACGTCCAATCTGGTTCTGCTTCCCAGCGCCGGTTTCCCAGGAAATATGACGGCGCAAGCTTTGCCTCAGGCTCAGAATGTGGCAGCCGTAGCATGGACCAGTGATGGCAAGCTGCTCGTGTCTGACCGGCAGAGCGTGCGGCCGATGGGCAGTGATGGCACGGTTGAAACCACTCTCCTCGGCGATCCCAATGGATGGATTCTGGATTTGACACGTTGTGGCGACCGCTACCTGGTGATCTCCTGGGCCTTTCATGGAGGCACAAACCAGGCTTGGCTGTGGAGGGCCAATACCGACGGCTCCAATCTGAAGCAGTTGACTAACGGTACGTTTGATAGCGATCCGGTGTGCTCTCCGGATGGAAAGTGGGTCTACTACAACAGTTTCCGTCCCCCCCATTTCTCCCTGCGAGTCTCCATTGAGGGCGGGGAGCCGCAACCCGTTCCTGGAAGCGACGTCCCCATGATGTATGGATTGGGCGCCGGCCATGCGATTTCACCGGATGGCAAGAAGATGGTTCTCGACGCCGACGTCAGCCTTCCCCAGGGGCCGGGATCAGCCACAAGCAAGCTGGCGATGGTCGATCTGGATTCGAATTCCCCATCGTCTCCTCATGTCTTTGCGCCCGATTCACGCATCAGCACGGGAGCTGCGAACGGGGTGTTTCTCAACAATGTCAGTTTCACACCCGACGGAAAAGCGGTGGCTTACATTATTCGGGACAACGGCGTGGACAACGTTTTCGAACAGCCGCTCGATGGTTCACCGGGACACCCGATTACCAACTTTACCTCGGAAAATATTGTGGCGTTCCGCTGGTCGCCTGATGGAAAAACTCTCGCTGTTGCCCGCAGTCAAAACACTTCCGATGTAGTACTGCTGCAAACCGCAAAAAATCAGCCCTGACGGAGCGATCGAAGAATCTTCACAAACTTCAGTCTTGCCGAAGCGCCTGCGCGGGATCGAGCCGCATCACTCCCGTACCCGGGATGAGGGTTGCGATGGCCGCAATGGCCAGCAGAAGAAAGGCTCCGCCCGCAAAAGTGAACGGATCGAGCGGAGAAATGCCGAACAGAATGCCGCGTATGAATTTCTGCGTAGCCCAAGCGCCGAGCAGTCCGATACCTGCCCCGGAGGCGGCCATCGCCAGGCCCTGCTTCAGGACAAGCCAAAGGGCAGCCGTGCGGGTCGCGCCCAGCGCCATGCGCACTGCCAGCTCCTGCCTGCGCTGCGCCACCAGAAAAGAAACGACCCCATAAATGCCGACTGCTGCCAGCACTAAACCGGCCACTGCAAACAAGGCCAGCAGAGCGGTCGTGAACCGCTGGCTTCCGGTCTCTGACTCAACAACTTCGTCCATCGTTCGCACCTGCGCGAAAGGCATATCCGCATCCAGCGCGCGAAGCTGGCGGCTGATTTCAGGAACTAGAGTCTGGGGATTGGAGGTGGTGCGCACCACGATGTCCTTGAATCCGTAGTTCACCAGCGGGTGCTGCGCATACAAGACGAGAATCTGGGGTTCAGGCGGCGATGTCAGCCCGGCATTCCGGAAGTCGCCAATAACGCCGATAATTGTGACATCCGACGAATCCGTGATGTCGGCTCCCGCCGGCATATGCATGAATTCCGGAGGCCCAATGTGGACACGCCGCCCGATAGGATCTTCGCCGCGGAAATAGCGCCGCTCCAGCTCCTGGCTGATGAGTGCCACCGGAGGAGTGGCCTCGCTGTCGGACTCGTTGAAATCCCGGCCGTGAATCAGCGGAATGCCCATGGTTCTCAGGTAATGGGCATCGGTCAGCCCAAAGCGCGTGGTGGGAACATCCTGAGCTCGCGTGGCCGGGTGTCCGTCAATAGTCAGCATCTGAGTCCAGTTGTAATTGGGAGGATAAATAGTCGTGACACTTGCCTCGACCACGCCCGGCAAGGCCCGCACATTGTCCCCAAAATGATTACAGAAGCGAGTGATGGCTCCGGAATCTGGATAGCGAACGCCGGGCAGGTAGAAATGCCCGGTGAGCAGATGATCCTTGCGGATCCCCAGGCGCTGCTGCTGAAGGTGGTAAATACTCTGCACCAGCAGGCCTGCGCCCACCAGCAGCATCAATGACATCGCCATTTCAGTGACCACCAGCACGCGGCGCATGCGTTGTGCGGCCGAGCTTGAAGTGGTGGTACGCGAGCCCAGCTTCAGCGCCTCTACCAAATTCACGCGAGCACCGGTAAGAGCCGGAAACAACCCAAAAAGCAGGACCGTGGTCAGTGACAGCACTGCGGTGAACGCGAGCACTCGCCAATCCAGGTTGAGCGAAGAGAGCTGCGGCAAACCCTCGGGATGTATCGAGGTCAGGGCTTTAACGCCGACCTGTGCCAGCAGCAATCCCACAGCGCCTCCGATCATGGACAGCAAAAGCATCTCGGCAAGCAGCTGGCGCACCAGCCTTCCCTTCCCTGCTCCCAGAGCCGTGCGCATGGCCAGCTCGCGCTCGCGCGCCGAGTTGCGCGCCAATAGCAAGTTCGCCAAATTGACGCACGCGATCAGCAGGATCAGGCTCACCGCCCCCATCAGCAGGAACAGCATGGGCCGCAGGTCACGCGCTCGCGTCTCGGAAAGCTTCTCCAGTTCGACTCCGATTCCGCGGTCCACCGGATGGGTGGCGGCCAGGCCGGCGGTGATGGTGGCAAGATCCGCCTGCGCCTGTTCCAGCGATACCCCGGGCTTTATGCGTCCCAAGGTGTACCAGCCTCGTCCTCCGCGCCCCGCTTCGGTCCATGTATCCCCAAGTGCGTCGGCAAATCCGAAGGGAGTCCAAATCTGAACCGGCTTTAATTCCATCCACCCGGGAATCAAGTCGGGCATCACCGCCACAATGGTGTAGGGCTCGTCATTGATCCGGATTGTTTTCCCCAGAATCGCAGGATCGCCGCCGAACTGGTTCCTCCACAGCTGGGCGCTGATGGCGGACACATAGTATTTGCCGATATAGCTCTCCTGCTTAGTGAAAAGCCGGCCCATGATGGGCTTCACCCCGAGAATTTTGAAATACGCCCCCGGCACCAGGCCAACCCACATCTGCTGGGGCTCGCCCTGTCCGGCGCCGAAACTCACGTTCTTTCGCCAGGTGTCATAAACCACCATCTGCTGAAAGGTGTGATTGCTCTGGGCAAAATCCCGCATATCCATCACCGACGGCCCGCCATGAAGCCCGCCTCCATTGGGGTTGAGCGGAACGCCGTCTTTGGTGGAAAAAATGCGCACCAACTGGTTCGGTGCGGTGAAAGGAAGCGGCCGCAGCATAACGTTTTCGATAACGCTGAAAATGGCGGTGTTGGCGCCAATCGCCAGCGCCAACGTGAGCACCGCCACAGTAGTAAAGCCCAGGTTCTTGCGGAAAGCTCGGGCGCCATGCCTCAGGTCGCGGATAACTTCTTCCCACCAGCCCGTGCTCCAGACGGCGCGAACGTCTTCCGCGATTAAGGTTGTATTGCCCAACGCGCGGCGCGCGGCATACCGCGCTTCCTCAGTCGGCACACCGGATTCCTGCTGCTCTTCGGCTTCTATTGCCAGGTGCGATTCCAGTTCCCGCTGCAGATCCGGCATGCGATTCCGGCCTGGCCAAACTCGCGCGAACCGGCAGCTAAGCCAATTCCAGGCATTCATACTTCACCTTCCCGCCCAGACCACATCACCCGTGCCACGGCCGCCGCCACTTGCTTCCACCGCGATTCTTCCTGGGAGAGCTGACGTCTTCCCGCCGGAGTCAGGCGGTAATATTTGAACTCGCGATTTCTCTCCCTGGACATCTCCCACTTTGCGGCAATCCAGCCCTTGCGCTCCATGCGGTGCAGAGCCGGGTACAGGGAGCCGTGTTCCACCTGCAGGACGTCGTCGGTGGTTCGCTGTATGTGCTTGGCAATCTGATGCCCGTGTGCCGGGCCAAAGAGGAGTGTGCGCAGGATGAGCATATCCAAGGTACCCTGCAGAAGATCGGTCTTACTCGAGGTGTTCTTGGCCGCCATGGTAGGCATTCTACCCTTGTTTAAGGTAGACGGGCTACCCTGGCATAAGTTAGCAAGGAATTTGCGCCCCCGCTCACGGGCATCCTGTCGGAATTTCTTCGCCCGGAAAATTCCATCCTCATCATCAAAATTTTCGATTGTACTTTCACAAGCCTTTCACCGTATTCATGTGCCATGCCGGATGTGGATCACGACGCCTGTGGTGTCGGCTTTATCGCCCAGGTGGACGGGCGGGCGTCGCACCAGATCGTGGAAAAGGGACTCGAGGCGCTGTTACGCCTCGCCCACCGCGGCGGCATGGATGCTGATGGCCGCAGCGGCGACGGCGCCGGCCTGCTTCTGCCGATCCCAGAAGCATTTTTCCGCACCTGGGCTGGCTCTGCCGGCCTGGAGTTGCCCCCAGCCTTCGGCTTGGGCATGGTATTCTTGCGGCCTGAGGCCGCCGAAACAGCCCGCCGATGTATTGAGCACACCGCAGCGGCACACGGATTGCAGTGCGTAGGCTTTCGTGCCGTTCCCACCGACGACTCCATCCTGGGCCCGCGAGCGCGTGACACCCTCCCCCTCATAGAACAGTTTTTCTTCGCCGCGCTCGACGGCAGCTCCGGCGAAGACCTGGAAATGCGCCTGCTTCGCATGCGCAAGCAGGCAGAGGCTGTTTTTCCGCCGGGCGCATATTTCTGCTCGCTCTCTTCCAGGACCGTGGTCTACAAGGGGCTGGTTACGCCTGACCAGTTGCCCGCCTTCTATCGTGACCTGAGCGATCCTGAGTTCCAGTGTTGGTTCGCAATTTTTCACCAGCGCTACTCCACCAACACTCAGCCCAGTTGGGCGCTGGCGCAGCCGTTTCGCTTTGCCGCCCACAACGGGGAAATCAATACCATCAGCGCCAACCGGCGCTGGATGCGGGCACGCGAAGAGGAGTGGCGCCGATTTCTGGGCCTTTCCCAGCAGGTTCGTCTGTTGGAGCCCCGCGTAAGCGACTCCGCGAGCCTGGATAACGCGCTGGAGCTTTACTTGCGGCAGGGCTATCCCGCTGCCGCCGCCGCTTTAACCCTGGTGCCGCCCGCTTGGGAGAATGACGACTTGCACATGCCGCCGCAAGTGCGCCATTTCCTCGCAGCGCAGGCACGCCGGCAGGAACCCTGGGACGGGCCCGCCGCACTGGTCTTCACCGACGGCTCCGCCGTGGGCGCCAAGCTCGACCGCAACGGGCTGCGGCCCCTGCGCTACACCTTGACTGCCGACGGCCTGGTCGTGGTCGGCTCAGAGGCCGGCATTGCCGACCTGCAAGGCAAGCGCGTTGTCGAACGGCAACGCCTCGGACCGGGCGAATTGCTGCTGCTGCACAACGGCAAATTGACTCGCCCATGGCAGTGGCCGGAGCTACCGCAAGCCGACGTGCGGCACGCAGCCAAACCGGCGGTGCGTATTGGCGGCGAGGTTGAGCAAGCCATGGAGCAAACGCCTCAACGCACTCGCGCCATGGCCGCTCTGGGCTGGACCGGGGACCGTTTGCGTCTCCTCTTCCAGCCGCTGGTGCAGGAAGGCAAGGAGGCGGTGTGGAGCATGGGCGACGACGCTCCGCCCGCATTTCTTTCGAGCCACCGCCGCCCCCTCTGGGATTACTGCAAGCAGCGCTTTGCGCAGGTCACCAACCCATCCATTGATCCCCTGCGCGAGCGCCAGGTGATGTCGCTTGAGGTTTACGTCGGCGAAAGCACGGTGCTGCCCTCGCCCCTGCTGGATTCCGCCCAAATGCACGCGCTGGTGGAGCAACACCCACCCGTGCACCGCATTGACTTCACCTTCGAGGCTAGCGCTGGTGTAGATGGCGCGTTGGTGGCCCTGGATCGGATCAGCGCGGAAGTGCGAGATGCGGTTAGTTCTGGAGCGGGGGTGGCTGTTCTGAGCGATCGCTCACTACGCGCCGAACGCGCGCCGCTTCCTGCCTTGCTGGCCACCGCAGCTGCGTGGAAGTCCATGGTTTCAGCCGAGGGCTGGGAACTCCCGCTGGTCATTGAAACCGGCCAGGTGATTGATACGCATCACCTGGCGCTGCTGCTCGCGGCGGGTGCTTCGGCGGCCTTCCCGTGGCTGGCACTTGAGCTCGCGTCTGAACTCGCGAATGGCACAGCCAACTTCCGAACCGCCGTGGAAAGCGGCTTGCGCAAGGTCATGGCGCGGATGGGCGTCTCCACCATGGCCAGCTATCGCAACAGTCAGTTGTTCGAAATTGTTGGCCTGGACCCCGACGTCTGGGAACGCTTCTTTGAAGATGCTCACTGCGCCCTGGGCGGCAAGAACCTGCCCGAGCTCCTCGAGGACGCGCTGGAGACTCACGCAGCCGCATTTGCTTCGCAAAAAAGCGAACTGCGCGACGCCGGGCTTTACCGCTTCCGCCACCAGGGCGAGATGCATGGCAACTCTCCCGACGTGGTGCGCCGCATGCACCAGTTCATCAAGTCGCCCAGCTCGAAAAGCTACCAGGCTTTTGCCGAAACAGGTGAAGGTCGTGGAACCGCAGCCATTCGTGACCTGATCGAGGTTGTTCCCTCGACCGCCCCGGCCGCGCATGGCCACGTGGAAAGCGAGACTTCCATCCTCAGCCGCTTCAGCACCCAGGCGATGTCGCTGGGAGCGATTTCTCCCGAGGCGCATCGCACGCTGGCCATCGCGATGAACCGGCTGGGCGCGCGCAGCAATACCGGCGAAGGCGGCGAGGACCCCCGCGTCTACCGCCACGGCAGCCTGGCTAACAACCGCGTGAAGCAAGTGGCTTCGGCTCGCTTCGGCGTCACCACCGAGTACCTGGTGCACGCCGACGAACTGGAAATCAAAATCGCGCAAGGTGCGAAGCCCGGTGAAGGCGGCCAACTACCCGGCACCAAAGTTACGCCCTACATCGCGCGGCTGCGCCATGCCGTGCCCAACATGAGCCTGATTTCGCCGCCGCCGCACCACGACATCTACAGCATCGAGGATTTGGCACAGCTCATTTACGATCTGCGTGCCGTGAACCCCCACGCCCGCATCGGGGTAAAGTTGGTGGCCAGCGGCGGTGTGGGCATGATCGCCACCGGCGTGGCCAAGGCGGGCGCGGACGTGATCACCATCAGCGGCCACGACGGCGGCACCGGTGCCTCGCCCATGACTTCCATCAAAAACACTGGGCTGCCCTGGGAAGTAGGCCTGCGCGACGCGCATTGCTCGTTGGTGCGCGCTGGTTTGCGAGGGCGGGTGCGCCTGCGCGTGGACGGGGGCCTGAAGTTCGCTCGCGACGTCATTGTGGCCGCGTTGCTGGGCGCCGAGGAGTTCGGCTTCGCCAGCGCCGCCCTGCTGGCCATCGGCTGCGTCATGGCGCGGCAATGCCACCTGAATACTTGCCCGGTAGGAATTGCCACACAGGATGAGAAACTGCGCACCCGCTTCGCGGGTAAGCCGGAGATGGTGATGCAGTATTTTCGTGCTCTCGCCGCGGACGTTCAGCAATTGCTGGCGAAACTGGGCGCGGCTTCGATTGATGAGATTGTGGGCGCTGTAGATCGCCTGCGCCCGCGAAATGTGGAAGCTGGGCGTGCTCTGGGAAACCTTCTGCAGCCAGTGCAGGGTCCAGCGCAAGTCGCGTGCCCGCGCGAAGACCCGAGCCGCCTGCATCGCGAGATGATGCTTCGCGCTGATGGCGTGGAGGAATTGCGGGGACGCCGCCGTTTCCGCATTGCCAATTGCGACCGAGCCATCGGCGCGCACCTGAGCGGCGAAGTGGTACGTCGTAACGACTCACTGGACGCCGGCCTTCTCAGCTTCGAGTTTCTGGGCACGGCGGGACAGAGCTTTGGCGCCTTTCTCACCTCGGGAGTTCACTTCCGCCTATTGGGCGAGGCCAACGACTACGTCGGCAAGGGCCTGAGCGGCGGCACCATCGTGATCACACACGGGCCGGAGGCCTCGCGCCGTGGCGACGTGCTCGCCGGCAACACCGTGCTCTATGGCGCCACCGCCGGAGAATTGTATGTGGCCGGTCGCGCGGGCGAGCGCCTGGCCGTGCGCAACAGCGGCGCCCTGGCGGTGGTGGAAGGCGCTGGCCAGCACTGTTGCGAATATATGACCGCGGGCGTGGTGCTGGTGCTGGGGCCGGCAGGCGCGAACCTGGGCGCCGGCATGACCGGCGGCCTGGCCTACGTGGTGCAGGAGGAGGCAGGCACGTTCAACCAGGAGTCGGTGCGCTTGGCCGAAGTAGAGATGACGGAACGGCGCTGGCTGCGCCGAGTGCTGCGCAATCACGTTCGCCTCACCGGCAGCCCACGCGCCATGCATCTGCTCAGCGACTTCAATCTTCCCCTGCTCCGCGTGGAGCCGCTCCAGCCACCCTGCACCGTGGCCGAAACCTGGGCGCCCATCCTGGAAAGACTGCACCAGCAGGAAGAAACGGTCCTCGGCACCCCCTGGATTGTCCCCGCACAAGAGCCGCTGGCAAATCAGTAACGCCCAGTAAGTTTATGTCCCTGCATTCCCACAAATCCTGCCATTACGTGCGCTCTTCCATCCACAGCACGCCTTGACAAGGAGACTATCCGCGCTATTGGCAGGGGCGAAAATCAAGGGTGGGAGTAATGATTCCATTCTGCTCATCAATCTCGCGCACAGTGTTGTCCGTCAAATTCGCCGAGCGTGGGAATAGCGAAGCGTTCTCTTTAACGAATTCCTCTTCTGCTTTGAGAAACCCTATGACCGAAGAAGTGTTGTAGACACCCCCCGGCTTAAGCGGCCACTTCTGCCTTAGAGTCGCGGCAAGGCTCTGGTCCAGGCCAATGATAACCAAGTGCCCCACGCGAAACTGCTTGCCCTGGTCCACGTCTATGACTAGTGAAACGCGATGGTTAGCCTCATCAATTTGCGTATCCGGCACAGAAGTGAAGTTGATGTACCCCGCAGAACCATAGAGTTTACGCAAGGCGTCCAGTCCCACCCGAACCTCCTCGGTATTAAAAATGTCGCCTGGCTGAAAACGGAACAGCGCCCGCAGCTGGTCCTGCGGAAACCTGGTGGCATTCCTGAAGCTGATGCCGCCCAATCGGTAAAGCGGCCCCTCTTTAACGTCAACGTTTACCGCCACGGCCTGCTCTGCCGCACTGCTGGTCGGCATGCTGGCCTCAGTCTTTTTCACTTCCATTTTGAAATATCCATTTTGCTGCCATTTCATCCTTACGTAGTCACCGACTTCCTTGCTCAGTTCATTCAGGTTCGTGTCCGACGACCAGGCACCCTGCTCAAGGCTGGTTGCAATCTGCTCCTGTACAGGAACCGGCAGGTGAATGTCGCCTTCGAAGTTCACTGATACGATTAGGGTGGGAATATTCGAACCATTTATTTGCCCCACCTGCCGCAAGCCCTTGCGATACAAGCGGGAACAGGGCGCCGAGGGTTCAGTCTGAGCCTGAATGGGCAGGAACGATGGAAGCACGCCCCCAGCGCTGAGAAGGAAAGCGATGATTCGCAAACCAGCGCTCACGGACGCCATTATAGGGCGAAAACCGCCTTAGGAGCGAATGGTGAGAAGTTCCGCTTCTTCCCGCCTCCATGCAACAATTACGACATCAACCGGACAATGAAGCCAGAGTCCATTGCGGTGGTTGGCGGTGGCCCGGCGGGCGCGACGGCCGCGGCACAGCTTGCTGCTGCTGGGCGGCAAGTCGTTCTCATTGACGAAAAACTCGCCTGGGAGAAGCCCTGCGGCGGCGGCCTGACGCACAAGGCTCTGAAGCGCTATCCCTTCCTGGCTGAAGCCAAGGCGGAGCGCAATTGGGTGCGCGGCTGCGAATTGATCAGCCCCGGCGGGCGACGCGCCTGGTTCGAACTGGATCAGCAGATTGCCATCTTTTCCCGCCGGGTGCTTAATGGCCTGATCCTGGAGCGGGCGCGGGCTGCGGGCGCGGAGATTGTTTGTGAGCGCGTGGTCGAAATTGCCGGCCAGCCCGGCGCCTGGCAGCTGCGCACCCGGCACAATGAGCTCACGGCAACTTACATTGTCCTGGCAGCAGGCGCGCGCAACCCTTTCCGCTTCTCTGCCCCGCTGGCACCCGCCGACCTGATGGCTACGGCCGGCTACTACATTCCCGGTACCGGCGATTCCATTCATATTTCCTTCTTGCGTGGCGTAGAGGGATATATCTGGCTATTTCCCCGGCGGGACCACCTTTCGGCCGGCATCTGCGGCAAGATAGACGCAACACCCACCAGACAGTTGCGGCGGATACTGGAACAGTTTCTCGCCCAACGCGGGCTCGATCCACAACAAGGTGAATTCTTTTCTCATGTTTTACCGGCGCCCCGCGTTTCCACGCTGCAGAGACGAAGTCTGCAGGGAGAAGGCTGGGCATTGGTAGGCGATGCCGCTGGCCTCGTGGATCCCATAACCGGCGAGGGGTTGTACTATGCTCTGCGCTCGGCCGAGTTGCTCGCCCAGGCGCTCATTGCAGGGACACCTGAAATCTATGAGCAAAACGCGCGCCAGGAACTTCTACCTGAACTGGAGACGGCGGCGTACTTTGCTCATGCCTTCTACAGCGGGCATTTTTTGGGCGGCAGGGTGCTGGATCGCATGGTGCAGTTCACCGCCGCCAGCCGCCGCGTGCGCCAGTTGATGTGCGATGTTTTCAGTGGAGCGCAAGGTTATGTCGGCCTGCGGCGCCGGGCCTATCACACTTTTGTGTGCGCCTTGCCTGAGCTCTTGCTGGGACCCGAAGGGATCAAGGCCGAGGCCGCCGAGTAATCAGCTCGCCCTAACCCTGTACACATTTAACGCACAAATCATCCTGCGGTAGAGACGTAACTTGTTACGTCTCCAGCTCCGCGCCATGGCGAGACGTT
>DATEGI010000144.1:0-5326 GCA_035280205.1 Terriglobales bacterium | reverse complement strand
TCAGCCTCTGCGCGACAAGATGAAGCAGCGCGGATACGAGCAGGCAGCGCGCTTCTCTTGGGAGGCGAGCGCGCGCCGCATTCTGCAGGCCTACCGCGAGGTGCTGGGCGAAAAGCGTCCAGAGGCATCACTTCCGCCTGTAGAAGAAGCCACAGTTGCCACCCCGCAGAAGCCCTCCTCCTAGGTCCCTGTTGCCATGGCCGAACCCAGCCGTGCCCTTTGGCCCCACCGGTAATTGGGCTTAACCAGGCTTGATTTCAGCTACTTACAAATTCCGCTCTGCTCTTCCCATCTGGGCCCTCCGCTGGCCCTCAACTTGCTTCTAACTACAAGCGGGGATGATCAGTAGAAGTCACGTGGGGTGATTCGTGCATCGAGAAATGGTAACCGCGTTCCTGATCTCGGCAGTGGCGGCCATCCCGGCCGTGGCGCAAGCCCAGCATCCACGCCCGAAGCAGTTTCCCGCGAACGTCAGCACCCAGCGGCAAGTTACTGATTTGCAAAGTATTGTTGTTGGTCTAGAGAGGGCGCAGGCGGAAAACCGACAGAATTACCGGGCCTATACCCTGGTGCGGGATTACAAGATGTTCAGCGGAAGCGACCGCCAGCCAAAGTCCAATGTTGTTGCCGAAATCAGCTTTGCACCTCCCAACCGGAAAAGTTTTACCATAGACCGAGTAATCGGTGCCTCCCGTGGGGAGAAGGTCGTTCGTAAGATCCTGGAACACGAGGTCAAAACCACAGCTGAAGACCACGGGGCCAGTGTTCTCAATCGCGAGAATTACGATTTTGTCTTCCTGGGCATGGCCAATGTAGATGGCCACTCTTGCTACTTGTTGCAGCTTCAGCCCAAGCACAAGCGGGAGGACCTGGTCAGCGGCCGCGGCTGGATTGACTCGGAGACTTACCTTCCACGCCTGATTGACGGCGATCTGGCCAAGAATCCTTCCTGGTGGCTGAAGCGTGTTCACCTGACGCTCAGTTTTAGCGAAGTAGGGGGGATGTGGCTGCAGACCGGAACCCAGGCTGAGGCAGATGTGCGTGTCTTCGGCGAGCACAGACTCACGTCCAACGAAATCAATTACCAGACGGGCGCCGCCGAGGCCCGCAACCGGCTGCCGGCCGCCAGGCGCCGTTCAGCGCGCCATCCTGATCTGCTCGGGGAGGGCGTGTTCGCCCACTGAACTGTCCAGCCTGACAGAGCATTAAATCTTGGCGTTCCTAGTCAAACGTGCCGTCCCTTCGGGACTAAAACATCGTGTGGGCGAACATACCCAGGACTTCCGTCCTGGGCTTTACTATGACGTCCCTGCGGGACTCGCCTATCGTGCTCTACAACCCGAATATTTCACCTGGGTTCTTCGCATGACGTGCAACTCTGACTCTCCTATGACAGTCCTGCGGGATTCGCTTCGGTTCTTCTAAGACGATGCACACAGGGAGAATTCAGCGCTTGCCGTCGTTGGGCCGGGGGGGAATTTCGGTGGTGAGCGGCGGCTCCATTTCGCTGAGCAACTGGCGACGCAGTTCGGCGAGCAGTTCGGGGCGCTGTTGGCCCTGCAGCTCGCGCTCCAGTTCTTGCAGCGCCAGCGCCACAATGTGGTAGTGGTGAAGCCCGCTGTATTCAGGGTCGGAGGTCACCTGCAGCCAGATGCGGTGCAGCAACTCCAAATCCTGCTGGCGCAGGCGCGGGGTGTGCGGCCCCAAGGGATAGAGCCGGGAGCGGCCGTCAGGGAAGGCCACTTCCAGTTCGAGGCGCGGCCGCGGTTCGGGCAGTCGCTCCCAGGCGTCTCCGGTGAGCTTGCCCTGTTCGTCTGCGGTGAGCTTGTTGGAAGCGCCGCAAACGATGCGCGTGGCATCCAGCCGCTGCGCCGTCACCATAATGGCCTCAAACACATCGCTGGCTGGCACCACCAGCAGCGACACGGGCTTGCCTTCCTTCTCCGCCGCCGCCACAACGGACGTGAATAGCTCCTGTTCGTAGTGGTCGAAGACGTCGTCGGCATCCATCTGCGTGCTGCCGCTGAAGGTGTGCTCGCGGTGGTAGAGGCGCGCGGTCATCACCACCACGTCCTGCTTGGTGGTATCGGTGCGCGCCAGCGTCTGTCGCAGGTAATAGAGGTTGCGCGGGTCGCGCACCGTCACCAGGATGTTGCCCGGCCGCACTCCCAGAGCGCCGCTGCCCAGTTCCTGGTTGCCGTAGACGCGGAATTGGTCGAGCATTTCCGGCTTGCCCTGGCGCTGTCTGGCAACATGGCGCTCGGAAGCGGCGAAGATAGCGAAGAAGACAACGGTGAAGCTCACGCCCGCGATAGTGGCTTCCTGCTTGGTGAACAGGTTGATAATCGCGGTCATGAACAGCACCAGCGTAATGATCGTCAAGCCTATAGGTATTTCCCTGCCGAAAAGATGGAGGTTGCCCGGAACCTTCCACTGGCGGTTCTCCGGTTCGGTGTAGCGGAGCACCAGCACCGCCAGCCCTTTCATGGCAAAACTCCAAATCACGCCGAAGGCATACAGGGCGGCCAGCAGGTAAACATTGCCGCGGCTAACGACGATGGTGAGCAACTGCAGAAAAACGATCAGATTGATGATGCGGTAGCTGGTGCCGTAGCGTTTCTGCGGCTTCTGAAACCAGTCGGTCAGCACCCCGTCTTCCGCCACCCGGTTGAGCACCCCATTCGCCCCAACAATGGAGGTATTCTGGGCGCCGGCCAGGATCAGCACGCCCACCAACACCACGAATCCATGAAATAGCAGCTTTAGGGAGTAGGGGCCGACCAGGTACATGGCAATGCCGCCGATCAGGTTGCCAAAAAACGTCGGCCGTATCTTGTCGGGAATGATCATGACCGCGAAGAAAGAGACCAGTGAGGTGAATAGGAGGCTGTAAATGAAAATCACCAGCCCGGTCTTTTCCAGGTTCTTGAGCTTGGGGTGCTCGATTTCGCGGTTCACCTGGGCCAGCGTTTCTTCGCCCGACATGGCCAGCACGGAATGCCCGAAGCCCACCAGCAGGATGACCAGCGTCAGCTTAGAAGCCCACGTACCGTACAGCCAGCCCAGCGATTCGTGGGTCAAGTGAAATGTGCCGGGCGCCAGAGGACCTGGGGGTAAGGGCGCCGGATGCTTAATCAGGGTAACCAGGCACCAGACAATCAGGATGACCACCATGACCGTGGTGGTCTTCATGATCTTCATGGCTTTATCGCTGCTTTCGTGGATGCCCTGGGTGTTCTTCCACCAGAAATAGAGCACCACGAGACAGGCAAAAACGGCGGCAAAATGGTTGGTGCCTGCTTCTGTAAAGTTGATGGGTCGTCCAATATAGCGGCTGATGTCGTCCACAAAGCCGGCCAGGTACTGGCCCGCCGACACAGCGCTGATGGGCCCGGTCAGGACATAATCGAAGAGCAGAGCGGAAACCGAAATCTTGGCCAGGGTTCCGCCCATGGCCTCTTTCACCACGCGGTAAACACCACCGCGGACAAACATGGCGCTGGACTCGATGTAGAGAGCCCGGACCGCGTAGCTGAACAGCATCACCGCCAGAATGAACCAGGGAGCGCTTTTGCCGATGACCTTCTCGGCGTCGCCGCCCACGTAGTAGGCCGACGAGGCCAGGTCAGAGAGCACAATGGCCGCCGCCCGCCAGAAGGAGATGAAGGTCAGCATCACCGTGGTGGCGACGAAAACCTTGGCAGCGGGACGACGGATGCTCGTGCTCGACATTGCTTCTGGGAGTTACTTCAACGGCCGGGACACACGCTTGCTCTAAGGCGCTTAGACGAACCTTGAAGATAACACATCGGGTAGGGGCTTTTCAGTGTTCCAGCGGGCCGGCTTCGTCGCTAGTCTCCTCGTCCCGGCGCTGCAGGAAGGCCTCCGCCCGGCGCAGGCAAGCAAAGAACCTTTGCGGGAACATGGGTCCTTGCCGTGGGCTGGTTTCTGCGGGCGCCCCGGCGTCCAGATAGGTGCGGGTGATGCGGTCATGCCAGCAAAGTGTGTCCTCATCCAGGAGGCACCAGAGGAAACCCAGGCCCAGGGAGACCGCGGAGAGTGCCATGGCCAGAGCGCGCCAGCGGCGGGTGCTGCGGTCGGGCACGCTGCCGTCATAGTCACTCAGGCGCAAGCCGGTCAAGCGCATTCCTGGAGTCGAGCCGGTATAAACCAGGAACACGTATTCGAAGACCGCCCACAAAATGGCCGGCAGTGCGACCCCCAATTCCAGCACCAGGCGGGCGGAGGGCAATAGCACGGCAATCTTATTCGTAATGAGCGCGAACATTACGGTAGCGGTTGCCACCATCACCCCATCCAACCCAGCAGCGAGCACACGACGGCCGAGCGGGGCGACCGGCAGCGGCAGTTCCAGGTCGCTGGGCGTGGCCGCTTCCTCCCCTTGCAGGATAATGCCGCCCAGCGGCACCTGCTTAGGCACCGCTTCCGGCGCGTCCAGAATGCGGGGCAAATCCAGAATGGGCTCGGCCAATTCGTCGGGACGCGGCGGAGGAGGCACAAGCGGACGCGGAAACTCAATAATGTTACTGGCATCTGCCGGCAGAAGCTGCGGCTCCTCCATTTCTTCGGCGGCAGCGGCAGTCGCGGTGGCCACCTCCGAGCGCGAGGTAACCGCACAGGCAGAAGTGCACGGCGGCTCCGGAGCGTAACTCGGGGGGGAAGAATAGGCCGGAGGATCGAACTTCAGCGCCAGCGAGGGATAGCGCGGCGGCTTCCTGGTGCGGCGCGAATGATAGTTGTTGAGGCGGGCGGCTACCTCTTGCCGCCACTGTGGCCCATCGGTCAAGAAGCCCTCGCTTCGGTCATCGTTCATAACACCGTTCAGGGAAGGGGCAGCCACCGTAGGAGCAGGCGCCACCTCGCACTCGCTCGTGACCGGAGACGTTTCCGGCGCAGATTGTAAGTCTGGACCTTCCGCTGTAACTGCTTCCGAACTTTTCTTGTCGGAATCGCAAGCGGCCGGGTTCTCGTCAGGAGTTACCTCTTTGCCCGGCGCGTGGCTTCGCGCGTTCTCCTTCGAGTTGTTCGAGGAGGCGCAGCTGCCGGGAGAAGCGGGGACAAAGCGGCGCCGGGACTCGGCGGGAGCGTCCAGACTGGCGGCAAACTGCTGCTCGCTGAGATCGTCGGCTTCAGCCTCGACCAGCACGCGATCATCGCCTCCCGCCGGTGGCTCGCCCGGAGCAGAGCCACTAGGATAAAAACGCGGGCGCACGTGCGCCGGGCGCAGAGTTGTGCCGCGGCTGTCGCCGCCACCTGTGAGACAGGACATAGGTCGTTGGAAAATCGCCGGGAGCGCAAAGATTCC
>DATEGI010000143.1:0-15428 GCA_035280205.1 Terriglobales bacterium | reverse complement strand
CATTCCCAGGGCTGACGCCCTGGGCTAAGAGCTGGTTCGCCCTTCGGGCTGGAGCAGTGGAGTACGTGAATATAATTGCCCCAACCACGGCGAAGCTTAAGAAACCGGACTAACGTGTAAAGCATGTGCCGGTCTAAAACGTAAACTATGTTCCCGGCTGGACAAGTTGGTTCGCCCGTTGGGCTCGATGGCAAGCGATTTGAACACCCGCTTTGCCCTGGACGACGCGGCTGAAGCGGCACACTATCAAAACCGATTTAAAGGTAGCTACCAATTGTCAGTCGCCGCCAAGCAGGCCACTGGGAACCAGGTACTAGGTACTGACCACTGGGTCTACCGAATCAGCAGCCAGATGCGAGCTACTTCGAACAACGCGATGCCGATTCCTGTAAGGAAGTACAAGGTATGAACGGTGCTGCGGCGGGGCACGGAGGGAAGCACGACGCCGCGCTGGCGGAAGAGCACCACCAGCGACGTCTCCTGCTCCAGCATGAAGTCGGCTATCGGGCGGTGAAAAAAGGCGATCGCCAGCCCGATTGCCAGGCGCGTGACGTCCATCCCTATGTCCATGGCTTTACCTGAAAGTTTACTGGGCGAGACTTAGCATCTCAATCAGGGAAAACGCTGAGAACACCGGGAGTCAGTAGTCAGTAATCAGGGCTCAGCGGGCAAAGGGACAGGCAGAAGCAGGTCTTTCGGCCCCTTCTAAGAGGCTGGAAAGCCGCCTGAATCCGTGGCTTACGCGTGCTAAAATAGCCAGAGCAGCACGCCGTTACGATGCTTCCTGACATACAGAGGCTAATCGAGCTTCAGCAGACCGACCGCGAGATTCAGCGCCTGCAAGATGAAGTCGCCGCCCTGCCCCGCCGCGTAGCCGAAATCGAATCCAAGCTGGCCAATACCAAGGCGCAAGTGGAGCGGGCCAAAGCCACCATCAAGGCTGACGAGACCAACCGCCGCAAGCTGGAAAAGGACATCCAGTCGCTGCAGCAGAAGATTTCCAAGTACCGCGACCAGTCGCTCGAGGTCAAAACCAACGACCAATACAAGGCCCTGATGCACGAGGTGGGCTTTGCCGAGCAGGAAATCCGCATTATCGAGGACAAAATCCTGGAAGGCATGCTGGACGTCGAGGAAAACGAGAAGAGGCTTAAGACAGCGGAAGTCGAACTGAAGGAAGAAACGGCCGAAATCGAGAAGGAAAAAGCAGAAGCGCGGCGGCGGACGGCGGAGGACGAGGCCCAGCTGGCCGGCTTGACTAAACAGCGCGATCAGTTGCGTGGCGCCATCGGGGGCGACATACTGCGCCACTACGACCGGGTTCTGAAGCTGCGGCGGACGGCTCTGGCCGAGGCCCGCGACCACAAGTGCTCGGCCTGCCAAGTCATGCTTCGGCCGCAGGTTTACAATGACGTGCGCACCAACGAGCAGATCATAATATGCGATTCCTGCCAGCGGATTCTGTACTATGTTCCGCCGGCCGAAGGCGAAGCAGCCCCTCCTTCCCCTGAGAATCACGCCCAAGCCCCTGCCGCACAGTAGTTTAGCCAACTCCGAGCCTGGAACGCTCCCTTGGCCGAGCCCGGAAACCGACCAGCAGGAACACCAACTCCTATTGACCGGATGGCCGATGCACGGCTGGGCAGGTGCAAACTCTTGCATTAGCCGCGGGATTGTCCCAAAATGGGCCACCGGGTAACCAGCCAATGGCCACCCTCCCCAAACCGCGCTACTCCTCTCGTGCCTCCGGCGCGAGTGTGTGGCCTGAGTCACACATTCATCCTGTAGCCGCAGAGGAACCGTTAGTCTCGGCTAGTTCTGCCATGTTCGGATTGCAGGCGCAGGCGCCACCGGTACCATCACCATCCGAGCCGGCAGTGGCGGAGCGTGTGGCTATTCACCACTTCTACCGGCGCCTGGGACAGCTGCGAGCCATCCTGGCCCGCGTAGCGGAATGGTGGATGGGGCTGCACTTTCGCCATGCCCAGATACCCATCCTGGTGCTGGCGCTGGGAGTTTGGGCCGTGACTGCGAGGATGGCTTGGCAGGGCGAAGAATCTGCGACTCCGTTGCTGCGGGAGAGCATTTCCGAGATTCGCCAGGAACGGGCGAAGGCTGCGAGGGGAACTGTAGGTCCGGCGTTAGCTCCGAGGACCAGTGGTGTGGCGCCGAAAGTGACTTCCCCAGTTCCTGTCGAGGCGCCCGCGCAGGCCACCTCCGGCGACTCGGCCCGCCCGCGACCGGCTACGACGATGCAGAGGACGGCGCAGACCTCGAGCAACAGAGGGGCGAGCGCGTGGCTGGCGTCCATCCAGTCGTGGTTCTCTCCGGAGCCCGCGGCCCCGGAAAAGGTTGAGGGGAATCCTCAGCGCCGAGTGTGGGTGGACTTGAAGACCGGACTCTATTACTGTCCGGGCGCCGACTACTACGGATTCGGCGGACGAGAACGCGGCAAAGTCATGCTGCAAAGGGACGCAGAGTACGAGTACTTCCAACCGGCCACGGGCGCTCCCTGCGAGTAAGTCCTTCTTCACCGCCGAGAACGCCGAGAAGAACAATTTCCATTCAATTCAGGACTCAGAAGCTCTGGGTTGGCGCGCTCGGCGTCTCGGCGGGTGAAACCATAACCACGGGTGAAAACATTTAGTATGTTGCTGTGCCTTCGCCAGCGGCAGTTCAGGTTGTAGTCAGCGCGCGCGGTGTAGCACGGCTGCGCGCCGGGCATGTGTGGGTGTATCGCTCGGACCTGGTCTCCGCCGATGGCATTGCGCCGGGAGCGGTGGTGCGCGTGATGGACGAGCGTGGGCGCGCTCAGGGGACAGCTCTCTATAGCAGCGCCTCACAAATCGCGATCCGCATGCTTTCCCCGGGAGCGGTTGAGGACTTCCCGGCGCTGATTCGGGAGCGGCTGCCGGCTGCAATACGCTATCGCGAGCAGGTGGTGAGCGGGACAAACGCGTACAGGCTGGTTTTCAGCGAAGCTGACTTCCTTCCCGGCCTGATAGTGGACCGCTACAACGACGTGCTCACTATCCAGGCTCTCACGCAAGCGATGGACAGCGAGAGCGCTCGCGAGGCGATCATCTCCACCCTGGGGGAGCAACTCTCTCCCGCGGGCATTGTGGAGCGGGTGGAAGCGCGGGTACGCGAGCTGGAGCAGCTGCCCGCGCGTGCCAATGCGCTGCTCAAGGGCGAGAAGACGGACACGGTATTCGCCATGAATGGCGTGCGCTTTCAGTATTGCGGGCTGGAGGGGCAGAAGACCGGCGCCTTCCTGGATCAGCGGGAGAACTATGCGGCAGCGGCCCGCTACGCGCATGGCGAAGCGCTGGACGTTTTCTGCTACCAAGGGGGCTTTGCATTACACCTGGCCGGGGTGTGTTCCCAAGTGACGGGCGTGGACAGCTCGCGGCCGGCATTGGAGATGGCGGAGCAGAATGCGGCTTTGAACTCGCCGGTACGCGAGATTGAGTGGATCGAGAGCAACGCCTTCGATCTGCTGAAGGACTACTCCGAGGCGGGGCGGCAATATGACACGATTGTGCTCGACCCGCCGGCCTTTGCCCGCTCCCGCAAGACCCTGGAAACCGCTTTGCGGGGGTATAAGGAGCTGAACCTGCGGGCTCTCAAGATGCTGCGGCCGGGAGGAGTGCTGGTGACCTGTTCGTGCTCGTATCACGTGAGCGAGGCGGATTTCCTGCAGACTGTGGCCGCAGCGGCGCTGGATGCCCGGCGCACCTTGCGGCTGATCGAGAAGCGCGGGCAGGCGCGGGATCATCCGGTGCTGGTCGGAGTGCCGGAAACCGCGTACCTGAAGTGCCTGATTTTACAGGTAGCTACGCTAGCTGAGTAGCTTTCTGGCTCTAGTTAGCCCACCCAATATCCACGACAAACTCCTCAAGTGAAAACTGCGCGACTGTGCAACATACTGAACCTTAGCTAGTTAGCTAGCCAGGTAGTCAGCTACCGGAGCCGCCATTATTGATTGACAGTATTATGCTCATATTTTATGCTTCTAAGATACTAAATATGGCATCTAATGCAGTAGGTAGCAGAAACTGCGAATGAAATCTTCATCACTTTTGGAGGAAAACGACCATGACAGTTTTGACCCGTTGGGACCCCTTCCGTGAGCTGGCGAGCGTGCAGACCCGCATGAACCGCCTGTTTCAGGACAGCTTTGGCGCGAGCCGCGAGGAAGGCCTGACCACCGCAGCCTTTGCCCCGGCCGTGGACATTTATGAGGACGAGCGCAACATCACCCTGAAGGTTGAGGTTCCGGGCATTGAGGAGAAGGACATTGATGTCCGCCTAGAGAACAACACCCTGACCATTCGGGGCGAGCGCAAGTTCGAGAAGGAAGAGAAGGAAGAGAACTACCGCCGGGTGGAACGGCAGTACGGCAGCTTCTCGCGTTCGTTCACGCTGCCCAACATCGTGGACACGGAGAATGTTCATGCCAGCTACGACAAGGGCGTGCTGGAAGTCCGCCTGGGCAAAAAGGCCGAAGCCAAGCCCAAGCAGATCAAGGTGAACGTAGAGAAGAAGGTGGAAGCCAAGGGCGCGGGCAAGGCAGCGTAAAACCAGTGGTCAGTTGTCAGTGGCCAGTGGTCAGCGCCGGGGGGCTTCGGCCCCCCGATGTTTTTAGGCAAGGTTCGACGACAGCGTTTCGTGCATCATTAGCAATTAGCACTTAGCAGTTAGCATTTAGTCCCTAAGCCTTTTCGGCGACCGCATCAAATTCGTAGTGGGTAAGTGCTAATTTACTGAGTGCTGAATACTGGCTGGGGGCCGTCTCAAAATGTTTTTTGCGCTGGGAAAGCGGCCCTCAGGGGCTAAAGCCCGCGATTTTGCGTGGCTTTGCGGCACGGCTGAAGCCGTGGCCTTCCGAAAACCATTTTTGAAAGCCGCTTTAGCCAGCTAGCAAGTTTGAACCCCGCTTTAGCCAGCTAGTGAGCCAGGGAGCTGTTTTTATGCCAATTCGTTGGGACAAATTTACGGTGAAAGCGCAGGAGGCGGTGCAGCGGGCCAGCGAGCTCGCTTCCGAGTATGCCAATCCCGAAGTGTTGCCGCTGCACGTGCTGACGGCGTTGTTGGAGGACCGCGAGGGCATTGTTCCTCCGGTGCTGGAGAAGATCGGCGCCGGGCCGCAGGCAGTGCTGGCCGACGCGCAGCGCGAGTTGCAGCGCGTGCCCAAAGTGTCGGGCGGCGGAGCGATGCAAGCGAGCATGTCGGCAGCGCTAAGCCAGGCGTTGGAGCAGGCCTTTAAGGAAGCCGACAACTTCAAAGACGAGTACGTTTCCACCGAGCACCTGCTGCTGGCGATGACCAGGGAGCCACGCGGCTCCGACTACGAGCGCGCCGCGGCCACCATCCTTGCGCGTCATGGCGCAACGCACGATGCCATTCTCAAGGCGCTGACCGCGGTGCGCGGCTCGCAGAAGGTGACCGACCAGAATCCCGAGGCCAAATACCAGGCGCTGGAGCGCTATGCCCGCGACCTGACGGAGCTGGCACGCCGGGGCAAGCTGGACCCGGTGATCGGGCGCGACGAAGAAATCCGGCGCGTGGTGCAGGTGCTTTCCCGCCGCACCAAAAACAATCCTGTGCTGATTGGCGAGCCCGGCGTGGGCAAGACCGCAATCGTGGAAGGCCTGGCACAGCGCATCGTTTCCGGCGATGTGCCCGAGGTATTGAAGAACAAGCGCGTGGTCGCGCTCGACCTGGGCGCCATGCTGGCGGGCGCCAAGTATCGCGGCGAGTTTGAGGACCGGCTCAAGGCCGTACTCAAGGAAATCGAGGATTCGCAAGGCCAAATCGTTCTGTTCATTGACGAGCTGCACACGCTGGTGGGCGCGGGCGCGGCAGAAGGCGCGATTGACGCCTCCAACATGCTCAAGCCGGCGCTGGCGCGCGGCGAGTTGCGCGCCATCGGCGCCACCACCCTGAACGAATACCGTAAGCACATTGAGAAGGATGCCGCCCTGGAGCGCCGTTTCCAGATCGTCTACGTGGGCGAGCCCAACGTGGAAGACACCATCGCCATCCTGCGCGGCCTGAAGGAACGTTACGAGGTACACCACGGGGTGCGCATCAAGGATTCGGCGATCGTGTCTGCGGCTACGCTTTCGCACCGCTACATCACGGACCGCTTCCTGCCCGACAAGGCCATTGACCTGATTGACGAGGCGGCCGCTTCCCTGCGTATCCAGATTGATTCCATGCCGACCGAAATTGACCAGCTGGAGCGGCGGGCCACGCAACTGGAAATTGAGAAGCAGGCGCTGATGCGGGAAGACGATGCCAACTCCCGTGACCGGCTGGCGACGGTTGAAAAAGAACTGGCGCAACTCCGCGAGCAGTCGAACGCACTGAAGGCGCGCTGGAAGCAGGAGAAGGAATCCATCAACCGGGTGCGGGAGCTTAAGGAAAAGATCGAGCAACTCAAACTGGATATCCAGGCGGCCACGCGCAAGGGCGATTACAACCGCGCCTCCGAGATCCAGTACGGCGAGCTGCCGCGCATGCAAGCGGAGCTGGACAAGCTGAATTCGCAGATGGATGGAAAAGCCGCGGGCAAGGGCGCTACGAGGATGCTGAAGGAGGAAGTGGATGAGGAGGATGTGGCCCGCATCGTCTCCAAGTGGACGGGCATTCCCGTTTCCAAGATGCTGGAAGGCGAAGTCAAGAAGCTGGTGACGATGGAAGACCGGCTGCGCAGCCGCGTGGTCGGCCAGGATGCAGCCTTGGAGCGAGTTTCCAATGCTATCCGGCGGTCGCGCGCCGGGCTCAGCGATCCGCGCCGGCCCATCGGTTCCTTCATTTTCCTTGGTCCTACGGGCGTGGGCAAGACCGAACTGGCGCGCGCACTGGCCGAATTCCTTTTTGACGACGAGCACGCCATGGTGCGCATTGACATGTCGGAATACATGGAGCGTCACGCGGTGGCGCGGCTGATTGGCGCGCCTCCCGGCTACGTGGGCTACGAAGAGGGCGGCCAGCTAACCGAGCATGTGCGCCGGCGTCCCTACGCGGTGATTCTGTTCGACGAAATCGAAAAGGCTCACCCGGAAGTGTTCAACATCCTGCTGCAGATTATGGATGACGGACGGCTGACCGATGGCCAGGGGCGCACGGTGGACTTCCGCAACACGGTCATTATCATGACCTCAAACATCGGGTCCGAATACCTCTCGGCGCAGGCGCTGCGCACGCCCGAGGACTTTGAAAGCGCGCGCAAGCAGGTGATGAACGCGCTGCAGAGCCACTTCCGGCCCGAGTTCCTGAACCGGGTGGATGACATAATCATCTTCAACCCGCTGGGCAAGGAGCAGCTGACCAAGATTATTGACCTGCGGCTGGAAGACCTGCGGCGGCTGCTGGCGGAGCGCAAGATAAGCCTGGAGCTGACGGATGGGGCCAAGGAATTGCTGTTCGCGGAAGGCTTCGATCCGGCTTACGGAGCGCGTCCGCTGAAGCGGGCCATTCAGCGCATGATCCAGGATCCGCTGGCGCTGAAGATCCTGGACGGCGAGGTGCTGCACGGCGACCACGTGGTGGTGGATGCCGATTTGCGGGAACGGAAGATGACGTTCAAGGTGTCGCGGCGGGTGGGAGAGGGCAAGCCGAAGCCGACCCCCAAGCAGCCGGCGGGTTCGCGACGGTAATTCCTTTTCGCCGAAATTCGTTGGCCACGGATTGACACGGATCTCCACGGGTCTTTAGACCTCCGGCACGCTCTTACACCTGTCAGGTTGAGCGAGGGCGCATGCCCGAGTCGAAACACCGCTGCGCTGACGGACGTACACAATGGCCGACAGGAATTTCTACCCAGAATCAGAGAACTCCCTGGAGCGGAAGTGGTGGTGCCGACCAACGCGGGGTCCTTCGACTTCGCAAACCGATTCGCAAGCGAATCGGTTTGCTGCGCTCAGGATGACAGGCAAAGAAGGTTGTGGCGTCATTAGAGTTCACTTCGGGCGATAAGAACTCCGCCACAGCTGGACATGGGTGAACATTGACGTTTGCACGTGACTAACAATTCGTCAATCTTCAATCATCATTCGTCAATTCCGAATTATTCTGTTGGCCGGTCGGCCAGCACGGCCTGGGGCTTGCGCGGGGGTTCGGCGGGACGCGCGCCCGGCTGTTCGGCGGCGGCTTTGGCTTCGGCGCGCGCGGCACTGCGCTCGTCAAACTTGCCGAAAATCATCTTGCCGGCGGTAGTCTGCAATACCGAGGTGACGGAAATATCCACGTTCTTGCCGATCATCTTGCGGGCATTGTCTACGACCACCATGGTGCCGTCGTCCAGGTAAGCCACTCCCTGGTTGTATTCCTTGCCTTCCTTCAGGATGAACACGCGCATGATTTCGCCGGGCAGGACGATAGGCTTAAGCGAGTTGGCCAGCTCATTGATGTTCAGCACTTCCACACCCTGCAACTGGGCCACTTTGTTCAGGTTGAAGTCGTTGGTAATGATCTTGCCTTCGTAGACCTTGGCCAGCTCGATAAGCTTCATGTCCACTTCGCGGACGGCGGGAAAGTCGTCTTCCACGATCTGGATGTTGAGCGAGGCGACTTTCTGCAGGCGCTGCAGAATATCGAGCCCGCGGCGGCCGCGGTTGCGCTTGAGCGAGTCGGCGGAGTCGGCCACCAGCTGCAACTCGCGCAGGACGAACTGAGGGATGACGATGATGCCGTCGAGAAAGCCGGTTTCGGCCACGTCGGCGATGCGTCCGTCAATGATGACGCTGGTATCGAGAATCTTGTAGGCTTTGCGCCCCTGCTTTTCGCCGCCGAAGATTCCGCCTAACGCGGCCAGGTTGAGCAGGTCACCTTTATTGGCGCCGACGATCAGCCCGATGTAGGCCATCAGCAGCATGACCAGGAGCTGCAGAAAACTCTGCGTGCTGCCGGCGCTAATGCTGTTGCGAATGACGAGGCTGAAGAGGTAGGCGCCGAGGATGCCCAGCACACTGCCAATGGCGGCGCCGATCAGCCGCTTCAGGCTGACCTTGTGCAGGCGCACTTCGAAGAGAATGACGCCTATGCCAATAGCGGCGCCCAGAGCGCCATCCACAGGACGGGTCAATCCGAAGGGTTCAAGAACGTAACAAGCGGCGCCTACAACCAGGATAAAAATGACGCGAACAAGTATGAGATCCAAGGAGAAACCTCCTCGGGGCGAATCCGGTCCCAAGCCGCGGCAAGGCCATGGGGGGAGGCCGTCAACCGGGGCCCAAGTGGCGTCCCGTACTGCTAAAGCCCAGCCGCCAATCGCCGGCCGGGAGGGATTTATGACGAAGCGTATAACACAATGAATAAGCTTCGCCCGCCGGCACGTGACAAAATGCCGACACGCGGGAAGTATATACCAGAGTAGCTAACCTGGGTCCGGGAAAACTCCTACGACTCGGGGCCCGGCGTTCTCATATCAGATGAAGCGGGAGGGGTGAGGGTAACTTAATAAGGGTAGGGTGGTTCATCGGACGGCCGTTCACCTTCTAAAATCGAAGTTTGGAGAAGCCATGAAAGCGATTGTGATCCAGCGGTTTGGGGGTCCGGAAGGGTTGAAACTGCAGGAGGTTGCCGACCCGCAGCCCAAGGCAGGCGAGGCGGTGGTGCAGGTGCAGGCGGCGGGAGTGAACTTTGCCGACGTGATGATGGCCCAGGGCGGGTATCCGGGTACTCCGCCCCCGCCGGTGATTGCGGGCCGGGAATTCGGGGGCGTGGTGGAGGGCACCGGCGAGAGGGTGATGGGCTACACGCAGATGGGCGGCTTTGCGGAGAAGATAGCGGCTCCGCGCAACTTGCTTTGGCCGTGGCCCATGGGATGGAGCGCGCCGGAAGCGGCTTCGTTTCCGGTGAACTACTTCACCGCGTATCTGGCGTATTGGGAAGCGGGGCTGCTGGAACCGGCGCCAGACGGGCATCGCCGGCGAGTACTGATTCACGCGGCGGCGGGCGGAGTGGGCACGGCGGCGGTGCAGATCGGCAAGATATTGGGCGTGGAAAGCTACGGCACTTCTTCTTCCGATGAAAAATTGGCGCGAGTGAAGGAGCTGGGGTTGGATCACGGAATTAATTACAAACAGGCGGACTACGAGCAGGCAATTGCGGAGCTGACCGGCGGCGAGGGTGTGGATGCGGTGTTTGAAATGCTCGGCGGGGAGCACACCGCCAAAAGCCTGCGCTGCCTGCGTGATTTCGGGCGCGTGATTCTGTACGGGACGGCCACGGGGCAGCAGCCCAAGTTCGACACGCGCGCCATGTATGCGAAAGCGTCGAGCGCGCACGGGCTGTGGCTAAGCAGGCTGTCCCTGAAAGAGAACATCATGCAGCCGGCGTGGGAGCGGCTGTCGCGATGGATCAAAGAGGGGAACTTGCGGCCGGTGGTGGGACATGTGCTTCCACTGGCCAAAGCGGGCGACGCATTCCGGCTCATGCTGGAGAGGAAGAACTACGGAAAGATAGTGCTGACGGTGAGCTGAGGTCGAGCAGCCCGTTTCATTTCCCTGTACACCTCCTTCTGTGCCGGAGCAGTCTCGTCGGTCCTCACACAACACTTCTCATCTGTTGCGAACCAAATTGTGCAACGGCGCGATTTTAGTTGCTACCCGCGGGCTTGCGAGGTCGTCAAATGATGTGAGCACGCAACGCCGAAGAAAATGTCGTGTGGTGGAACTTTCGGGGCGGGCGCGACGTAAGTGAATTTCAGTAACTGAACTGCAAGCAGAAAGTCGGGAAAAATCAAAAGGGGTTAAACGAAGGATTGTTCTCACCCGCGGTTTGGCGGCCCAGGTGAGAAGAATCGAGAAAAGGGAGCGTCCTCGCGGCCGGCCCTCGTACGTTTAACCCCAGCACATTGTAGGCCATCGGCGGAAAGAAAGCACCTTCGCCGGGCCGCCCGGGCCGCCCAACATCCCACACGGGAGAAAGAAGAGGGCAACGTGAAATACTCCAAGTACACAGGCGGCCTGGTTCTGGCACTGGCAGTGCTGCTTTCGACCGCCGCTTTCGCAGGCAATAAGCCGGGATCGCTTTACCTGGCCGACGCCACCCAACTCAATGGCAAACAGCTTCCCGCCGGCACCTATCAGCTGAAATGGGAAGGCAATGGACCCGAAGTGCAAGTGCAGTTCCTGCAGGGTAAGAAAGTAGTGGCCACGGCACCGGCAAAGCTGGAACAGGCGACCAGCAAGCCCGCGAAGGATGCAGCCGTAATTGAAACGGCGAGCGGCTCACGCAGTCTGGCTGAAGCCCGCTTCGCCGGCAAGAACTACAAACTGGTATTTCCTGGCCCGGAGGCGCAGGCGCAGAACGCCCACGGATCTTCCGGCCAGAACCGCTAACCGGCGGTTCATCCGAAACGAGGGGAGCACGCGAGTGCTCCCTTTTTTTAATTATCGCTAGCCAGTACGTCGTCCAAGGCATTGATCACGGCGCGACGGGGAATAAAGAAACAGGCCAAGTCTCATTGAGACCTGGCCTGTTGTGGGTGCCTGCTGCTTCGCCTACTGCACAGTCAAGCTGGTCGAAGAGGTGATGCCTCCCGAGTTGGCGCCGATCGCGGTGGTCCCCACACCGGCGGTGGTCGCCAGGCCCGCCGTACTGGGAGCGTTGGCGATAGTGGCCACGGATGCATGCGATGAACTCCAGTGAACGTTCAGGGTTATGTCCTGAGTGGTGCTGTCACTGAATGTGCCTGTGGCCGTGAACTGCTGCGTG
This sequence comes from Terriglobales bacterium, assembly GCA_035280205.1. GTDB lineage: Bacteria > Acidobacteriota > Terriglobia > Terriglobales > Acidobacteriaceae > JAICWP01. The sequence goes on along the minus strand of DATEGI010000143.1, from coordinate 3,698 downwards.
CTGCCATTCGATACGGTGGAGTTCGCCGGGGTGATCGCGACCGAAACCAGCGTGCCGTTGCTCACCGTCAGAGTGGTGGTTCCTTTCAGCCCGGAAGCGCTGGCGGTAATGGTGACGCTGCCGTTTTTCTTGCCGAAAGCCGTTCCTGAACTGCGCATGGAAGCGACTTTGGGCGTGGAAGATTTCCAGGACACGCCCGCCAGGTTGCTGCCCGTGCTGCCATCGCTGAAGGTGCCCACGGCGGTGAACTTCAGCAACGTGTGCGCCTCAATGCGCGGGTTACTGGGCAGAATGGCGATGCCGGTTAGCTTGACGGTTGTGACGGTAAGGCTGGTCGTTCCGGTAACCGAACCCAGAGCCGCGCTGATGGTGGTGCTGCCAGTGGCCACGCTGCTCGCCAGACCCTGGTTGTTGATGCTGGCGACGCCGGGCTTGGAGGAGCCCCACAAAACCACGGCGGTCACATCCTCCGAGCTGCTATCGCTGAAAGTAGCGGTAGCGGTGAACTGCTTGGTGGTGCCTACCGGCATGTTGGAGTTGGCCGGGGTGACGGTAATGGAGGTCACGGTGGCGCCAGTGACAGTGAGCGCGGCGGTGCCGCTGACCGAGCCCGACTTAGCGGTGATGGTCGCGGTGCCTGTGCCGACCGCGGTAGCCAGGCCGGCGGAATTGACGGTCGCGACCGAGGACGAAGAAGAGGACCAAGTGACCGAGGGTAATAGCTGCGTGCTGCCGTCATTAAAGCTGCCGACTGCACTGAATTGCTGGTCGGTACCGATGGCGATGGAAACCGGGGTCGGAGTGACGGAGATGGAAACCAAGTTGGCGGCGACCACGGTCAAAGGGGTGGTATCGGTGAACGTGCCTACTTTAGCGGTGATGGTGGCATTACCGGCGCCGACGGTTGTGGCTAAGCCGGAACTATTGATGGTAGCGACGCCGGTGGCCGATGAACTCCAGGTTACGCCGCTGACCAAATCCTGCGTGGAGCCGTCGCTGTAGATCGCGGTAGCGGTGTACTGCTGGCCGATGCCAATGCCCAAGGTCAAGCCATCCGGCGTGATCACGATGGAGCTGATGGTGGGCGCCGTGACGGTCAGGCTGGTTGAGCCCTTTATGCCACCCAAGCTGGCGGAAATGGTAGTCGAGCCGGCCGCCATTCCCGTGGCCAGGCCGGAGGCATTAATCGTAGCGGTTGCGGTTGCGGACGAAGCCCAGTTGACCAGGGTTGTCAGGTCGCGGCTGCTGCCGTCCTTATAAGTTCCGGTAGCCGTAAATTGCTGGCTCGTATTCACCGGCAGAGAAGAGGCCGCAGGCGCAACTGCGATGGAGGCAAGATTCGTGGCCGCGCTGGTCACCTGCAAGGTCGCAGAGGCGGAAAATTTTCCCGAGGTGGCGCTCACCATGACGGTGCCGGCGCCCACCGCGGTCACCTTACCTCCAGCAACACTTGCAACGTTGGAGTCGGATGTCTTCCACTGTGCCGACGCGGTCAGATCCTTGCTGCTTCCATCGCTGTATTTGCCCATCGCGGTGAATTGCTGGACCGCACCGGGAGCAACGCTGGCACTTCCAGGATTCAACTGCAACGAAGTCAGCGACGGAGTGACCGGTGGCGGCAGGTTGTTAATGCTGCTGGAGCCACCGGAACCGCAAGCGGCGAGTGCCAGGCTCAATGAAATGACGGCAAGGATAGCTGTGACCTTCTTCATCGTGTTTTCCCCTACGGAGTTGGTAACAGCATCCTACTTGGGAATTTCCCATTTGCAGCCTCAGCGCCATTACGTCAGTCACCCGATAGATGACTGGTGTGGCAGAGAATGTATACTCCAACCGACATAACGTATTGGCGCCGGCATGTATGTTGTGGGAGCTACACGGCTTATGGGGCTGGGTTGGCGGGAACGATTATGTACCACGCACGACATACGGCTGACAGCATGTTGTCAGTCGGCAAGACTACGTCCCAGAAATGGCCTTTTGTAAAGGGATTTGTATTCAAAGCAGGAAGGCAAGGTAGTTGGTGGTTGCCGGCGGCCGAAGGCCAAGAGCCAACGGCCGCCAGCTAACTACCAAAAACTGGTTTCAGTACTTGGGCACGCTGGGGTCCACCTTGTCTGACCAGGCCAGGATGCCGCCCGCCAGGTTCTTGACCTTGCGGAAGCCGGCCTGCTGCAGGAAGGTGACCGCCTTGGCGCTGCGCACACCGGAGCGGCAGTGGGCCACGATTTCGCGGCTGGAATCCAGTTCATGGGCGCGCTTGGGCAGCTCGCCGAGCGGAATCAGGTAGCCGTTCAGGTTGCAGATCTGGTATTCGTGAGGCTCGCGCACGTCGAGGATAAAGATGTCCTCACCCGCGTCCAGCTTCGCCTTCAGTTCTTCTGGTTGAATTTCAGGAACGTTGGATGCCACCGGCTTCTCCTCACCGCGAATGCCACAGAATTCATTGTAGTCAATCAGCTTAGTCACGGTGGGGTGGGTGCCGCAAGCGGGGCAGTCGGGATTCTTGCGCAGCTTGAGCTCGCGGAAGCGCATGCCTAGCGCATCCACCAGCAGCAGACGGCCAATGAGGGACTCGCCCTTGCCCAGGATGAGCTTGATGGCCTCGGTGGCCTGCATGACGCCGACCAGGCCAGGCAGAATGCCCAGCACGCCGCCTTCGGCGCAGCTTGGCACCAGCCCCGGCGGTGGCGGCTCGGGATACAGGCAGCGGTAGCACGGGCCATCCTTGGCGGCAAAGACGCTCACCTGGCCTTCGAAGCGGAAGATGGAACCGTAAACGTTGGGCTTGCCGGTGAGCACGCAGGCGTCGTTCACCAAGTAGCGGGTGGGGAAATTGTCGGTGCCGTCCACGATGATGTCGAAATCGCGAAACAGCTCAAGCGCATTCTCGCTGGTCAGCCTGGTTTCAAAGGGGCGGAGCTGGATGAAGGGATTGATGGCCTTCACTTTTTCCGCGGCCGAGTCCAGCTTCTTGCGGCCCACGTCCGCCGTGGTGTGGATCACCTGACGCTGCAGGTTGGTGTAGTCCACCACGTCGAAATCCACCACGCCCAGCGTGCCCACGCCCGCGGCCGCCAGGTAGAGAGCGAGCGGCGAGCCCAGGCCGCCGGCTCCGATGCACAGCACCTTGGCGGCCTTGAGCTTGAGCTGCCCTTCCATGCCCACCTCGGGCATGATCAGGTGGCGCGAGTAGCGCAGGACTTCATCGTTGCTGAGGTTCGTGGCTTGAACTCCGGGATGAGTGATGGTTGCCATGGTAATCGGCCTTCCTGTCACCGAAAAGTTGATTTTTTTTTGGAGCGAGCTGCCAGGAAAACAACTAAGCGTTCGTTCGACAGGGACAACAACAGGCGCAGGAGCCGCCAGCGATGGAGGGCACGATGGAGAGGCTGTCGTTTTCGTTCACCGGGGTGCTTTCCTTGTGCAAATAGCGGATGTCTTCGTCGTTGAGGTAAACATTCACGAAGGCGCGCAATTTGCCTTCATCAGTATACAAGTGACGCCGCAAATCCGGGTACGTAGAGGTCAGCTCGGAAAGCGCCTGGCCTACGTTGTCGGCCTGCACGTCAATGCTCGACTTCTTGCCCGCATACTGTCGTAGCGGAGTGGGTATGTGGATTCTCATGCTGGTTGCAAGTCTCCTCCTGTCGTAAGAAGTGCCTAGCTAACAGATGTTTAAGCCGGGGTCCTGGTTT
>DATEGI010000142.1:0-3396 GCA_035280205.1 Terriglobales bacterium | reverse complement strand
GTGCGGATCATCAGCGGCACGAAGCAGCGAATCATGTAGTACACCCCGCGCAGGTTGGTGTTGAGCGTGCGATCCCATTCCACGGGCGGCAACTCATGCAGGGGAGTGGCAAAGCCGCCCACGCCGGCGTTGTTCACCAGGATGTCTGCCCGGCCGAAAGTCTGCTCCACCCGCGCCGCGAGCTTCTCCACCGAGGCCAGGCTGGTGACGTCGCACTCCATGGGCTCGCAGCGGTGACCTGCCGCGCGAATGTGTTGCGCCGTGTTTTCCAGCGTGCTTGGACTGCGGCCGCAGATGACGGTGGCGGCACCGAGTTCCGCGAGCTTAGCGGCAATGGCGGCGCCAATTCCTCGCCCGCCTCCGGTCACGATGCCCACCTGGCCGGACAGACTTTTGTTCTCGTGCATGTGCTTCGTTCCTTTCTCGCTTCATGAACATCCAATATAGCTGCGCCGGAGAACATCACTGTTTTACTGACTGGGAGCACAATGGAACAGACTTTGCAAAACACCCTAGCGCTGCTTTCCCGCACTCCTAAGGCTTTGGATGCGCTTTTGCGGGATCTGCCGGAGGCCTGGGTCTTCCGCAACGAAGGGGAAAACACCTGGAACGCTTTCGATGTCATGGGACATTTAATTCACGGCGAACGCACCGATTGGCTGCCGCGGGCGCGGATGGTGCTGCAATTTGGCGAGAGTAAGACGTTTGTTCCCTTTGACCGCTGGGCACAAGCGAGAGAGAGCCAGGGCAAGTCGCTACCGCAGCTGTTGGATGAATTTGCTGGTTTGCGGGCCGAGAACCTGAAGGAGTTGCGCGCCATGAACCTGCGGCCCGAGGATTGCGAGCGCCGCGGACGACATCCGGCACTGGGGGTTGTTACTCTCGCGCAGTTGCTGGCGACGTGGGCGGCGCATGACCTCACGCATCTGCATCAGCTTTCAAGAATTATGGCGCACCAGTACCGCGAGGCCGTGGGACCGTGGAGCGCGTACCTGGGGGTGCTGCAGTGCAACGGGCACAGTTCTTAGCTTGGATCCGCAGGCAAGATTTAAAGGGAAACTCTGGCGGTCAGGCCTGCTTATGCGCTTTTCGGGCGGCGCAGGCGCAAAACGTTCTCCAGCGTGTTTAGCAGGCCGATGGGATGCTGTCCCTTGCCCAGCACCGCGTCGGCAACCATGCCTGTGTTCTCCGGCAGGTTCCACTGCACAGAGAAGAGAATGATGGGGACATCAGGTTTAATCAGCCGCATGGCGGTAGCCACCGTTCCGCCGTCCACGTCCGGTAAATAGTAATCCAGCACGACAGCGTCTACCGGCCGGCGGCTGAACAGGGCCAATCCCTCGCGCGCGCTAGCGGCCGTCAACACCGAATAGCCAACTCTCTCCAGCAGCATTTGACGGATCATGAGCCCATGCTGCTCGTCGTCCACGCAGAGGATAGTATTCCCCATAAGCTTTCTGATGTTTCGGTCGCAACCAGGTTCAGGCTGGTCGGGTGTGAAGGGCGCGCAAAGTAGCGACAGTCTATGACGAATCCCGCAACTTGCAAGTAAATTTCTGGTAAAGAAGTGCAATGCAGCTTCCCGCCCGAATTGGGAAACGTGGTGGGTCAAAGTGACCCAGCGAGGAATTCCTTTGCCGCGGAATGTCAGTTAAGATGAGTCAACCCTTGAAGTTGGCGATCACCCCAAGGATTCAAGCATGACCGTCGGCAGCCACACCGGGTCGGCGCGTGTGGCCGTAGTGCGGCCCGCGCCCGCTGCTTCTCCGCCAACTTCCTCTCCGTGGTGGTTCCGGGCGGTCATGCCTTCCATCACGGACGTGATTTTTCTCCTACTGCTACTGTCACTTACCTTCGGCGGCCTGCAACAGCGGCTGCTGGGGGACGCGGGCACCGGCTGGCACATTCGCAACGGCCAGCAAATACTCGTTACACACGCCATTCCGCACGCGGACTCGTTCTCCTACACCATGCCCGGGCACCCGTGGTTTGCCTGGGAATGGCTGTACGACCTGGGAGCGGGGTTGCTCTGTAGCCGCATGGGGCTCAATGGTGTTGTGTTTCTCAGCGCCTTGTTGATCGCCGGCGTATTTGCCGGCCTGTTCCGCAAGGCGGTGGTCCGCACCCGTTATCCCCTTCTGACTGCTTTTCTGGTGGTTCTGGCGATTTTTGCTTCCAGCATTCACTTTCTTGCCCGGCCTCATCTGTTCACCTGGGCTTTTACCCTCATTTTCTGGGACATTCTGGAGACCGCCACAACGACCGGTTCTGATGGGCGGCTTTACTGGCTGCCTGCGCTCATGGTGGTATGGGTGAACATCCACGGCGGCTTTCTGGTGGGCTTGGCACTGATTGGCCTGTATTTCTTGGGTGCCGTCTGGGAAGCCGTTGCCGCAGTGACTCCCAATGAGCGGATTGCGGCGAAAGTCATGGTCCGGCGGCTGGGAATGACGGGCGTCGTTGCATTTGTAGCTACCTTCATCAATCCTTACGGCTACAAGCTGTGGTTGCACATTCACGAGTATCTGAGCAGCCGCTTCTATATGAACAACATCCAGGAATTTCTCTCGCCCAATTTTCATGGAGCGGCAGAGAAATTCTTTGCCGCGCTGCTCCTGCTCAGCCTGCTCGGCCTGGCGGTGAACCGGTCCCGGCTTCCCGCCAGCCAGTTGCTGGTCATCTTGTTCAGCGTTTATTTCGGGCTTTATGCTGCCCGGAACATCCCGATAGCTTCGATCCTCCTGGTTTTGACCGCTACCCCGCTGCTGGCCGGAGCAGTGGAGCAGGGAAGCGCCGCCGAAGGGCTTGCGCCCCGCGCCCGTGATCTATTCCTACGCTGGAAGAGTTTTGCCGCCCGGACCGCTGGTACCGAACTGGGCCTGCGCGGCCACATCCTGCCGCTGGCTGCGGTTCTGATCGCCTTTGTGGTTTGCCTGAACGGCGGCCGACTGGGCGCGCGGACTCGAATAAGTGCCCACTTCGACGGCAAGCGTTTTCCGGTGGGCGCGGCCAACTTCCTTGCCGCCCAGGGCATTTATTCGCAAGTTTTCAATCCGGATTACTGGGGCGGTTACCTGATCTATCGCCTGGGGCCAAACTACAAAGTTTTCATGGACGACCGCCATGACTTCTACGGCGAGCCCTTCGTCCGCGACTACATCAAAGTCCAGCACATCCAGCCCGGCTGGCAGGAAGTGCTGGACAAAAACAGCGTGAATTGGGTGCTGGTTCCCCCGGATTGGACGCTTGCCAATGCTCTCAAAGAGATGCCCCAGTGGCGCGTGCTTTATGACGACCACCACGCCATCCTCTTCGCCCGCGTCCCACCTATTTCTTAAGTCTTGTTCACCACAGAGACGCAGAGGCACAGAGAAGGCAATTGAATTTTGATCATTT
>DATEGI010000141.1:0-16777 GCA_035280205.1 Terriglobales bacterium | reverse complement strand
CGGATCGCCGCCACCGCTGAGAATCCCATAGCCGCGCTCGATGTAGTTGTACCCATTGTGGGCGCAGATAAGCACCGGCTTGCGCGCCATCTTCACTTGTCCCGATGATTTGTTCTCCTGTGCCTCCAGCCCGAGCGCTAGCGAACTCAACGCGGCGGTGGTAAGAAAATGCCGGCGGGATACGGACATTCTTCCTCCTGGCGCAAACAGCCGGAAAGAATAACATGTCGTGGAGCGACCAGAAGTGTAGCTGGTAGTTGGTAGCTGGTAGTTGGTAATTGTTTTCCCCGGCAGGCATGCCTGCCAGCTACCAACTACTAACTACCAACTACTGGTTCTTCGCTGACTCCCGACTCCTGACAACTGCCTCCCGCTTTTACCCCACCTGCTTCATGGGCGTGTTCTGGTCGGAACGGAAACGCAGCAGGGCGCCGATGTGGCCTACTTTCTCTAACTCCTCATTCTGTTCGACATCAATAATTTCAATGGTCTTGCGCAGAGCGGCGCCAATGATGGCGTCGGCAATGTCATTAAGCTGCCGAACCGGTTGCCCACAAACGGCGCAGCTCTCGCCCATGTGGAAATCGAGGTGGCCGCAGTTGGTGCACTCCACGCCTGGAGCTTGGAATTTGTCCCCCAGAAGCAGTGCCTGAACTTCGCCTGTCTCCAGGGAGCGCAGAACCCGCCGCAACCCCACCGCGCCGCGCCCGTTTCGTTGCGCCTGCCCCAGCACCTCGCGCAGCACCGCTTCACAGCGGTTGGCGCGGGCCTCGGTAAGAACTCCCAGCGCTTTTTCGCGCACCTGCTCAGCAGTCGCGGTTGAAGCCTCCAGGAGCACCCGCCCGAGCAAATGCTGCCGTACGTAGGAATGCAGGTGAGGTTCAAACTCGGGCCAGGTTTCGTCCCGGCAGCCAACGATGAAGTTGGCGGAAACGCCGGTATCGTAAAGCTCCTTCATGCGCTCGGCCACGGCCTTGAAGTGGTGCATGGCTTCGTGCTCTACGTGGCGCTGGGCGTGGCCGGCGTCGTAGCCGGCAAAGCCGTCGCTGCGCCCGCGTCGCGGCAGTTCCGCTTTGATCTCCTCGCGCGGCACAACTTCGTCCAGAGTCAGCGCGAAGCGGCGCATCTGTTTACGGTCCACCAGCACCACCGACGCGCTGTACATGGTTCCCAGGATGGCGGCCAGCGGACGGAGGTGGAAACGCTGGTTTACGGCCATGCTGCTGCCGGAAAGGCGCGGCGGCAGGTCATACTCCCTCCAGAATCCGTGCTGCGAACAGGCAAAGATGGCCTTCGCCCGCGCCTGATTGCCGTGCAGCCGCTCGGCAATTTCCAGAATGCGGTCCAGGTCGGCCCGGGCGCTCTTCCCATTGCCGTTCTTATCCACTTCGCGCAGCGCGGAGCGCACCAGATCTTTGGCCAGAATGGCCTCTTCGCGATGGGATTTGTTGAGCGGTGTCCGCGGCTGGAAGTAAAAGCTGAGGGCAGAACCCTCCCCACATTGAAACTGGGCCAGTTCGCGGATGTCTTGGCGACGAATCATTTCCCACCTCCTGTTGTATACGGTCAAGCAGTCCGGGAATGCTGCAACAGCTTGTCACGGAATTCGTTGGGGATGGGCAAGGCCTTGCGCAGGTGGTCGCGGGCGGAATTCACCGACACGCGCACCTGCTCGGGTTTGCGGTCGGTGATGGCGGCGATCTCCTCCACCGTGAAGCCTTCAACCGCATTGAGGATGAAAGCTTCGCGGTTTTCGCGTGGGGCACTGAGCAGCGCCGCCTCCACCAGGGTGATCATCTCGTCGGACGCGGCAATGTCCTCGGGAGTGGCAGTGCCGCGGTCGGGAATGGTGTCCTGCGCGATAAGCTGCTCGTCGGGCTGGTGATATTGCAGCTGGGGCTCGTCGCTGGCGCGCACGTTGGGAGCGCGCTGGTTGCGTTGCAGGGGGACGGAGCCGGGATCCTCCCCGGTGCGCGAGGAGAGGTCGTCAATGGCGCGCATGGACAGGCGGTACAGCCAGGGTTCCAGGGCCAGGCGCTCGGGCTTATCCAGGCCGTCACCCAGCGCGTTGGCTACCGCCTCGTTGATGACCTCTGTGGGCGTCAGCGTCTCCGGAGCTAACTGGTCAATACTCTCCCGGTAGCGCAGCTCACGCTCCACGAAGCGCTGCAGCCGGCCCAGGTTGGCATTCACGTAGCTGCTGATGTCCTCACTGGAAACCGTCGGCGGCTGCACTGCCGCCACAGTTTCCTCAAAGGGCACCTGCGGCTGGGGCCGGGTGCGGCCCACGCGTCGCCAGCGTGGCCAGCGGTGCGTGTTGCGCAGGTGGTCCTTGTGCTTGGTCAGCTGTTCCAGCAGATCCTCGAACGCTCCCTTAATGGCGCTGGTGGCGTTCGGGGAGCGCTCCTGGGCCGCCATCTGCCCCGAAGGCAGACGCAGGTTCAGCGAGACCAGGAAGCCCTCGCGAACCGAGTTCTGCTCCACGATGCCCTTCAAGTGGATCAGCTCGGGCCGGAAGACCTGCAGCCGCCTGCGAATCTTCTCTACCTGCTGGTTGATCTCTTTTTCTAGGTCGGGGGTCTTATTAACTTTGTAGCTAAAATGGACGTTCATGCAAGCCTCGGAAACCGGGTGGAGGACCCGTCCTGCTGAAGTCCCTACAAGAGGATTTTACACCTCCCCCAGTAGAAGCAGTTGAGAATTGAGAAGTTGCTTTCCCGGCCTGGGAAGTGCCCGCATTGGGACCTCCAGGCCACAGGCAACTTCCAATTCTTATTCCCTTGCCAAGCCGTTCCGTCGTGCTAAAAAGGACGAGCTCGAAAATCGTCCCTGACACTGCACCATCGGAGCCGAATTGAACCACTATCTTCTCTCCCTGCTGCTGGGAATCATCGAAGGCCTCACCGAGTTTCTGCCCGTCAGTTCGACCGCCCACCTGCGCCTTTCCGAGGCTTTCCTGGGAGTAGACCTTTCCAGCGGCTATTGGAAAATGTACTCCATTGTCATCCAGCTCGGCGCGATCCTCTGCCTGCCCATCTACTTTCGCCAGCGTATCCGTGACTTTGTGGCCAGCTTTCCCCGCGGGCGCGAGGGCAAGCATACCGTCATGACGCACCCCCTCAGCCTCACCGCCGTGGCTTTTGTATTCACGGCCTTGCCCGCCTTGCTGCTGACCAAGGTAATTGGCAAGAACCTGGAGAGCGTTCACGACATGGCATGGTCGCTGCTGATTGGCGGGGTGATCATGTGGGTAGTGGACGCCATTTACGGCCCGCCGCGCCCATTGCCGGCGCGCTCCGTGGGCGCCGCTGCCAGCGCCAGCACCCCAGTGCTTGGCTACCGGACGGAGCATGTGGAGCAAATGACCCTGGGCCAAGCCATTTGGATCGGCATTTGCCAGATCTTCTCCGCGGTTTTCCCCGGCACCTCACGCTCCATGGCAACCATTGCCGCTGGCCAGGTCACCGGCATGTCGCGGCCGGCGGCCCTGGAGTTTTCCTTTTTTCTTTCCATTCCCACCATGGTGGCGGCCACCGGCTATGACTTGTTCCACTCGTTTCACCACAAGCCAGGTGCGGCCGACATCGGCGTCGCTCCCCACACCGGCCAGGAATGGATCGTCCTCGCCATCGGCTTTGTGGTTTCCTTCATCGTGGCCTATGCCGTGGTCGTCTGGTTCATGAATTGGGTGCGCAAGCGGGGCTTCGTTCCTTTTGCCGTTTACCGCATTGTTTTAGCGATTTTGGTCTTCGCCTGGGCCGCCCGCACCGCCGTGCACTGAGACTGAAAATTGGGGCTGTCATCCTGAGCGAGGATGCGCCGAACAGAGGCGCATCCGAGTCGAAGGACCTTGCGGTTTGACATCTTGTGGCGCGGGCGCCCTCGCCCGCGAATTGGCCACATGTGGGACCGTCGCGGGAATTCTCATGTCCCCGTTGCGAATCCTTTTTCATCAAAATCCATCAAACGCATGCGGGAGTGGAAATGGACATCGTACCGCGCTTGGAAGAGTCGAGAGATCGCACGCTGGCGTACTTTGACTTGGCCGGCGAGCACCTCGACCGCACTTACGCACCGGGCAAGTGGCCGGTGAGATTCATCCTGCATCACCTCGCCGATGCGGAAACCATCCTGTTTGACCGTATCCGCCGGGTGCTCAGCGAGCCCAGGCAGGTGCTCTGGGCCTTCGATCAGGATGCCTGGGCCAAAGGCCTCAACTACTCGCACATGCCGCTCGACCTGTCGCGGCGCATCTACGAGGCCGTCCGCGCGGGAATCATCTACCAGGCCCGCCTGCACTACAACTTGGACGGTCACCGCGAATTTGTGCACAGCGAAACCGGGGTGCGAACGCTGAAAGACGAATTCGAGAAGGTCGCCTCCCATAACGAACACCACCTCGAACAAATCGCACAGGCGCTACGGACCGCGGCTGCATCGGGAAAGGACTAAGACCCGGACGTAAACTCATCGCGCAACACGCCACATTTCCCGCTGTTAGCAGCAGTCACCCTCAAGTGAGGACTAACTCGGCACATTCAGTTCAAGTTTCCCCACTTTTGCCGCCCGCTTTCTGGCATAATTCTTCTGCTCTGGCGTGTCGCACCGAAGGCGGTTAAGTGTGCTTGTGTGCCGGCACGGGGCCGCCACCGGTAATGCGCCTTATGAGGTATTTCAGCAACGCATTTGTCCCGACTGGCAACCGGCGGCTCAACGAGCTGATCGGATTCCTGCTGTTCGTCTCCGCGATCCTCCTTTTCCTGGCACTGGCTTCCTACTCTCCCCTCGACCCTTCCTTTAACAGCGCTTCCGGGCTGACCACCGCGCACGGAGCACGCAACTGGATAGGCCTGGTTGGGGCGATTATCGCCGACTTGCTTCTACAGGGCTTTGGCGTAGGAATTTTCCTGGGACCGTTTCTGCTGGCGCTGCTGGGAGCACGCTGGTTCCGTTCCCGAAGAACGGCCTCGCCGGTGGCCAAGTCACTGGGCGCCATCTGGCTGCAGATCTTTGTGCCCGCGCTGCTGGCCTTGCTGCCCGGGCACCTGCGCTGGCGGCACGTAATTCCCATCGAAGGCCTGCTGGGAAGGATTGTCGGCGACTTCCTCATCCATTACTTGAACCTGCTCGGCGCTTATATCGTGTGCGCCAGTGTGATCGCTGTCGCCCTGTATTTCTCCACAGCCTTCTCTTTCGGCACCGCCAAAGCTTGGGCAGCTGCGCATTGCGGCTTCATTATTGCCCTGGCGGAACGCTGGCGGGATTGGCGTGCCACCCGTGAAAAGGAGCGCCTGCAAAAGGAACTGGATAAGCGACGCTCGGCCAAGCCCACGGTTAGCGCTCAGCTCGTTCCCGCCCGGCAATCGCCGGTGTTGCCGCGTAGTGGCATCGAGAAGGTGGATGAGGAGCGCATGGAGGCGCTCTCTCGCGAGGCCGCCAAAGTGTTGGGCACGGAACCGCCCGAGCCCGAACCGGAGCCGGAAGTGGAAGTGGCCGAGCGTGCCGACAGTGGCGCCAAGCACAAGACTACGCTGCCCCGGATTGCCGGCGGCTATAAGCTTCCCTCCAGCAGCCTGCTGCACCGTCCCGACGAGGCCCACCGCATTGACCAGGAGGAACTGCGCTCGCTGGCGCAGGTGATCACGCAGAAGTATGCCGAGTTCGAGGTCCACGGCCAAGTCACGCAAATCAATCCCGGCCCCGTGGTCACTACCTTCGAATACAAGCCGGAAGCGGGCATCAAGTACAGCCGCATCACCGGCCTCACCGACGACCTCTGCCTGGCCCTGCGCGCGGAGAGCATTCTGATTGAGCGCATGCCCGGCAAGTCCACGGTCGGCCTGCAGGTGCCCAACCGTGAGCGCGAAACCATCTGGCTGCGCGAAGTCATCGAATCCCAGGAATTTTCCGGCGAAAAATCCAAGCTCACGCTTGCGTTAGGCAAAGACATCAACGGGCGCATCGTGGTGGCCAACCTGGCCGGCATGCCCCACCTGCTCATCGCCGGCTCCACCGGGGCGGGCAAGAGCGTGGCCATCAACGCCATGATCATGTCCATGCTCTACAAGGCCACGCCGGACCAGGTGCGCTTCATCCTGGTGGACCCCAAGCGCCTGGAGCTGGGCGTTTATGAAGGTGTGCCGCATCTCTACACGCCTATCATCACCGAGCCCAAGCTGGCGGCCAATGCCCTGCGCAACGCGGTGCGCGAAATGGAGCGCCGCCTCAAGCTGCTCGCCGAAAAAGGCGTGCGCAACATTGACCAGTACAACCAACTCTTCGAAGACGAGATGCCGACGCTCTTCGAGAACGCCGGCGAGGAACAGGAACGGCCTCTGCCCTACCTGGTCATCATCATTGACGAATTGGCTGACCTGATGATGCTCGATTCCGGCAATGTGGAAGAGTCCATCACCCGCCTGGCGCAGATGGCGCGCGCCGTGGGCATCCACCTGATTCTTGCCACCCAGCGCCCGTCCGTGGACGTCATCACCGGCCTCATCAAGGCCAACTTCCCTGCCCGCATTTCCTTCCGCGTGGCTACCAAGGTGGATTCACGCACCATTCTCGACGCCAACGGCGCCGAATCCCTGTTGGGCCGCGGCGACATGCTCTATCTGCCCTCCGGCTCCGCCCGCGTGCAACGCCTGCATGCCCCCTTTGTTACGGAGAAGGAAATTGCCGCCGCGGTGGAGTTCTGGCGCTCCCAGGGCTCCGCCGAGTATCAGCAGCATTTCCTTGAGGCGCCAAAAGAAGAAGGGGCGGCTGGTTCCGGCGGCGAAGGTGGCGAGGGGGGCGACGAGAACGATCCTCTCTTCGAAGATGCGGTGCGGCTGGTCATCGAGTTCGGCAAAGCTTCTACTTCCCTGCTGCAGCGGCGACTGCGCATCGGTTACGGTCGCGCCGCCCACCTGATTGACCTGATGGAGAAAGACGGCATCGTCGGCGCCGCCGACGGTCCCAAGCCCCGCGAAGTCCTCAAGCGTCCCGGCTGGCTCAATGAAGTGGAAGAATCCATGCGGTAGAAAACCGGCGACGGCTGACGGTCGACAGCCGTTCTGATCGTTCTTAGCTGTTTGGTGCTCCAGCGAACCTTCTCGCGGAACCTTCCGCCACACAGTTGTCATCCTGAGCGCAGCGAAGAACCTGCTGTTTTCATGCGGGAGAATAGAGCATATGTGTGACGTAATAATTGACGTCTACCAGCCTTTGTTTTTCGTACTCGCTTGTTTGCTTGCGCCTCATGATGAGTGTTGGTAGAGGCGTTGCTTGCTACGTCTTCTTCCCTGCACAAGGCGACGTAACAAGTTACGTCTCTACCAATGCTTGTGGCGCGGGCGCCCCGCCCGCGTACGCCTTCCCTGGGAAGGCGTCATCCTGAGGCTTCAGGGCTGAAGCATCTCGCGTGCACTACCACTGAACTGCTTCTCGCGATGGACTAAGTCTCCACCGAACTTCTCCGCGGTGGCGACCCTGCATTTGATAGCTTCAGCCAATCCATCTGGTAGGCGAACGACACGGCCAGCAGCAGCACTCCCAGAAAAACGAAGCTGACAATGCGGTACCCGCGGCTCAGGTCCCAGATGTCGTAGGCGAATACCTTGGCGATTGTGGCCGCAATCAAGCCCAGCGCCAGCCAGCGCACAAAGGCCGACTTGCGCCAGAATCCCGCCGCCATTAGCAGCGCTGCCTCTACGAACCAGGCCAGGCTGATCCACACCTCCTGCAAACGCAAAGCAATCGCCACCGTAATGAACCCGATCGCTAGCGCCAGATGTGTACCCTGCAGACGCGCCTGGCCTCGCCTCTGCCGTGCCAGCAGCAGGTAAAGAATCGCCAGCACCGCGGCAAACCATGCTCGCGCTGCCGCGCTCTCCAACATCAGATAGACCTGCAGGAAGTACACCACTCCATTCAGCGCTGCAACCATCAGCACAGAACGCGGGACAATGCTTCCCCGGCCGCTGCCGGCCAGCGTGGCCAGCGCAAAAACGGCAAAGAACAGCGTGGCGAAGGCGAACGTCAGCCCGAACTGTCTCGCCGAATAAAACTCCGCGTACCAGGCAAAGTAGAGCGCCACCGTCCCGGCGAAGCTCAGCAGAAGCAGGCGCCGCCAAGCCCGCGGAAATATCATGGCCAGCGTGGCCACATCGAGCAGGGCCAAATAAGAAAGGAGCGCCACCTCGTGATTCTGACCGGTGGAGACCAGCACCGGGGTGGCGAATCCACCGGCCAGCGCCAAGGCTGCCAGTATCTCCGCATTCTGCAGCACGGCCAAACCTGCTGTTACAGCGGTGACCACCACCATGGCGGCAAAAGCCACACCCATCGGTATCAGGCTGTAAACCTGAAACGCCGCCCACAGCGAAAGGTATAGCGCTCCAATTCCCACTGCCTTCAAGGAATAGGAAAATGCCTGGTAGCCGCGCATGCGGAACCATTCGCTCCAGATGACTACGGCTACACCGGCTATCAGTCCAATCAGAATCTGCGCCGCGGGTCCTATCCAATTGTTTTCAAACGCGTACTTCAGAAAATAAGACAGGCCGATCAGCAGCGCGACAATGCCAATCCGGTTCAGCCACTGCGAACCAATGCGCGCTTCCAGGTCGCTGCGCCGTGTTGGCCTACGCGGAGCCCTAACCTGCATCCCTTGCGCTGGCACAACTTCCAGCCGCGCTGGACGGGTCTCCTGTTGCTCGCCCAGGCGCGCCGCGGCTCCATTGCCGGCCGGGCCGGACTGCTCCTCCAGGCGCGACACGCGGGCCAGCAGATCCTCTACCAGCCGCCGTAGTTCCCGGATTTCCGCCTGGCTCTCGTCCATGGCTAATATGGATGCGGGCCAGAGTATTGCGTGCCCAGCCCCTTTGCAAGGATGCCACCGTGAAATTCCATACTGAATACCTTAGCTTCAATACCAGGAAGCACCGCGAATACGTTCACCTTACGCCCACCATCGAAGGCATCGTCAAGAAGAGCGGCGTGCGCGAAGGCATGGTGCTGGTCTCGGCCATGCACATCACCGCCGCGGTTTACGTGAACGATAACGAGTCCGGGCTTATCCAGGACATTGATGAATGGCTGGAAGGCATGGCGCCCTATCGGGACGACTACCGCCACCATCAGACCGGTGAAACCAATGGCGACTCGCACCTCAAGTCGCTGCTCATTCACCATGAGGTCATTTTGCCCATCACCGCGGGCAAGTTGGACCTCGGCCCCTGGCAGCGCGTCTTCTACGCCGAGTTTGACGGCCAACGCAGCAAGCGTGTGATTGTGAAGGTGATGGGGGAATGAAACTGGCGACGTCCGTTACGCGTGCTACATTAGCCCCAGAAACTCATGCGCCCCGAGATTTCTCAGGCGGTCGAACTGCTGCGCCAGAATGATCCCAACTCAGTGGAACGGGCGCTCGCCCTGCTGCAGGAGGCGGTGTTCTCTTTCAGCATGAGGGTGTGCGGCCAGCGCGAAGACGCCGAAGATACCATGCAGGAGGTGCTGCTCAAATCGGTCTCCTATCTGCCGCGCTTCGACAGCCCGCAGGCGCTGAGCGTGTGGCTTTACAAAGTGGCCAAGAACCGCTGCCTGATGAGCCGGCGCAAAAGCAAGTTCGCTCCCCAGCAGCACCTCGCGCTGGATGAGCTGATGCCCGACCGCCGGGAACTGGAAAGCCTGGCCGGCGGCAGCGGCGAGAGCCCCGAAACTTCCGCCCTGCGCGGCGAACGCGCGCAATGGCTGCGCGATGCGATTCTGCGCCTTCCGCCCCATTACCGCCTGGTCCTGGTCCTGCGCGACATGGAAGAACTTTCCGACGAGGAGGTCGCGAAAGTCACCGGCCTGCGCCCTGGCACCGTGCGCGTGCGCCTGCACCGCGCCCGCCTCTATTTGCGCAAGGAACTGGCGCGCCGCGGAGCCTTCCAGGCAACTCCCGCACGGCGAAGGAAAGCGCCTCCCAAGGCTGAAGAGAAACCGCGCCGCTGCCGCCAGCTCTTTGCCGCGCTTTCTGATTACCTGGACGAAAAACTCGACGACTCCATGTGCGAAAAGATGGAAGCGCACATGGGCGACTGCCGGCCCTGTGAGGCCTTTTTGGCCACGCTGGAGAAAACCATCGCGCAATGCCGGCAAACCCCGAGCGCCTGTCCCGACCGCCGTAGAGCGGAAGAGATTCGCCGGGCCCTGCTGGCGAAATTCCCCCAGCCAACTAAAGCACGACGCAGCTGAAGCCACGACCCCATAAAAACCTTTAATCGCCAGGCAACTTGCAACCTGCGGCCTGAAATCGCACACTGGTAAGGTGAAAGTATTTGCCCAGTTCATAGCCGCGGCCACCGACGCTTCACATTTTCCGGCGCCCTCCCCCCCGGAGATCGCTTTTCTCGGCCGCTCCAACGTAGGCAAATCCAGCGTCATCAATTCCCTTCTTAGCCACAAGGTAGCCCGTACCAGCTCCACTCCGGGGCGGACTCGCGGCATTAATTTTTATGCTATCCGCTGGCCCGGACGTCCACGTCCCGACCTCTTCTTCACCGACCTGCCCGGCTACGGCTACGCCAAGGTCTCGCACGAACTCTCCGCCGGCTGGCAAAAATTCATTGAGCCTTACCTCAAGGAGCGCCCCACTCTTGCGCTGTGCATTTCGCTGGTGGATCCCAACATTCCGCCCCAGCCAGGCGACCAGCAATTGTGCGAATTCCTGCGCGCCATTGGCCGTCCCCATCTCGTCGTAGCTACCAAAGTGGACCGCATCTCCAACAACCAGCTCCAACCCTCGCTGCAGAGGCTTAAAGAGGCGCTGGGAACCGAACACATCCTGAGCTACTCCGCTCGCACCGGTGCGGGCCGCGACGAGTTGTGGAAACAGATTCGCGGGGCGGTGGCAGGTGAATCGGCGCTGGCCGAGCCCTCCCCTCTGGCTGATTCCCTTGGGCCCACGCCGAGTCCTTCGTAATCTGCTCCCCATCCCTCGCAAACCTCACCATGGCCGTGAGCCATTTTGCGCTCCCCCACATGGAGCCGCACAACCAACAACGCCTGGAAATCGAAGGCCTGCCGGTGAAAGTTTGGGGCATGGACGCCGACCGCCGTCCATTTGTCCTCAATGCCGTGGCCTGCGAAGTCAGCTATCGCGGCGCACGGCTCGATGGTCTCACTTGCAAGCTTCCTCTGGGAGAAGTCATCGCGGTTCAATATGGCAGCCAGAAGGGGCGCTTTCGCGTGGTGTGGATGGCTGACCCAGCTTCCGGGCGTGCCGGTCAGGTCGGCATTCGCAGCGTGGACGATATCTGCATTTGGGAAGCCGAGTTGGCCTATTTCTCCCTGGAGACCAATTCGGACAAATCAGATCCGCTGGCCGCGGCTCGCCGCGACCGGCGCCAGTACCCGCGTTTTCGCTGCCAGGGCAATGTGCAGGTGAGCCGGGCGGAGTCCGGCCAGCACGTCTGGGCCAAGTTGGGTGACCTGAGTCTTGGCGGCTGTTACCTCAGCACTCCCGTGCCGGAAGCGGTAGGCGCCAAACTCCGTCTCCTCCTGCAAATTGACAACAACAAGATTGCCGCTCTCGGCGAGGTGCGCACTTGCGTCCCGGCGCTGGGTATGGGAGTCCAGTTCACAGAATTTGAAAGCGGCTCGCGTGAACTCCTGAAGCAGGTACTTGAACGCCTCAGTCCGCCCAGGCTGGTGGGCCGGCCGCAAGTCGCCACCCCACCCGAACTGTCTGGCAGTGCACAAGCTCTGGTGGCCGCCTTGCGAAATCATTTTGAGGGACACAACGTCTTGACCAGCCCGGAATTTGAGGCCATTGTGAAAGCGCTAGGCGAGAAGAAAATGCCCCCCGGGCCGGCGCCCGCCGTGCCCGCCAAACCTGCCTAACGCGTTTACGTAAGGTTGCAGGAACCGCCGATGCTGCTGCCTAAACCTTCAGCTTTCATTGACTTACCAACTCTGGTCGCTTACCATTGCCCCACCTCTGTGATCGGCCAGAAAGTCTCCCACTACCAGATCATCGAAAAGCTCGGCGGCGGCGGGATGGGTGTTGTCTATAAAGCGGAAGATAGCCGACTGCACCGCCTGGTTGCGCTTAAGTTCTTGCCGGAAGATGTTGCCCGCGACCCGCAGGCCTTGGCCCGTTTTCAGCGGGAAGCTCAGGCTGCTTCCGCACTGAACCACCCCAACATCTGCACAATCTACGACATTGGCGAGCAGGACGGGTACGCCTTCCTCGCTATGGAGTATCTGGATGGGATGACGCTGAAGCACCGCATCGGCAACCGTCCGATGGAGACGGAATTGATTTTGTCCCTTGCCACTCAAATCGCCGACGCGCTCGATGCCGCCCATGCGGAAGGCATTATGCACCGCGACATCAAGCCTGCGAACATCTTCATCACTAAGCGTGGTCACGCCAAGGTTCTGGACTTTGGGCTGGCGAAAGTTGTGATTCCAGCTACTTCTTCGGGCAGCGTTTCCACACAAACGCGCACCATTGATGAAGAGCACCTGACCAGCCCTGGCTCAACGCTCGGAACGGTCGCCTATATGTCGCCCGAACAAGTTCGCGGCAAGGAATTGGACGCTCGTACCGATTTGTTTTCCTTCGGTGCCGTACTTTATGAGATGGCGACCGGAGTGTTGCCCTTTTGCGGCGAAACATCCGGACTCATCTTCAAGGCCATACTCGATTCTGACCCCCCGCCGCCCGTCCGCTTCAACCGAGAACTTCCCTCCAAGCTGGAAGAGATCATCAACAAAGCCCTGGAGAAGGACCGCAATCTGCGCTATCAGAGCGCAGCCGAAATGCGAACCGATTTGCAGCGCTTGAAGCGCGACACGGAAACGGGACGAATCTCCTCAGCAACTCTCGGGAAAATAGCGACAGCGCAAGAAAGCGGCACGGAACCACAAGCAGCAAGCCCACATCCTGTTCCAGCATCTGCTTCCGCAGCTGCCGCAGCATTGGCGGCATCGGCTGAAGCTGCACCAAAATCGGCAGAGATTCCCTTAAGTGCGAAGCGAAACCTCTGGAAGATCATCGTTCCTTCAGCATTAGCAATGATCGCGCTCTTCGCTGGCCTCTACTATTCACGTCGCGCCACGCCCCTCACCGAGAAAGACACCATCGTTCTCGCCGATTTCACCAACACCACGGGCGATCCTGTATTCGACGACACACTCAAGCAGGCTCTTTCCGTGGGGTTGCGGCAATCGCCCTTCTTTAGCCTGCTTGGCGAGGACCGGGTGAAGGACACACTGACGTTAATGGGACGTGGCTCAAATGACCGCCTTACCCATGAGGTAGCGCGAGAGATAGGTCAGCGTACTGGCAGCGCAGCAGTCATCGAAGGTTCCATATCCAGCCTCGGCAATAACTATGTCATTGGATTAGCGGCCACGAACTGCCGCTCCGGAAATGTCCTGGCAGAAGAACAGGTGCAGGCTACCCGGAAAGAGGATGTGCTGAAAGCGTTGGGTGAGGCCATGACCAGGCTACGCCCCAAACTCGGCGAGTCACTTACGACAGTGGAGCAATTCAATGTTCCCCTTGCCGAAGCCACAACCTCATCCTTGGAAGCTTTGCAGGAGTTCACACTTGGCGTTAAGAGCTTAGATGAAGGCGACCCATCCAGTGTCTCTATAGCGCATCACAAGCGAGCCACGGAACTGGACCCAAACTTCGCTATGCCATACGCCGCTTTGGGCGGGCTTTATGCCTCAAACTATCTTGAACCCGGGAAGGCAGCGGAATACCTCCATAAGGCCTATGAACTGCAAGATCGTGTAAGCCGGGCAGAGAAGTTCAACATTGTGGCCAATTACTACTTGTTTGTAACCGGAGAGCTTGATAAGGCCGAGCAGACGATGCTCGATTGGAGCCGCGCCTACCCACGAAACCCCGTGCCGTTGCTGAATCTTGGCTTTACCGAGGCTTACGAGGGCCGGTATGACAAGGAAATAGAACATGAGCGAGCGGCACTCCAGATCTCCGATCAGGGGCCTGCTTACGCTAACCTGATGGAAGGTTATATCGCGCTTGGTCGTCTCGACGAGGCGAAACAAGTAGGACAACTGGCACTGGCCAAGAAAAAAGAAGGCCAGTTCCTGCGCGACGACCTTTATGAAATTGCTTTTCTCGAGGGCAATACGCAGGAAATGAACCGTCAAATGCAGGCCGTGGTGGGCCAACGCGGTGTAGAGGATGTGCTGCTCGCCGCGGCTGCTGATACCGACGCTTACCATGGACGCCTCAAACAGGCACGCGAGTTAACGAAGCGGGCGGCAGAATCTGCCCTGCGGTCCGAGGAAGGGGAAACTGCTGCGCTTTACCATGTCGAATCTGCGTTGCGCGAAGCGGAAGTTGGAAACAGCACTGGGGCACGCGATGAGGTAAAAGCGGCACTCGCCATCGCTTCGTCACGCGATGTGCAGACTCTTGCTGCCTTAACTTTCGCCTGCATAGGGGATACTGCACGGGCGCAGTCCATAGTGGAGGAACTGCACAGGAAAAATCCGTCGAATACGATGCTGCAGCATTATTGGCTGCCCACCATTCGAGCCGATATTGAGCTGGCAGGCGGCCGTCCTAAACAGGCGCTCAAGGAGTTGGAAGACGCGACTCCTTACGACCTTGCGTTTCCTCCGCCGCAGGTCACCCAAGGCGGAACGCTCTACCCACTCTATGTGCGGGGGCGAGCCTACCTGGCGTCTAATGAAGCGAAAAAAGCAGCCGCAGAATTTCAAAAGCTTGTAGACCACCGCGACATCGTAGCCAATTTCGTCCTGGCTTCACTGGCCCGGCTCGGCCTTGCTCGCGCCTACGCCTTGCAGGGCGAATCCGCTAAATCGCGCATTACTTACCAGGACTTTTTCGCGCTCTGGAAAGACGCCGACCCCGGCATCCCCATCCTGAAGCAAGCCAAGGCGGAGTACGCGAAGCTGTAATAGGTCGCTATCTTCCAGAAATGTTCGGGAACCCTCAAGCTGTTAGGTCTTATTCTCTTTCAAGGGCCATCTTTTCACCTTTATCAACCATGGCCATAACTGCTTGCCGGAAATAATCCAACGACAACTTTAAGCCTGTTTCCAGGTCAACCTTAGGCTCCCAGCCCAGCACGCTGCGCGCCTTGCTGATGTCCGGGCGGCGCTGTTTGGGATCGTCCGGCGGGAGGGGCAGGAATTTGATCTGGCTCTTCGAACCCGTTACCTGCAACACCTTCTGAGCGCACTCCAGGATGGTGAATTCGCTCGGGTTGCCGATGTTTACCGGACCCGGTTCCTGCGACCACGCCAGGCGCAAAAGGCCATCAATCTCATCGGCAACGTAGCAGAAGCTGCGTGTCTGCTTCCCATCTCCGTATACGGTCAGCTCTTCCCCGCGCAGGGCCTGCTTCATGAAGTTAGGAACTACGCGGCCATCGTTGATCTGCATGCGCGGCCCGTACGTGTTGAAGATGCGCACAATGCGCGTCTCCAGCTTGTGATAGCGCCGGTAGGCTACCGTCGCCGCCTCGGAGAATCGCTTGGCTTCGTCATACACCGAACGCGGACCGATGGGATTAACGTGCCCCCAGTAGGTCTCTTTTTGCGGATGCTCTTCCGGGTCGCCATAACATTCCGAAGTCGAGGAAAGAAAGAATTTCGCGCCATACTTCCTGGCCACTTCCAGCGCGTTGAACGTGCCCAGGGAGCCCACCCGCAGCGTGGGAATTCCATGGATGGTGTAATCCACGGGGCTGGCGGGCGAGGCCAGATGAAACACGTAATCCACTTTGCCGCAGTCAAAGGATTCGCAGATGTCCACGCGGCGCAGTTCGAAGCGCGGTTCGTGGCGCAAGTGCTCCAGGTTGGTGGCATTGCCGGTCAGCAGGTTGTCCACCGCCACCACGGAGTGCCCCTCCGCCAGCAGGGCGTCGCAAAGGTGGGAGCCCAGAAAGCCGGCGCCCCCGGTCACAATGGCGCGTAATTTGGTCATGAGAATTTAACGGGAGCCCGGCGCGCTGCCGGCGTTGGCCGGCTGCGATTTGGGCGCAGCCAGGGGACGGCCCACGCTGTAGTAGTGAAATCCCAGCGCGGCCATCCGCTCCGGACTGTACATATTCCTGCCGTCTATGACGATGGGATAACGCAACAGCTCGCGCACGCGCTCCAGGTCCAGAGAAGCGAATTCCTCCCAGTCGGTAAGCACCAGCAGCGCATCCGCTCCCTTGGCCGCGTCATAAGCGTTGGCCGCGAAAGTTACGCGTTTGCCCAGCGTCTCCCGCGCCCGCTCGGAGGCCGCCGGATCGTAAGCCACCACCTTGCTGCCTTCCTTCAGCAGCGACTCCACCAGGGCCAGCGCCGGCGATTCGCGCACGTCATCGGTGCCGCCCTTGAACGCCAGGCCCAACACCGCCAGCCGCTTGCCTTTCAGCGTCCACAACGCGTGCCGCACCTTGCGCAGGAAACGCTGCCGCATCTCCTCGTTAATGCGAATCACTTCATCCAGCAAGCCGAAGTCGTAACCGCACTCGCGCGCCACCGCGCGAAAGGCCATCAAATCCTTGGGAAAGCAGGAACCGCCATAGCCCACGCCGGGCCGAAGAAAGCGGCGCCCGATGCGCGAATCAGTGCCCATGCCTTCGCATACCTGGGCCACATCAGCGCCTACATTTTCGCAGACGCTGGCCACCGCGTTGATAAAGGAAATCTTCATCGCCAGAAACGCGTTGGAGGCGTGCTTGATCAGTTCCGCGCTCTTGGCGCTGGTCACGATCAGCCGCGGCGGCACCTGCGCCCCATCCGG
>DATEGI010000140.1:0-9497 GCA_035280205.1 Terriglobales bacterium | reverse complement strand
AATAGTAAAGCCCAGGACGGGAGTCCTGGGTGACGTCGCAGAATACGACTCGGAGTGTGTAGGCACGACACCTCAAAAGATCACTCCTACCGCATCTGCCCATCCGTCTGCCGGCACCGAAGAAGTCACGATACAATGCGCCCATGCCAACTCTGGCGGGCAAAACCTTATTCATTACCGGCACCAGCCGCGGCATTGGCCTGGCCATCGCGCTCCGGGCCGCGCGCGACGGCGCCAACATTGTGGTGACCGGCAAAACCACCGAACCGCATCCCAAGCTGCCCGGCACCATCTACACCGCAGCCAAGGAGATCGAAGCTGCCGGCGGCAAAGCCCTGCCCATCGTCATGGACATTCGCTTCGACGACCAGGTGCAGGCCGCCGTGGAGCAGGCTGCACGCCACTTCGGCGCCATAGACATCCTGATCAACAACGCCAGCGCAATCAGCCTGACGGGCACCCTGCAAACCCCCATGAAGCGCTACGACCTGATGATGGGCATCAATGTGCGCGGCACCTACCTGTGCTCGCAGGCGTGCCTGCCCCACCTGGCCAAGGCGGCGAACCCGCACATTCTGAACCTGGCGCCGCCGCTCGACCTGCGCCCCAAGTGGTTTGCGCCTAACCTCGCTTACACCATGTCCAAATACGGCATGAGCCTGTGCGTTCTGGGCATGGCGGAGGAGTTCCGCAAGCAGGGCATCGCGCTAAACGCGCTATGGCCGCGCACCATCATCGCTACCGCCGCGCTGCAGGTTATTCCCGGCGCCGAACCGGAGCGTGGGCGCACGCCGGAAATCGTGGCCGACGCTGCCTGGCATATCCTCACGTGCGACAGCAGAACCACCACCGGCAATTTTTTCATTGACGACGAAGTCCTGGCCGCGGCGGGCGTGACCGACCTCTCCCGCTACGCTGTCCAGCCTGGGGCACAGCTTAAGAGCGACATATTTATGGATTAGGCCATCCGGTCGGGACTGAAATCTGCTAATCCGTGTGGGCGCGGGACTCTGCCCCGCGCATGGCAAGCGCAGTCTCGCCTGCAGCATCACTCGGCCAACGGCCTTCTTCCCTGCCTGCATCTAGAAAGCTGGGAGGCCACTTATGAGCCGACTGCTTTTGCTTTCCTTTTCGCTGCTGGCATTTTCCCTCAGCGGCCTGGCCCAGCAATCCAGCTCCAGCCAGAGCTCCACCGCGAAGAAAACGGCCGAGCAGACCATGAGCGGGAGCCGGTCCGTCTCCAGCAGTTCCAAGCAGACGCAGCACGTTACCGGCTGCCTCGAGAAACAGAATGGTCAGTACGTTTTAAAGGAAAAGGACGGAAAGGTCGCCAACGTGACCAGCAGGCTGGACCTGGCTTCACAGGTTGGCCATGAAGTAACGGCGACGGGAACCTGGCAGCCGCGGTCGAATGCTGAAACACCCAACGAAAGCGCCAAGAGCGAGGCGGTGGACAATCCCAATCAGCTGCTGGAGATCGGCCACTTGAGAATCCGCTCCAACACCTGCAAGTAAACCGGCAACGCTTCCTGAAATGAGACGTAACAAGTTACGTCTCTACCGCTGATCATGGGTAGAGAGTTGCTTGCAACGTCTCCTGCAAGGTATACCATGCGTACGTGCGGAAGATCTTAAATGTCGAGGCCGAGCTGCAGGCGGGCGGCTTCGGTCATGCGCTGTGGCGTCCAGGGCGGATCGAGCACCACTTCTACATTCACTTCCTTCACTTCCGGCAATTTCCCCAGCCGGTTTTCAACGTCAGCCTTAAGGATATTGCCCATACCGCACCCCGGCGCGGTCATGGTCATCTTGACCGCAACCTTCTTTCCGCCCTGTTCTGAATCGGAAACCGCCAGCTCATAAATCAGGCCCAGGTCCACGATGTTTACGGGAATCTCCGGGTCGTATACCGTCTTCATCTCTTCCCAGGCGAGCTCTTCGCTGAACTGGCCGCTGGCGGCCGCAGCGCTCTGCTGCTGCGTATGCTCGATGCCGAGCGCGTCCGCATCCTTGGCATCAACGCGGTACATGTAGCCGTACTCGGTCATGATGGTGTAGGCGTTGCCCAGCGACTGCATGACCTTGGCCACGGTGCCTTCCGGAATCTGCCCGCGGATGCCGCTGGGGATCTCTGTGACCTCAACCGGGCGGCTGAGTCGAATGGGCTGATAAGTGGTGCTCATAACTACTCCGTGGAAATCGCTTCCTGCTTGCCTTCCAGCGCGGCGTGCAGCGTGTGCCAGGCCAGCGTGGCGCATTTTACCCGCACGGGAAATTCCGACACGCCCGAGAATACCGCCAGCTTGCCCAGTTCTTCCTGCGTGCCGTTGTGCTCGGCGCCGGTCACCAGCTTGTGAAATTGCTCAAAAATCTTCTCGGCCTCGGCCAGCGTCTTGCCTTTTACGCTCTGCGTCATCATGGAAGCCGAGGCTTTGGAGATGGCGCAGCCCGAGCCCTGGAAGCTCACGTCCTGAATCTTTTCCCCATCCATTTTCAGATAAACAGTGAAATGGTCTCCGCACAGCGGGTTGTACCCCTCCGCCTTGTGATTGGCGTCACCAAGTTCGCGGTAGTTGCGCGGCTGTTTGCTGTGCTCCAGGATTACCTCCTGGTAAAGATCGCGCAGGTCGGCCATCAGGCAAAGACCTCCCGCACCTTGTTCAGGCCACACACCAGCGCGTCCACATCCTCGCGGGTGTTGTACAGGCCGAACGAGGCGCGCGCCGTGGCCGGCACGCCGAAGCGCTGCATCACCGGCTGTGCGCAGTGGTGGCCGGTGCGGATGGCGATGCCTTCCTGGTCGAGAATGGTGCCGATATCGTGCGGATGAACGGACTCAAGCACGAAGGAAAGCACGCCCGTCTTCTTCCGCGCCGTGCCGATCAGGCACACGCCGGGGATGGCCGAAACCTGTTCCGTGGCATAGGCCAGCACATCCTGTTCGTGGGCCTGGACGTTATCTATGCCGAGCTGGTTCACGTACTCCAGAGCGGCTCCCAGTCCAATGGCGCCTTCCATGTGCGGCGTGCCGGCTTCGAACTTGTGCGGCAGCTTGTTGTAGAGCGTCTTCTCGAAAGTCACCGAGCTGATCATGTCGCCTCCACCCTGGTAAGGCGGCATGGCGTCCAGCAGGCTGGCCTTGCCGTAGAGCACGCCGATGCCGGTGGGGCCGTAAATCTTGTGGCCGGAGAAGGCGTAAAAATCGGCGTCCAGTTCGCGCACATCCACTTTCATGCGCGGCGCCGCCTGCGCTCCATCCACCAGCACCGGGACGCCCTGCTGATGCGCTAATTCCACGATGCGCCGGATCGGATTGATGGTGCCCAGGGCATTGGAAACGTGGCCGACCGCGACCAGCTTGGTTTTACGTCCCAGGAGCTTCGAGTATTCTTCGAGGATCAGCTCGCCGCGGTCGTTGATGGGGACCACCCGCAGTCGAGCGCCCTTTTCTTCGCACAGCATCTGCCAGGGCACGATGTTGGAGTGGTGCTCCATGGCGGTGATGATGATTTCGTCGCCCGCCACCACGTTGCGCCGGCCGTAGGTTTGCGCCACCAGGTTGATGGCCTCGGTGGTGCCGCGCACAAAAATGATTTCTTCCGGCCGGGCTGCATTCAGGAAGCGCTGCGCGATCCCGCGAGCACGCTCATAGGCTTCTGTGGCGCGCTCAGAAAGCTGATGTACGCCGCGGTGCACGTTGGCGTTGTCTTCGCTGTAATAGCTGACAATCGCGTCCAGCACCTGCCGCGGTTTCTGCGTCGTAGCGGCGTTATCCAGATACACTAGCGGCTTGCCATGCACCTTTTGTGTAAGGATGGGAAAGTCGCGGCGCACCCGCTGCACGTCGTAGCCGTGATGAGCGGTAGCCAAAGGACGAAATTCGGTGTAGGTGTTGGGGGCGGTTGTCATTCTACTTCCTCCCAGTGCATGGCGCGGTCGTGCGCACCCTTGCCAGTTCCAGGGCTGCCGGGCTTGATGTGGAACAGCGATTCGCTGACCAGTTCTTCGATGCGCGCTCGTACCGGACCGGGTTTCATGCGCTCCAGGCATTCGCTGGCGAAGGCAAACAGGAGCAGGCGGCGTGCCGAAGCCTCGTCAATGCCGCGCGAGCGCAGGTAAAACAGTTCGTCTTCCTCGATCTGCCCGATGGTGGCGCCGTGCGTGCACTTCACGTCGTCGGCATAGATTTCCAGCTGCGGCTTAGTGTCAATTTGCGCATCGTCGGAGAGCAGAAGGTTACGGTTGGTCTGCTTGGCGTCAGTCTTCTGCGCATCCTTGTGCACGATGATGCGCCCGTGGAAAACTCCGCGCGAGTGCCCGTCGAGAATGCCGTTGTAGAACTGGCGGCTGCCGCAGTGCGGGCTGGCGTGCTCCACCAGCATGTAGTTGTCCATGTGTTGGCGGCCGTTGCCGATGAACAGGCCGTTGATCAGGCAATCCGCGCCCTCGCCGGCCAGCACTGGGTGCACGTTGTTGCGTACCAGGCCGCCACCCAGCAGCACCGAGTGAGAGGCAACGTTGGCGCTGCGCTCCTGCTGCAGGCGCAGGGTGGAAACGTTGTAGGCGTCGGTATGCTCGCGCTCGATCAGGTAATGCGAAAGCACCGTGTGCTCGCCCGCCACCAGTTCGGTTGCCGCGTTGGAGAAAGCAATCCCGCCGCCCAGCGAAACGTAATCTTCCACGAAGGTAGCCTGGCTGTTCTCCTCGGCGATAATCAGGTTGCGGGGATGCGTCATCACCGGCGTGTCGCTGGCCGTGGTCACGAATAGCAGGTATAGCGGCTGTTCCAGCACCACGCCTCGCCCGATATGCACATAGCCGCCGTCTTCCAGAAAAGCGGTGTTGAGGGCGCAAAAGACATCGCGTTGAGTGTTCAGGTAACGTCCCAGGTGCTTCTCCAGCGGCTTGGGATGGCGGCGAATTTCATCTGCCAGGCTGCCTGCTGTCACGCCTTTCGGCAGCGAACCGGGCGACGAAAGCTCCGCGGCGAACTTGCCGTTGACGAACACCAACTGGCACGCCTCTCCCGCCAGCCGATAGGGCTCGATCTGCTCTGCGCTAACCCGCGTGGCCGATTTCGGCAGCTGAAATGCCGACTGGGCAATTGCCGATACATTCGTGAACCGCCAGTCTTCATCGTGAGTGGTAGGAAATCCCACTTCGCAGAAGCGCGCGAACGCGTCTTCGCGCAGCTTGCGAAACCAGCCTTGCTCCTGCCCTGGCGCTCGCTTGGCAAATTCGGTGAACGCCTCCAGGTAGCTGGCCAGCTCCCGAGTCGTGGTCGCGACGTTGCTCATTTCTTCGCTCCTCACGCGGTCGCTTCCTGTTCCACCCAGCTGTAGCCCTTGTCTTCCAGCTCCAGGGCTAATTCCTTGCCGCCGGACTTCACGATCCTGCCGTCCACCAGTACGTGCACAAAATCTGGCACGATGTAGTTCAGCAGGCGCTGGTAATGCGTGACCACCACCATGGCGCGCTCCGGGCTGCGCAAGGCGTTCACGCCATTGGCCACAATCTTGAGCGCGTCAATATCCAGGCCGGAGTCAGTCTCGTCGAGGATGGCCAGCTTGGGTTCCAGCACCGCCATCTGCAGAATTTCGTTGCGCTTCTTTTCGCCGCCGGAGAAACCCTCATTCACCGAGCGGTTCATCAGCTTCTCGTCCATGTCCAGCAGCTTCATCTTCTTCTTGAACATGGGAATGAAGTCCATGGCGTCCAACTCGTCCTGGCCGCGATACTTGTGTACCGCGTTCAGCGCCGAGCGCAAAAAATAGGCGTTGGAGATGCCGGGAATCTCCACCGGGTACTGGAAGGCCAGAAAAACGCCCTCGCAGGCGGCCTCTTCGGGCTTCATGGCCAGCAGGTCTTTGCCGTTGTAGAGCACCTCGCCCTGCGTGACCTGAAAGTTCTCGCGCCGCGCCAGCACCTGCGCCAGCGTGCTCTTGCCTGAGCCGTTGGGCCCCATGATGGAGTGCACCTCGCCGGCGTTCACCGTCAGGTCAATGCCCTTCAGGATCTCGTGGTTCTCAACCTTCACATGCAAGTCTCTGATCTCTAAAAGTGCCATCGTCTTCCTCTAAGAAAAATTTCTCCCCAATGTCATCCTGAGCGAGCGCGACCCGAGGTTGCGAGGGGGGCGCGAACGTAGGACCTATGTATTGCGTTACCCGACGCTGCCTTCCAAACTCACGCTCAGCAGCTTTTGCGCTTCTACCGCAAACTCCATGGGCAGCTCGCGGAATACCTGCTTGCAGAAGCCGTTCACGATCATGGAAACCGCATCTTCCGTCTTCAGACCGCGCTGCCGCAAGTAGAACATCTGGTCTTCGCCGATCTTCGAGGTCGAAGCCTCATGCTCCATGTGGGCGCTGGCGTTCTTCACCTCAATGTAAGGGAAGGTGTGCGCGCCACACTTGTCGCCGATGAGCAGCGAGTCGCACTGCGTGTAGTTACGCGCGCTGGCCGCGTTCTTCAGAATTTTCACCTGCCCGCGGTAGGTGTTCTGCCCGTGCCCGGCGCTGATGCCCTTCGACACCACCGTGCTCTTGGTGTTCTTGCCGATGTGGATCATCTTGGTGCCGGTATCGGCCTGCTGATAGTTGTTGGTCAGCGCCACCGAGTAAAACTCGCCCACCGAGTTGTCGCCCTGCAGAATGCAGCTGGGATACTTCCAGGTGATGGCCGAGCCGGTCTCCACCTGCGTCCAGGAAATTTTGGAGTTCACGCCGGCGCACTTGCCACGCTTGGTCACGAAGTTGTAGATCCCACCCTTGCCCTGCTTGTCGCCGGGATACCAGTTCTGCACTGTGGAATACTTAATTTGGGCGTTGTCCATGGCCACCAGTTCGACCACCGCCGCGTGCAACTGATTTTCGTCGCGGATGGGAGCGGTGCAGCCCTCGAGGTAGCTGACGTACGCGCCTTCATCAGCCACGATCAGCGTGCGCTCAAACTGCCCGGTTTCCGACGCATTGATGCGGAAGTATGTGGAGAGCTCCATGGGACAACGCACGCCCTTCGGCACATAAACGAAGGAGCCGTCGCTGAACACGGCCGCGTTCAAGGCGGCAAAGAAGTTGTCGCTGTAAGGCACAACCGAGCCCAGGTACTTCTTCACCAGCTCGGGATGCTTCTGCACCGCCTCGGAGAACGAGCAGAAAATCACTCCCGCCTCCGCCAGCTTGTGCTTGAAGGTGGTGGCCACCGACACGCTGTCGAACACCGCGTCCACGGCCACGCCCTGCAGCATCTTCTGTTCATCCAGAGGAATGCCCAGCTTCTCGTAAGTCTTCAGGATTTCCGGGTCCACTTCCTCCAGACTGGCCTTGCTCTTCTTCATCTTGGGCGCGGAGTAGTAGTGGATGTCCTGGTAGTTAATGGGCGGATAATGAATATTCGCCCACTTGGGCTCGGCTTGGGCCTTCTCCAGCGAGGCCCAATGGCGGTAAGCCTTCAGGCGCCACTCCAGCATGAACTCCGGCTCATTCTTTTTCGCCGAAATCACGCGGATAACGTCTTCGTTCAGGCCCTTAGCGATTTTCTCCTGTTCGACCTCAGTGACAAAGCCCCACTTGTACTCGCGGTTGGCCAGGTCCTGAATAGTATTGACATTAGTGCTCATTGCATTCTCCCGGAGATTGGACCGATGGTGACTAGCTTGCCTTGCGAATCCTTGATTGCCGCCAGCTGCAGCGGTTGCACCAGGTCGGCGAGCATCAGACGCTCCAACGCCCCGCTTACCGCCTTGCTGATGATTTGCTGATTGGTGCGGATGGGGCAGCGCGGCTCGAAGTCGCACAGACCGATCACGTCCGTGCTGCATTCAGTGAGCGCGATGGGCCCTTCAAGCGCGGTGATAATTTCCGCCACCGTGATCTCCCGCGCCGGCTTAGCCAGGCTGTAACCGCCCCGAATACCCCGGTGCGAGACCAGCAGCTTGGCCTGCAGCAACTGCTTAAGCAGCTTGCTGACCGTGGGCAGCGGTAGCGAATTTTCCGCCGCCAGGTCGCGCGCCGTGTGCAGCGCCCGGTCCTGCTGCCGCGCCATGTGCGTCATCAGCACCAACCCGTAATCTGTAAGCTTCCCTAACCTGATCATGTGGCTAGCTCCTCAGCGGCCGCTTCGCCCCTCTGTTGCTTAGACTCTAAACCAGACTGAATCGGTACACTAAAAATAGGACCCTTTTAGTACAGTATGATTTTAGCAGGCAGCCGGTCATGGCCGCAACTGGTTCTGCATTCAACGGTCTTGTTTTCGCATTGAATCTAAGGGATTTAGCTCCCGAGTGCTGTCCAGTCGATGTTCCCCTTCCCGCACCCTTGGTTATGCATCGAAACTGTCGGCATGCGTTCCGTTCTAGCTCTAACCCTCATCCTCCCCCTCTGGCTGGGAAGCGCGCTCGCCCAAACTCCCGACGCACCGAAAAACACAACCCGCTCCGATAACGGCCACCGGTTGCGCGACAACCTGACCAACCTGGAAAAGGACCTGGCACAGGCGGAGCAGCAGAAGAATAAGAAGTTTTTCGATCAGGCCCTCAGCCCGCAATTCCTCATGGTGGCCTACAACGGCCTGGTGCTCACGAAGGCGGAACTGCTGAGCAAGCTGAACTACCTGAACGTGAAGCGCTATGCGATGAAAAACTTCAAGCTGCGGAGTATCGGCCGGACCGGAGCCCTTTTGACCTATGACCTTGACATTCAAGCAAGCGCCGCGGGCCAGCACGCCCCGGCTAAGCAATACGCCAGCTCGGTCTGGATCAGAGAAGGCAGCCATTGGCAGCTCCTATTCCACCAGGCCACCCCAGCTGAGCATTAAGTAATACCGGTGCTAAGTAATTTCTATCTCGCTGGCCACGGCATCAACATCGCTGGGGTCATCCTGAGGCGCTTTAGCGCCGAAGGATCTTGCGCGCACAATCACGAATTGATGCGCGCAAGATGCTTGTCCCTCAGCATGACGCGGTGGAATCCGCATCAATCCGCGGCGGAGAAGTTGATCTACCCCACCGCCCCGAAAGCCAGCCCCAGGCTATAGGTGACCGCCGCTTCCAGAATTCCAACGAACGTCATCTCCAGGCCCGACGACCACCACGGCCGGGCGGTAATGAGCGACTTGGAAGCCCCCACCAGGAAGTGGGCCGCGATGCTGACGGCAAAGGCGATGATCACCGCCTCAAATCCGCCGACAAAGAAAAACGGAATGATGGGAATAAAAGCGCCCACGGCGGTCGATATTGCCGCCGATCCCGACGACACCCAGGGGTTCGGAAAATGGTGCTCGGAAAGCCCCAGTTCCTGCTGCGCCATGGCTTGCAACATCTGCTCCGGATTTTCGGCCAGCCGCTCCGCCATGCGTTGCGATTCTTCCTCGCTGAAGCCCTGCAACTGGTAAAACAGCGCCATCTCTTCCTTTTCTTCCTCCGGATTTTCTTCTACCTCTTCGCGCTCGCGGCCAATTTCCGCCTCATACACCTCGCGCTCGCTCTTCACCGCCAG